>NZ_CALIJA010000120.1 GCF_938017615.1 uncultured Campylobacter sp. | reverse complement strand
CGGAGCTTGCGGAGCCGTTTTATCTGGCGCGCGAGGGCGGCTTTTGCTTCATCAAAATCAACGCCACGCTAAACGGCGCGGTGCATGGGCGGATCGGCAGCGAGAAGCAGCGCGCGTTCGTGCACGAGCTGCGCGGTGTGTGCGATTACGTAGGCGTAGGCGGGCAGACCGTGCGCGCCGACAGACCGGCGCTGGATGTGCGGGCGGCTAAATTTGATGAAATTAGCGCTTTGGTGGGCAGTGCTGATATGTTGACGCCAGACGCGTGTGCCGCGCCGCAAAATCTAAAGCCGCGCACACCCGACGTTTGGATTCGTTCGCGCCGCGCACTTTCGGATTTTGATGCGAGCATTCCGCTTTTCGGCGTCACGGATCGCAGGGTGGAGGTCTCGCAGTCGCTGCCCGCAGGCGCGAAAGTAACGATGATAGAAGCGGGTACGAGTTCGTTTGACGAGTTTGCGCAGTTTGCGAGCCATGCGCTTATTTTTTACAGCGCGCAGATGAGGGATGCGGGAAATTTTAGAACAAATGCCGCGCTACAGCCATTTTTTATCTCTAGCGCGGGCGATCCGCACCTAGAAGCGAACGAATTCTACGGCTGGTTTAAAATTTTAAAGTAGAGCAAAAGATAACAAAATTTTTAAAGCTTGCGACTATAGGAATCGAAAGGTAATGCGCTTAGCTTTATTTAGATTCAAAAACGATAAAGTTTAGCCATATTATTATGCCTATAAACAATAAAATAGACGATAGTGCTTCGTTGGCATTCCAGCGCCTTTTTAGACTAACGATTTGTAAAAATTTACCGAGCTCGTAATTACTTTTGCGAAATGAAAATGCCGTAGAATAGGTGCCTATGAATAATATCGCGGCGGATAATATCGCTACTAGTTTTTTATCCAGATCCAGACCAAATAGCATAAAACCGAATACTATGATATAAGTAACGGCGGTAAGCGCTAAAATTCCTATCGTCGCAAAGGCGATGAAAAATATAAAATTTAGCTTGCGATCAACCTCTTTGACATAAAAATCGCTCAAACTGCTGCTGACGTAAAAGGCGAATAGCTCAAGAATCGCCGTCGTAAAAGGCAGACGAATATCGCCCGGAAATAAAAAATATCCCTTCAAAAGGCTCATAACATCGATATTTGAAATATTTTCAATATGCCACGAAACAACGTAAAATGAAATCACAAAAATGGCTAAAAATACGTTACCCAAAAGAAACTTGTAAATTAGGTATTTTATGTTTTTGCGCACCTTGACTCCCCAAAATTTCGCGAGATTATACGTCAAATTTGCTTTTAACAGGCTCAAATCGGCAGGAAAATTTGATGAGTGAAATTTAGCCAAAATTTTGATGCGTAGTTTAAATTTGCAGCTCGATTTACAGCTCAATT
>NZ_CALIJA010000119.1 GCF_938017615.1 uncultured Campylobacter sp. | reverse complement strand
TCTCGCTCTATAAATTTCTGCGCTAAATGAAATTTTACTCCGCATAGTTTGCGCTTCGTAAAATTCTAGCGCGCAAAATTTTGCTTAAAATTTCGCGCTTAACCCTTATTCTCAAATAACTCCGCGTGTTTGCCGCGCAAAAACTCGACCACGGCGATCACCTCGTCCGCGCCGCTAGCGTCCGAGTTTTCAAGCACCGTATCGATATTTTCGATATACAGCTGCGCCGCGTCGGCGAGCCGCTCGCGCTTGATGCCCGCATAAAGCAGCATCGCGTCAAGCAGGATGTTGATCTCGTAGATGAGGTCCTGCTCGGCGATTTTTTCGTCATTATTTTTCATCTTCTTCCTTTGAAATTTGAGTTTTTTTCTCGATTAGATCCACGATTTGCGCCTTTACGGCTTCGTACGAGCTAGCGTCCTTAAAGCCCGCAAACATCCCGCCGCTCGCGTTTACGTGCCCGCCGCCGCCTAGGAGCAGCTTTGCCATTTCGCTAACGTCGATTTTGCCGTCGGCGCGGAAGCTGAGCGTTTTTTTGCTCGTTACGTCGATAAAGAAATCAATATCGGGGTTTTGCGTCAAAAAGTCGTTGCCGATGACGCTTACGTTGCCGATATTGTAGGTCAAAATGCCCTTTTTATCGAGGTAGTCGATCTCGAAGCGCTGCTTTTGCGCGCTTAGGCGGGCGACTACGAAATGCGAGACGAGATTGCTTAGCGTATCGTCGCGCTCACTTTTAAAAAATTCTTTCTTTATACCGTGCAGCGCGCTATCTAGCGCGATGTGAGCGTCCGGCTCGTCTTGAAATTTAAAAATTTTTTCTAACAAGAAAAAGATATAATCCCTGCTCTCCCGCTCGAACATGATCTTATTGATCTCTTTTGCGCCCGAGACCATGCCGAGGCAGACTTTGCCGAGCTCAAACTCGCTCTGCTCCTTCAGCCAGATATCCACGGCGTTTACGACGCGCACGAGCTTATCCAGCCGCGGCGAGCCGCCGAACATCGCGCTGAAAAAATCATAGGTTATCTTCGTGGCGCAGCGCGAAGAGTCCAAAAAATACCACGGGAATTTCTTCGCGCACTCAAGCCCGCTTTGATGATGATCCAAAAGGATCATGCGGGCATTGCGACGTGCCAGCTCGCCGCTAAATTTCTCGCATTGCGCGGGCAGTAAATTTAGATCGGTGATTAAAACCAGGCTTTTTTCGTCCGTGTCCGTAGCGAGCCGCTCGTCGATACGGGCGAGGATGAGATCAAATTTTTCGTTTATCTCCTTGCCGTAGTTGGCGTTGAAAAATTCCACGTCCGTCAAGTAGTGCGCCGCGACGAACTGCGCGCCGTAGCCGTCTAGATCGGTGTGGCTGAGGTGATATATTTTCATTTGCGCTCTTTGCCGATGATGTCTGCTAGCGTGATCGTATCCATATACTCATCGACTTTCTCTTGAAGCTCGCCGAACATTAGATTGACGCGGCATAGCGTGCGACCGTTCGGGCAGGCGTCGATCCCCTCGGCGGTGCAGTCAAATACTGTCGCCTTGCGTCTTTCGGCGCTTTTGATGATCTCGCTTAGTGTGATCTCATCTGCATTGCGCGCGAGCACAAAGCCGCCTTTTGCGCCTTTGAAGGAATTTAGAAGTCCCGCGCGAGCTAAATTTTGTAAAATTTTAGCCAAAAAGCTGCGTGAAATTCCAAGCTCGCTAGAGATCGAATCGACATCCATTGATTCCTCCTTACCCGCGATGCAGATCATTGAAAGCAGGGCGTATTCGCTTGCTTTTGTAAAAAGCATTTGTTCTCTCCTTTGGTCTGAAAGCGTGCATTTTACACAAAGAAAGCAAAAATTTAGGTTAATTAAGTATAATCGCTTACTATTTTACCGATCAGGAGGTCATCATGGCTTTAGACACGGCTCAAAAGGCACAGATAGTTGCGAAATTCGCTAGAAGAGAGAGGGATACGGGCTCTGCGGAGGTGCAAATCGCGCTTCTTACCGAGAGGATCGCGCTTCTTACCACTCATTTGCAAGCAAATCCGAAAGATTTTTCATCTCGCTTAGGACTACTAAAGCTGGTAGGTCAGCGCAAAAGAATGATGAAATATCTCAAAAATAAAGACTACGCAGTTTATTCCAAGCTCGTTAGCGAGTTAAATTTAAGAGATAAATAAGCTCCTTTGCTCGCGGCGGCGTTTATTTCGCCCCGCGATTTATA
>NZ_CALIJA010000118.1 GCF_938017615.1 uncultured Campylobacter sp. | reverse complement strand
GTGCGACCAACTTTTCGATAGTGGCGTCGAAAAGCCCGATGATCGTGGAGCTTACGATCGCCGTGCATAAATTTACCGCTAGCCACACAGCGCGCGCGCGACCCGCCTTAAAGATCGTAGTCTCATCGTCCTCCGCTTCGTCATCGACGCCCGCGAGGTTGTAAATTTGCTCGGTGGCGCGCTCTTGGATGAGATCGTGGATATCATCGGCGGTAATCCGCCCGATGAGCACGCCGTTAGCATCGACAACAGGGATGACGTTAAGGTCAAATTCTTCAAAATCCTTGATCACGTCGTCGATCTTGTCTGTATCGGTGGCGAAGTGGATTTTATTTTCGGCGCCGAATTTTTGTGAAATTTGCTCCAGCGTGAGCGAAAAATCATATAAAATCAGATCGGACGTCGAAAAGGTAGTAAGCAGATGTCCCTTTTTATCGAGCACGAAGAGCTGAAAGACGTTTTCGATCTCGTCCTTTTCGCGCATAACGCGCAGCATCTCGACCGCCTGCCCCAGAGTCTGATCCTGCCTGGCGCTAAAGACCTCAGTCTGCATATACGCGCCCGCCTCATCTTCGCTATATTTGGAGATAGTAAGAATATCGTGGCGATCGTCCTCGTCAAGCCCATAGAAAATCTGCTCGGCCTTGTCCTCGTCGATTTCGCCGATGTTTTGCAAAAGCTCCGCCTGATCGTCGCTTTCGAGCTCCTCGATCGCTTCGACGATCTTTTCGTGAGGCAAAGTTTCGATGACGTCTTCGAGCATATGCTCGGGCATCTCAAGCGCAGCATCGGCAAGATCCTCAGGATCTAGCTTTTTTAAGAATTCTACGTATTTTTCTTCGTCATGCTTTTTTAGAGTTTTTAAATGCTCCGTAAGATCGGCGGCGCTTAGCTCATGTTCAAGCGTATCATCCAGGTGCGCATCAAGAAGCGCTTTGGCTTCCTCGACGTCGTCCAGCTGCTCTTTATTTTCCATTTTCAGCCTTAATTTATCGTGATAAGCGACTCGTAGTTTTCAAATTTAGCAGGGTTTTTCGAGCCGTCTTTAGCCGCAGCCATTCTGGCGTCCATATCTTTGACGAGAGCTTTAAATTTAAGCTCTTCGGCGCTTATGACGTTAGTTTTTTCAATCTTGACTACCTTGAGCGGATCTATCGCCTGCTTATTTTTATAAAGTCCGAAGTGCAGATGCGGTCCCGAACTAAGCCCGGTCGAGCCTACGTAGGCGATTAACTGACCTTGCTTGACACTAACGCCTGCTTTTGTGCCGCTAGCAAAGCCGCTAAGATGCGCATAAAGCGTACTGATACCGCCGCCGTGGTTGATTTCGACGGTGTTACCGTAGCCGTTTTTACGACCTACGAAGCTAATCTTGCCCGCCCCTGCGGCATTTACTCTAGTGCCTTTGGGGGCTGCATAATCTACGCCTAAGTGCGCGCGATATCTCTTTAAAATCGGATGAAATCTTTTAGGAGTAAAATACGATGAAATTCTAGTATAAACAAGCGGTGTAATCAGCAGAAAAGATTCGACCTTTTTACCGCTTCGGTCGTAGTATTTATCATCGAAAAAATATAGCGATTTGGGCTTTTTATTTTCCTCGATCATTCCTGCGGTGATATTTACTCCGCCAAAAGGTTTGCCAAGGCGCGTCTTTTGCTCATACAGGATCACGAGCCGATCGCCCTTTTGCAGCTTTTTAAAATTTACCTCGTTTTTAAAAACAAGCATAAACTCATTAGCTAAAGCTGCATTGCCCGTAGCTTTGATGATATCTTGATAGGGCGAGCTTTCGATCTGAATTCCTAAAGAGTAGCTGTTTTCCTCATAAACTATCGGAGTATAAACGAATCTAAAAGTGCCGAATTTATCGCGGTATATGTGGATCTGAAGCTCCTCGCTGACAGGGATTAACAGCTGAGATACGCGACCTGCTGGATCACGCAAAATTTGACACTCCACGCCAGCTCGTACCTCGGCGGCAAGCTCCTGATCCTCTTTATCCAGGTCGTAATATACAGATGCGGGGATGCCCGCGGTTTCCATAAATTGCAGCAGACTCACGCCATCGGGCCAGGCAAACTTCTCTACGCTGGGGTTGTTCGCAAAAACTACGCCTATCCACAGAAAAAGCAATATAAAAATTCTAGTCATATAAAACCGCTTTGAAATATTATTTTAAGGCGGGATTGTAACGAAAAAACGCTTATATTTCGTAAATACCGCGGAATTTTATCGCTAATTTCAAAGTTTTATGTATAATTAGCCGAAATTTTATTCCAGGAGCAGAATTTTGAAAAAAGCTTTACTTATTTTAGGCCTATTTTTAAGTGCGGCGATAGGGGCGGAATTTAACATGCCGCGATACGAAACCGCCCTACTTAGCGTAACGGATGGTTCGGGCGAGATCACAGATAGCCCTACGATTGCCGTAGGTAGCAGCGGAGTTGTGATGCATAATTTCGGTAGCGGCGCAAGCTCCATCATCGCGCGCGCAGTCGTGACGCAAAAAAGCGCAGGCAAGGCAAAGGTGCGATTTGAGGTCTTTGATATGTTAGCTCAAGAGGCACTGCCACTGCCTAAAATTTTACCCTCAAGCGGCGATAAAGTGATCTTAAATTTCCTCTATGACCGTGCCATAATCGTCGCGCCTAACGCTGAAATTTACGAGCAGGTTATCAAGGCTTTTCCGAATATAAATTTTATCCACCCAGATCTTGGCGGCGCCTATCTTAGCTACAACCACAAGCCAAACCCGAGCCGTGACGATTTTCGTAAAATTTGCGCGCAAAACAGCGCCGGACTGATTTTTATCGCGATGGATAAACAAGGTGTATTTGCCGACTGCGGTAGTTTCAAGCCTTTGCGTACGTTCGCTAGCGGCAGCGTAGCTTATTATCAGCTGCCATTTTACTCACGCGTGGGCGAGATAAAGACCGTCATTTGGGACTTTACTAATGGCCCGATCAGCGACTACGACAAGCACTACCGCTATTTGCTGGGCTTAGATGGCGATGAATAGCGCCGCGCGAGCGTTTTTTACAAATCTATTAGGCGCGGATAACGCCTATTTTGACGAGGCTCATCGCACAGCATACTGCTACGACGCGACGAAAAGACGCTGCCTGCCGGACGGCGTGCTTTTCCCGCGAAGTGAGGACGATGTCAGTCAAATTTTAAAATTCTGCAACGAAAATTTAATCCCTGTAGTTCCAAGAGGCGCAGGTAGCGGTTTTACGGGTGGATCTTTAGCCGCAAACGGCGGAGTGATTTTAGCATTTGAAAAACATATGAATAAAATTCTAGAAATCGACATGCAAAATCTACTCGCCGTAGTCCAACCCGGCTGCATAAATATCGATCTGCAAAAAGCAGCCGCAGCGCGCGGGCTTTTTTATCCGCCCGATCCCGCAAGCCAGGATTATTCCACGCTAGGAGGCAATGTCGCCGAAAACTCCGGCGGTATGCGCGCCGCAAAATACGGCATCACCAAAGACTATGTAATGGCACTGCGTGCGGTACTACCTAATGGAGAGGTGATCCGAGCGGGCAAACGCACTATCAAAGACGTCGCAGGCTTCAACGTGGCAGGAATTTTAATCGCAAGCGAAGGCGCGCTTGCCGTCATCACCGAAATCACGCTCAAACTAATCCCGATGCCAAAGCTTAAAAAGACCGCGATGGGCGTTTTTCCTAGCGTAGATGCAGCAATGAATGCCGTGTATAAGACAATGGCAGCCGGTATCACGCCCGTGGCGATGGAATTTTTAGACGCGCTGTGCATAGCCGCGGTCGAGGAGAAATTTCATAAAGGCTTGCCGAAGGGCGCGGGCGCGATTTTGATCTGCGAAACAGACGGCAATTTAGAAGCGGTGCTTTTGGAGGAGCTCGCGCTCATAAAAGAAATTTTCGTTCAAAACGGCGCGAGCTACTTCCGCATCGCAGAAAGCGAAGAAGAGCGTGCGGGCATTTGGTTTGCGAGGCGCAACTGCTCGCAGGCGATCAATATCTACGGCACGCTTAAGCTAAATGAGGACATCACCGTCCCGCGCTCGCAGCTGCCCGAGCTACTGCGCCGTATCGCGCGCATCGGCGATAAATACGGCGTGCGCGTGCCCTGCTTCGGGCACACGGGCGATGGCAATGTCCACACCAACGTCATGGTCGCCGACAAAAAAGATGAAGCTCAGGTGCGACGCGGACATGACGCAATCACCGAAATTTTCAAAGCTGCAGTTGGTCTTGGCGGTACGCTCAGCGGCGAGCACGGCATTGGGCTAAGCAAAGCAGAATTTATGCCACTAGCTTTTAGCGCAGCAGAGATGGAGCTATTTCGCGCAATCAAAAGGGCTTTCGATCCAAAAGGTATCTTAAATCCCGGAAAAATGGGGCTTTAAATTAGGATCGTCATCCAACTTCTACGGTGATTTGAAATCGATTTATCCCACTTATCTCATCTAAAATTTTACTTTCTTACAATATGCCTACTTAAAATTTATCTTGCTTGCAATTTATCTTATTTACAGGCTACTTCGAGTTAGTTTTAAGCTTGATCTACCCATTTACAGATCGATTTTGCTTGCTTTGCAATGAATAATTTTACTTATTTATTGACAAATTCCCATTCCCTTGTGAATTGATTTTATTTACTTCGCAAATTAATTATCCCGTGCGATCTTCTTCGGATATTTTTGCCATATCAGCTGTGATTACATAGCTACTCGCTAGTTTGAACAATTTTTTCTCTTTCAGGGATGCACTAAGATTAAGATGAAATCCCTATATCGCGATGGATAAGTCTATGATAAGTCAAAATTATGTCAATAAAATCCACAGCATAGATTAAATTCTAAACTTCTAAGATACTGAAATTTTAAAATCGCTATCCATCGCCATTATCGCAATATGCGGAATCTCAGCAATAAAATTTAAAGACAAAATTTCACGAAATTTCATAAAATCCCATAAAGCTCCGCAAAATTTCTATATTAATTTCGATCTCGCCGTATTATCATCTAGCTAGCCCTGTCATCTATTTAGTAGCATTAACCTCGCTTGCATTTATTTTATTCATAGCAGCTACTACGTTGCAGCTAAACTCCGCTCCCAGCTTGCAAGCCTTGTCGTAGTAGATCATCGCCTTATCCAGGTCTGGCTCGCCGAATTCCTTCTTTGAATACGCTAGCCCTACCCTTTGGCATCCCTCCGCCAAAGCAGCATCGCAAGATTTGAGGAAAAACTTAAGAGCGTCCTGATAGTCTTTCTCTTCGTAGCTAGCGACCGCAGCGTTTAAGCAGCCCTCACCTAGTCCTAAATCGCATGATTTGGCAAAAAAAGCGAACGTATTTTTCTTATCGGCATTTTTATAAGAGATTATCGCAGCGTTGTAGCAAGCTTTGGCAGCTCCCAGCTCGCACGCTTTGGAATAAAACCGCGCGGACTTGCCCTTATCTTTTGTAGTTTTATATAAATTTTGCTCGTCATAATATAAATCCCCCGCGATAGCACAGCTATTTTCTAGCCCCGCTTCACAAGCTTTTTCAAACGGCTTTTTTGCCGCCTCATAATCGCGCTCCTCAAGCAAATACGCTCCGTAGTCTTCGCACGAATTAGCCCTACCGATGCCGCATCCGACAAACGAGATCGCCTGCGGGAAAAATATCTGCGCGAGCGTGTAAGCTCCGACGAGCAAAACGACGATCGATCCTAAAATTTTCATTTTCACTCCTTTTAAATTTTGATAATTCAGCCGTGCAAGACCAAATCTATGAGCTCTTTGCAGGCAAAGCAAAATTTTGCCAAGCTTTGGCGGACGATAAAATTTTACCGACTTTTGACGCGCATAAATTCTCTTCGTTTTAATGGGCGAGATAAGATCCGCGAGCATTCAAAAAGCGATAAGGCGGACGGGCGGCAACCCTCTTGCGCCGCCGCGCGTAAATTACGTTGCCACGTACGCGCCTAACCCTTGCTTGACAAAAACCTCTGCAAAATTATCGTTGCGGCGATGCTATCAAAGCGCGGATCCTTGCCGCCACCTTTAGCGCCTTTGCTCGCAAACTCCGCCGCTTCGGCGCTCGAAAAGCTCTCGTCTTGAAATTTTATCTCGCCGTCAAAATCCAGCAGCGAGGCGAAGTGGCGTATGCGCCTGCTCATCTCCTCCTCGCTCGCCCCGCCGCGCGGCACGCCAAGCACTAGCACGCCAGCGCCCTTTTCGCGTAACAACTCACTCAGCTCGCGCGCGGCCTGGATACGGTTTTTGCGCAGGATCGGATCGCACGGAAGCGGCGTCTTATCATCCGGTGCCGCCGCCACGCCGATACGTTTAAGCCCAAGATCGATCGCAACTATCAAAATTTATCCTTTGCTAACATCAAATTTTGCGGAATTCCGCTATTAAAATTCTATCGCGGAAATTCCGCGATCGGAATTTCATAGCTAAATTTTATCACATAATTTAGCTGCGGAATTTATGAAATTTTATACGAAATTGACATAAATTTCACTCGCTCGCGCCGCTTGCGAGCTATTAAATTTAGCGTGCCACGAGCTTCAAATTCCAAAATTTCGATCGCCGCGCCCGGCTCGGTGCATCCGCACTGAGTCCGCGTGAGCTGCACGTAAGCGACACCCAAACTCACGGCGGGCATAAATCCTGCCATGCAGGTGCCGGACGTGCAACCAACCCACCCCACGCAAAATCAAAATTTTAAAGCAAACCCACACTCACGCGACGGAGCAGATACAGCCCCTCTGCACTTTATAGCTCGTAAAATTTTGCCGCTACGATCAAAATTTTTCCTTGTGGCAAATTCAGCCTACCACACTCGCACTGAAATCTGCAGCCAAATTTACCCGCAAAAATTTAGCACGATAGGCAAGCAAACATTTAAAACGCTATTTCAGAAAATTTCATGCATTTTAACACTTAAATTCCGCGCCGCAAAGTATTTACAAATTGCGCGCGGCATTCACAAACCGATCATTACCGCAAGTGGGGCGAGTAGCACTACGCAAACAAGCCGCGCGGGTTTGTTTTAAGCTCAAGTGCTACTTGCAGAAGGTAAAATTTTACCGAGCCGCCTTTTTCTAAATTTAAACTCAGGCCGCGCAGACTACGCGCCGTGCAAACAAGCCGTACCGGCAGGCGGTGCGCAAGTCATAGCGAGCAAACGCCAATCATCGGCTACTTTGCCACGATCTTTGCGCCTAAAATTTCGATCCTGCCTTCAAGCTCGTATTCGTAAATTTTATCTCCGAAGCGCTCGATCGCCGCTTGCAGATCGGAATTTAGCGCTAAAAATTTCATCACCTCATCCTGCGCGCGTTCGGTGCTTTGCGGCATCTGCGGAGCCAAAGACGCAACAAACTCGCCAAAATCCGCAATCAGCCGCGCCTGAGATTTTGCGAGCAGATCGTTCGTGCCCGCGCTCTCGTCCATG
>NZ_CALIJA010000117.1 GCF_938017615.1 uncultured Campylobacter sp. | reverse complement strand
TTTCTCAAAAAACGCCCGCAGTCCGGGATCGCTCATCTGAATGCTAGTCATCCGCAGATCCTTCTCAAGAGCGGTAAAAATTTCACCGAAAGTAATCTCGCTAGCATCTCTGGCTAGGTGATAGCCGCCGTTTTTACCTTTGATGCTACACACTAGCTTTTCGTTTCTAAGGGTATTTAGAATTTGCTCCAAATAATTCTTAGAAACTCCCGTACGCTCGGCGATCTCTTTTATACTTATCGGCGCTACTTCGCTAGCTTTGGCGATCTGCAAAATCGCAGCCAGCCCATAAACGCCCTTTGTGCTTAAAAGTGCCATTATTTAAGTGCCTCGCTAAGATCAGAAATCAAATCGTTCGCGTCCTCTATACCCACGCTTAGGCGGATTAAGCTCGCAGGCACGCCAGCGCGGTTTAGCTGCTCCTCATTTAGCTGCGAATGCGTCGTGCTCGCAGGATGAGTGATGATCGACTTCGTATCGCCGATATTTGCTACGACGGAGAAAATTTTAACCTTACTAACCGCCTTTAGCGCTGTTTCTTCGCTATCTACGATGAAGCTCATCAGACTGCTTGCATAGCCGTTTTTAAATTTCGCTTTAATCGCGGCATTAAATGGCGAGCTTGCAAGCCCCGGATAATTGACCTGCTTTACCTTCGGATGATTTTGCAAAAATTCTGCTATCTTTAGCGCGTTTTGCGAGTGTTTTTGCATCCGAAGCGGCAGTGTTTCAAGCCCCTGGATAAGCTGAAACGCGTTAAACGGCGATAGCGTCGCACCAATATCGCGAAGCAGGGACAAGCGAATCCTAAGCGTGTAAATATCAAAATTATCTACTAAATCCGCATAAACTAAGCCGTGGTAGCTTTCATCAGGTTCGTTGAAATGTGCGTAACGCGGATTGCCTTTGAGTTTGGAATTTAATCCTTTGCCCGAAACGATTGCACCAGCGATACTAAGCCCCTGTCCACTTATATATTTGCTAGCGCTGTGGATTACGACATCGGCGCCGTCATCAAGCGGATTGTAAAGCGCAGGGCTTGGGATCGTGTTATCCGCAATCGTTACTACGCCGTGCTTATTTGCGATTGTAGCGATTTTAGCGGTATTTGCAACTGAAATTTGAGGATTTGAAAGCGTCTCAAAAAAGATCGCTCTAGTCTTATCATCGATTAAACCTTCCAAATTATCTGCCGTTTCGGAGTCAAAAACCCTAGCTTCGATGCCGAAACGCTTGATCGTATGCGCCAAAAGCGTAGTTGCGCCACCGTAAATTTTCTCCGCGATGATGATATTTTCGCCCGCCGCGGCTAAATTTGCCACCGCAAAAAATATCGCCGCCTGCCCACTAGAGACCGCGATTGCGGCTTTGCCGTTTTCCAGCGCCGCAAGTCGCGCCTCAAAAACATCAGTAGTAGGATTTGTCAAACGCCCATAAATCGGTCCTAGATCGCGAAGTGCGAAGCGATCGGCGGCCTTTTTGCTAGAACCGAAGTTAAACGCGGTGCTTTGATAAATGGGAACTGCCATCGTGCCGTAGCCCGCGACGGAGTCGTAACCAAAATGAGTTGCGAGGGTTTCTTTTTGCATTTTTGTCCTTTGTAAAAAATTTGGCGAATAATAGCGAAATTTTAAAATAAAGTCAAGTATTTTTATATGGTTTTAAAATACCTATAATACAGGATTTATAGAAAAGATATTATTAAAATATAGTTTTACAATATGCGTAATTTTGCCAAAATTTCGAATTTTGCTATAATGCGCGCTTTAATTAAGGAAAGATCATGCAAATCAAAGAAAAAGATGAGCGCGTTAAATATATCCGCGCACTAGAACGCTTCGTAAAATCCGCCGTAGCACTGCTAAAGCGCGAGGATTTCGACGCAGAGCTTTTTGCGAAGCGAATAGCTAAAAACTACGAAATTTTATCTAAAGCGGCCGCTACAAATCTCGATAGCCCCTACACCAAGGCGCTTGAAAGCTTTGCCAAAAACGTCCTTGATGCTAGCGAGGCAGGACAGACCAGTGATGCTGCGTTTAGATCGGCACTACAGCATGAAGCAAACGCTTTGCAAAAGCTCAAAAACAATAAGAGTTACAAAAAAGACAAACACAAAATCGATTTTTTAAAGGATTACTAGATGAAAACTGTGATTTTTGATATGGATGGCACGCTGCTTGACTCTTCTCGCGCGATCGAAATCAGCGTCAATAACACTCGCCGCGAGCTCTACGGCCTAGCGCCACTGCAAAAGAATTTCATCGTCCACACCATCAACGATCCGAGCAAAAACGCCTTTTTGGAATTTTACGGCAAAACCGAAGCGAGCGCCGAAGAGCTTGCTTTTTTCGAGAAAGAATTTGTAAGCAATTACCGCGATTTTGCCGTGCTTTACGAGGGTATCGAGGATCTTTTGCACTCGTGCAAAAAAGCAGGATTTTTTCTCGCAGTCGCCTCCAATGCGCCTTCCTACACCCTAAGCGCGATCTTAGAAAAAACAGGGGTGCGCAGGCTATTTGATCTGGTCGTAGGCGCGGACGAGCAGATGCCCTCAAAGCCCAACCCTACGATGCTGCTACACGTAATCTCGCGCTCACCGCACAAAAACGCGATTTTTTTGGGTGACAGCAAAAAAGATGAACTAGCTGCACTCCGCGGCGCGGAATTTTTACAAAATTTAGAATTTCAAGACGGCAATGACGGCGAGAGCTTAAATGCTAGCCGCGACACGAGTAGAAAGAATTTCAGCGCTAGCAGCGGAAGCTTAAGCTCTTGCGACGAAAATCTTAACGCGGATGAAAAATTTCGCCCTAACGACACAGGTGCTGACGGAGCGGCAACGCTAAGCTTTAAAGGCGCTAAAATTGCCGTAAAAGCAGAAGCGACGGAAGACTCACAAGCTGCGGCAGCACGATGCTTTCAGGCAAACTTGGCAGATCTAAGAGGCGCAAAACTTGAGTATTTGCAGGTATGCTGGGGGTTTGGCGAATCTAGCGAACTAAGCCGCAATGCCCTAAGCATCGCACAAGCGCGCGAAATCATCGGTGGAATTTAAGCAGCCTGGCTTTTGAGGCATAGCTAAATTAAAAGCAGTATTGCAGCAGGGCAAAATCACACTTAGGCTCTTAAAACGGAGCAAATTCCATCCTCGCGCGCAACGTAAGCGAGGTTAAATTTAAAAATAATCCTTGCGCGAAAAGTTCCGCTAGCACGAGAAACTAGGATTTCATCTGCGCGAGTGAATTTAAAATTTTAAAAGTAGCTCTTGTGGTGCGCGATTTTATCTGCGTGAAAAATGAAATTCTATC
>NZ_CALIJA010000116.1 GCF_938017615.1 uncultured Campylobacter sp. | reverse complement strand
CGGAGCGGCAAGCGCTAAAAGCGAGCGTTCTAGCGCAAAAAAGCTTCTCATTAGTGCGCCTAATGATTTGAAAAAATCCGCCCGCACATGCCCGCACAAAAGCTCGCTAAACTCATCCACAAAGCTGTTGGTGACATTCGTAAAAAGCTCTAACGCCAGCGCTTCTCCGTCTTGCGCGCCGATGAAATTTTTAGCGTATTGCGAGTTCGCAGCATTTTTGCCATCCTGCGGGCCTGTAAAATTTTTACTGCCATGCGAACCTGCAGAATTTTTTCCGTCTTGCGCCGTCCAGCTCGCGCTATTTGTGGAATTTTGCTCTTTTGTCACGAAATTTTGTCCGTTTAAAACTGCGCTGTGTTTTGCAGCCGCGTCGCGCAGCAGAGTCGAATGCAGGTAAAAAATAAATCCCACATAGTCCTCGCACTCTTTGCAAAGCTCCATATTACGGCGAAATTTACTCTTTTTTAGCACGTCGATTACCGCGACACGCATACGCCCATCATCGCGTCCCTCGTCGTAGAAGCTCGCACTCATCGGCACGTTGGCGTATGAAAAATCAAAAAGCACGGAATTTTGCTCGCTTTTAAACGCTGTAAAATCGAATTTCGCCAAATTTTGAAATTCCGCCTCATCGCTAGGCACAATGGGCGAGCTGCGTAAAAACTCCAGCTGCTCCTTCCAGCGCTTAAATTTCGCATCCGTTTCATAGAAAAAAAACGGAATTGCAAAAAATTCGTAGTAGTAGCTTCTTGCTTGAAGTAGATTCGCATCCATTACATCGCTCCTTTTCTAGCATCTTCTATCTGTTTTTTTATCATTATTTTTGCCTTGCAATCGCCGCAGCAAAAAAGCGTCTTCATCTTTTCAGGCTCGTTTGCAAAATGCGCGCCCATCATATCCGCGATCTTCATCACGGCTTTGCTCGTCGCAAATTCCTTACCGCACTCGATGCACTTAAAAAGCTCGTCTTTGGCTAGCATTTTGTAATTAAAAAATCCCGGCTCAAGCTCCACGCCGCAAGGCTGAAGCTCGATCGTATCCTTTTCGGCGCAGCTTAGCACGCAGTAGTTGCATGTCGTGCAAAGCGAAGCGTTGAGCTTAATCGAATTGTCGCTGTTATCGGCATACAGCGCGCCGGTATTACAGGCGCCCACGCAGCTAAGGCAGAGCGTACAACTTGCTTCGTTTATGCTTACTTTGCCAAATTTTAGCAACTCTCCGCTTTTTACAGCGCCGAAGCTGTCCTCGCCGACCATCGCGCTTACGCGTTTGGAAAAAATTTCTTTCTTGCTAAGGCCCTGTTCGTTTAGGCTAAACGCCCACGGCTGAGAGCTTTGCGCCTGCTTTAGCGCCTCTTGCAGCTCGGTTAAATTTCGCGCTAAAAATACTGCGTCCTTGCCGTAGATCGCGCGCGAAATTCCATTGACAAGCTCCACCGCTTCACGCGTGCCCTCGCCCACGTCCGTGCCGTAAATGATCACACTCGAGCCGCTTTCTTGCATCGCGCTTAGCAAATTTACCTCATCTATTTGCCTGCTTCCAAAAATTCCAAACGGCAGCACGCCGCACGGAAGCTGCACTGCGGGTGCGGACTCGATTTCGCTCTCTGCGATGAGAAACGGAATTTTGCCTGCATAGAGCTTTGCGATCTCGCCAAATACGCTTTGGGGCAGCTTGGCAAATTTCAGCGCGCCGCTAGGGCAGACGCTCACGCACGCGCCGCAACCGACGCAGTCGATATGTGAAAATACTAACTCGCGCTTTTCGTCGTTTTTCAAAATCGCCACTGTAGGGCAAACCTCCACACATGGCGCTCGCAGCTCATTTCGCCTACCTTGATACTGGCAAATCGCAGGATCGAAGATCGTGGAATTCTTATAATGATAAACCGGGCTTTTGGAATTTAAAATTTCTAAAATTTCATCGTCTTTTAGCCCCGATATCTCGTAGCAGCCGCTTTGTCGCAATTGATAGGGCGCTGCGCCGCTAATCAAGAAAAAATCCGCCTCAGTCTCAACCTCATCTCGCTCACTTAAAATCGTAACTGCAAGATCGCCAATCTCGCCGTAGACGAACTTAATCTCGGCCCTGCTTAACGCGATCACCTTAAATCCATGCCGCCTAAGTAGCCTCACAAGCCCCTCTCGCGGCTCATCACAGGCGAGAATTACGTTTTTGCCGACGGGCTTTTGATAGTCGCTATCTAGCGCGCCGTCGAAGGCAATATCCTTGGCGCGATACAAAATATCTACGTTTTTAGCGATTTGTAGCGGCTCATCTGCGGAATTTTCTATATAAAAATTTATCTCGGGCGCATAAATTTGCGCTTTTAGTTTCGGCGAATTAGCAACGATAAATTCCTCATTTTTCGTCCCCTCTTCATCGCCGCAAATTTCGATATCATCGCTTAAGACGACATCCTTTAGCCCCGCGGCGTAAAATCCATGTTCTTTCATAATCTATCCTAAATTGATAATTAGGCGGGTTTTACTCTTATTTTCTAAACAGCTTTTAAATTCTGCACTTAAAGTAAATCGAATTTAAATTAATAATTTTATAGATAAAGCAAAATCAAAGCTTTAAATGATAAAATCGCCTAAATTTTAAGGCATCGGGGTCGCAATGCAACGAATCAAACTACCAAAAATCGACAAAATCGCAAACGCGCAGGAGTTTCAAAACTGCCTCCGCCCGCAAATCATCAAAATCGCGCAAGAGCTCATCGAAGAGGCACGCAGGAAGGCGCTACAAGGAGGCGAGCTCGCAAGCGAAAGCGAGATCATTGCGCGCATCAAATCGCGCTACGAAAAATTTCAAAATCTAAGCCTCAAACCGCTCATTAACGCAACTGGCGTCGTGCTACACACAAATCTCGGCCGCAGCGTCATCAGCGCCGAAATTTTAGCCCGCGCGCAAAAGATCATCACCTCGTATTCAAATTTAGAATACGACCTATCCGAGGGCGCGCGCGGCAACAGATACGACTACATAGCGCTTTTGTGCAGCGAGCTCTTCGGCGCGCAGGACGCACTCGTGGTCAATAATAACGCTGCGGCGGTATTTTTGGTGCTAAATACCTTCGCGCGCGGACGTGAAGTCGTGGTAAGCCGCGGCGAGCTAGTCGAGATCGGCGGAAGCTTTCGAGTAAGCGAAGTGATGTCAAACTCGGGCGCAAAGCTCGTAGAGATCGGCACTACGAACAAAACCAAGCTGGACGATTACGAAGAAGCGATCAATGAAAATACGGCGATCTTGATGAAGGTGCACCGCTCAAATTTTAAAATTTCGGGCTTTAGCTCTAGCGTAAGCGCTACAGAGGTGGCGGCTCTCGCACGTCGCGCCTCACAGGCAAAGAGAGAATTTTTAGCGCTTAGAGCGGCAAGCTTTAAAAATTTAGCAGATCTTTGCGGCGGCTCTTCGGACGCAGCGGGCGAAATTTTAAATTCCGCGCCGAATGGTTTAAGCTTAGCGGATAGCTCTGCGAGTGCTCTAAATTTAAATAGCGGCGAGCCGTCCGAAAAGAGCGAGTGTTTTCATGAAGACGGCGAGAACGGAATTTTCGCTAAAGCTTCTAAGATTGCTCCTGCAAAATTTAGCATGAAAAAAGTGGAAAGTTTTAACGAGATCATCGATTATTACGATCTTGGAAGCGGCTACGCGAGCGAGCTGGGATTTGGGCTAGGCAAAAGCGAGCCATCCATTTTTGAGCTTTTAAAAAGCGGCGTGCGGCTGCTTAGCTTTAGCGGCGACAAGCTTTTCGGCTCCGTGCAGTGCGGCATCATCCTAGGAGATCGGCAGCTCATCGCGCGCCTGCGAAAAAACCAGCTACTGCGAATGCTGCGCGTGGATAAGATCACGCTAAGCCTGCTTGCCGAGACGATCAAAGCGTATATAAATAAAGAATTTCACCTCATCACGACGATAGATCAGATCCATCTAAGCCTAGATGAGCTACGTGAGCGAGCGGAGTTAGTGCAATCTCGCATCGGCGTAAAATCGCAGATCGTGCCTACTACCACCTTCGTAGGTGGCGGCACGATGCCCGGCGCCTCCTATCCTAGCATCGCGCTTGCGATACTTGACGGTGCAGATCCGCAGAGCACGCAGGCAAAATTTCGCGCTGAGGGTATAATCGGACGGATCGAGGATGATAAATTTTTGCTCGATTTCAGATCGATTTTAAAAAGCGACTTGCAAGATTTAATAAAAAAGATCGGAGAAATTTATGAATAGCGTAATCATCGGCACCGCAGGCCATATCGATCACGGAAAAACCGCGTTAATCAAGGCGCTAAACGGCTTTGAAGGAGACCGAATGCCAAGCGAAAAGCAGCGCGGCATCACGATCGATCTTAGCTTTTCGCATCTGCGCTCTGGGGATACCAACGTCGCTTTCATCGACGTTCCGGGGCATGAAAATCTAGTAAAGACGATGATTAGCGGCGCGTATGCCTTCGACGCTGCGATGCTGGTAGTCGCCGCGGACGACGGGCTAATGCCGCAAAGCAAAGAGCATATTCAAATTTTATCGCTGCTTGGGGTAAAAAGCGTGATCTTATGCATCAGCAAGTGCGATCTAGCCGACGACGCGCGCAGATCCGAGGTCGCGGCGCAGTGTAAGGAATATATCTCCAAATTTAAGGATTTGCAAATTTTAAATACCTTTTTTATCAGCATAAAAGATCCCGCAAGCATCGCCGAGCTGAAAAATTATCTCTTCAATATCAAGCCCGCGCAGCGCCAAGGAGGCGGCGTGGTGCACTACTACATCGACCGCGTCTTTTCGCTTAAGGGGCTCGGCACCATCGTAACGGGCAGCCTCATTAACGGCGCGATTTCAAAGGGCGAAAAGCTTTATAACTGCGATCTGGGTAAAATTTTTAACATCAAAAGCGTGCAGATCCACGACGAGGATACGCCGCTAGCGCAGGCTCCAAACCGCGTTGCGCTGAGCTTAGATGCCAAAACGAGTGAGCTTGAAAAGGGGCAAATCCTAAGCAAAAAGGGCTTTTTCCGCGGCTTTAATGAAGCCGACTGTACCTTTAGCGGCGAAATTTCGCATAATCAAGACGTGCTGTTTTGCGTCGGAAGCAAGCAAAGCGCGGCAAAAGCGCTCATTTTAAAGGAGCTTGAAGGCAACGAGAAGCTCGTAAGCTTTAAATTTGACAAAACGATGTTTTTGAAATTCGGCGAGCCATTCGTCTGCTTGTCAAACTCGCGCGTAATCGGCGGCGGACGCGTGCTAAACGCCGTAGTCGAGCCGCTAAAAAAGCAGAGCAAAGCCGTGCTTCTCACCGCGCTTTTGAAGCGAAATTTCACCGAAGCGTTTAAAATTTTAAGCCTCTTTCACAAGCATGGATTCGGGCTATTTTCGGCGTATCAGCGCTTCGGAATGGAGTACGACGAAGCGGTAAAGATCGCGCGCGGTCTAGAGGGGACGTATTTTGACGAAGCAAATTTATGCGTTTACGATCTAAGCGCGATCGAGGACGTGAAAAGCCTCATAAAATTTATCGTCTCAAAAAACGACTACGCGATCTTTTCGCCCGCTTCGATCGCCCTAAAGCTCTCGTGGGCCAGCGAAGATCTTGCTGCGCGCGCGCTTAGCGAGCTTGAGCGAGGCGGCATCATCTCCAAAAAGGGCGGAGTTTACGTAAAATCCGGGGTGGATTTTGACGCGCTCAAACAGAGCCTGGAAAGTAAAATTTTTGATCTCATCAAAAAGGGCGGTATCGCGCCGCTTGCGCCGTATAACATTTACGACGAGCTAGAGATCGACCGCGAAAGCGGCGATGACGCGCTAAAAAAGCTAACATACGCCAAAAAGGTCGTCCGTCTCGCGCACAATCTCTTCGTCGAGGCCGAAAATTTAGCCCTAGCGATCAAACGCCTCTACGCAATCATCGAAAAAGAGGGCTTCGTAAACGTCACAAACGCCAAAGAGGAGCTTGGGCTTAGCAGAAAATTCGTAATCTGCTACCTCGAATACCTAGATAAGATGGGAAATATCGTGACGATCGACAATAAGCGCTATTTGAAAAAGTAAAAATTTAAAATTTTGCACTACAATGCGCGGAATTTTTTGCAAAGGAAAAAAATGAAAAAAGCTATTTTAACTTCAGTTGCGCTCGCAGCGAGCCTAAACGCGGCTCTAAGCGACAGCGAAATTCTATCCATCTACGGCGGCGCGCCTCAAGGCATCGAAATAAAGGTCGCCGAGCGCATCCCACTTAGCGAGCCAAAGGGCGTTGAAGCGGTCGTTTTAAAGATTTCTCAAGGCAATATGTCGCAAGAGGAGATCATCTTCACCCAAGGCGATCTGATCTTTACCGATATCATCGATCCTAAAAAACGCGTAGTCTATAAGGAGCAGATCAAACAAGACCGCATCGCAGGACAGCTAAGTAAGGTCTTCAAAGCAGAGAGCAAAGACAATATCATCAAGCTAGGAAACGATCCAAAAAAACCTACGATTTTGATGCTGACGGACGCCTTGTGTCCATTCTGCCGCAAAGAGATGGCAAGGATTGAAGAAACGCTAAAAAATAACAATGTCGATATAATCATGACCTCCGTTCACGGCGATGACGGCCACGCAAAATCCGCGCTCATCTACAAAGAGATCAAAAATGCTAAAACCGACGAGCAAAAGATAGCGGTTTTTAAAAAATATTACGCTGAAGATAACAAAGCAGGCGCCAAAGACGTAAGCGCTGCCGAGCTAAATGCTGCAAAAGCCCTAGCTGCCAAATACTTCGGTGCGGGGGTAAACTCGGTGCCTTACATCATCGAACTAGACAAGCTAAAATAATCTTTCTTAAATTTTGCGGAGCGATCCGCAAAATTCTACCTCATCGTCTTAGCCTTAGCGATTTTAATTAATCCGGATTTTATAAAATTTTACGAGTAATTGCTTTAGAATTTTTATAATCCCGCCGCCTAGCAAAATCTCTTTATCGAACCAGATTAAAATTTTAAAATTTCATAATCACGGAATTTAAAGCAGCACTATTTTAAAATTTAATACCGTTAAAAGACACGTGCAAAATTCTACAGCAAAATTCCACACTATTTTTATATTGAAAGTAGCATAAAAGCGATAGTGTATGAAATTTAAAAGCGAGAAAATATGCAAGCAAAATCCACGGTCGAAATTTTAAAATTTCGCAGCAAAGCCCAGGTAAAATTTAGCCGCAAATTTCATAAAATTTTCGCTTTGCGGCAAAGAGGAATTTACAGTTGTGCTTCAAGCTGCCTATCTTGGGCTACTCCAATTAAAATCAAAACTCCACGTCAAAAGCGGCTCTTGCCAGGCTATTTTTGCTCTCGCTTAGCTCGTACGACGCGCTAAGTGCGACGCTTTGAAGGATCTTATATTTCAGTCCGATCGCGCCGTTAAATACGCCGCTAGAATAATCAAGCCCCTCCACGTCGTATCTGTCCGAATACTTTCTGCTAGCATGATACGAATCGCCGCTAAATCGATGCTCGTACTCCGCATTTGCGAATATCTGCAGATCGCCGAAAGCCTTGATCGCGTAAATTCCCGCGGTGCCGTTCGGCGCGGTTTTTGAAGCGGAGCTAAATTTAAGCCTAGAGATCGCGTCCTCGTTCACCATAATCGCTCCAAGCCCCAAATATGGCTTAATGTAGCCGTTTTCAAATAAGAATTTATACCCTGCCCTCGTACTGAAATCCCAAATTTGCGACTTGTATTTCGCGCCGTGGATAGCGCCGAATCCGTTGTTGGTTTCAAATTTATGATCGTTCGTCGAATAGGTTAAATTTACCGCCAGATCCACGTTTTCGTTAAAGTCATATCTGCCCGCCAGACCGAGCTCGTAGGATTTGATGTTTTCTTTGACACCGTCGAATTTACCCTCATACCAAGCGTCAGATTTTTGATACCCAAAGATCACGCCCAGCGTAAGATCATCCACTCTCTTGGAGGCTCCGAGTAAAATTCCGTCGCTCTTGTGATCGTATTTGACGCCGCCCGAGCGGTCTTTGTAATCCCCGCCGTAGTTTCCAATCGCGCTTACGTTTACGTTAAACTCCTGCCCGTCGGTATCGGCTAAATTTTTATAAGCGGAATTTCTTGCAAGCTTTGTAAGATCCAGATCGACCTTCGAGCGCGGCATCTCGATGCCTACCCGGTTGCCGCCTCTTGCGACCTGCGAAAACAGGCTACCGTTTTTAGGCGTGAAATTATTGATCGCCAGCATCAGCGCTTCAAAATAGGTAGGCAGATCGTCGTATCCGCTAGGATAGGCATTCGTATCGGAGGTGATGAATAGATTTGCCGCGTTGCGCTCGCGAGATAGCCTTATGATCTCGTCGTATTGATCCGGTCTTGCGTTGTATATGACGTGCAAAATTTTAGAGGAATTTGCGGGGTCTTTTTCAAACTCAGAGGTTCTAGGACGATAGTGGTTTATGTAGTCGTCCGCGCTCACCTCTTGCAGCATCCAAACGTCCGCATAGGGAGCTATGGCGTCGCGCACGCCCCAGCCATTGTTTGCCAAAACGAGCATTCCCGGGTATTTGGTCTTGATATAATTGTAGATACTCTTCATATAGGCGATAGTTGCGGGATTGTTTTCGGTATTAACCTCGTCGATGAAGTATCCCGCGATATTTTCTCTGCCGTAGAAATTTACAAAATTATCTATATCGGCATAGACTAAATTTAGATTTCTAGTAGAATTTGTAGTATAGGTATAGCCTAAATTTGATATGCCCGCCGCGATATTTCGCTTCATCTGAACTGCGTCTTCTTCTCTTCTGACCAGATATTGCGTGGTTTGATCGCCCGGCGTCGCCGCTTCGTATGAACCGAAAGCCACATAAGGAACCAGCGCGCCGCCTATATTGGTAATGCCGTTCCAAAACTCGGCATTTACGCCGCTATTGCCCGTCCAGCGAAATGCAGGCATCATAACGCGCTGATTATTAAGCCTGCCCGAATATGAGCCCTTTTTGGCAAAGCCCCTTGCGTACTCGAGCTTGATACGAAACGAGTTTTCGTACTGCTCACTCGCTGAGTTATCGCTAGCCGCGTCGCGCCTGCTTAATTTCGCGCCCAGGCTGTCCGCAGCGCTCATTACATCGGAACGGGAAGTGTTGTTGGAAGGAGATTTTTGCGCGTTTGCATAGCTCCAGGAATTCTGCTCGCTCGCATAGCCGAACCCTGCTGCACCGACAAGCGCAAGAGATACGATTTTTTTCAAAGACTTTAGCATTCTGCACCGCCTCAAATAAAATTATCCAAATTCTTAAATTTCGACAAATTTGCGGACGCGCTTTTAAAATTAAAAGCTTTGTCGAAATTTAAAAATTTAGCCGCCCTAAGACGGCCAAATTTTAAAGCTTATTTTAATGCTGCTTTTGCCTTCTTCGCGACGGTTGCGAAAGCTTCGGCGTCGTTCATAGCCATATTTGCTAAAATTTTTCTATCAAGCTCGATGCCCGCTTTTTTCAGTCCGTTTATAAATTTAGAATAGCTGATGTCGTTCAGCCTGCAAGCTGCATTGATGCGCACTATCCAAAGTCTGCGGAAATCGCGTTTTTTCGCGCGTCTGTCACGGAAGGCGTAAACGAGGCTTCTCTCCAGCTGCTCTTTGGCCTTTCTGAAATGTTTGCGTCTTGCGCTATAAAATCCGCGCGCAAGCTTTAGCACCTTGTTGTGACGGCGGCGTCTAACGATGCCCGTTTTTACTCTTGCCATATTAATCCTTTCTTAATCGGCGTCCCTTTTGGGATCTTGCCCTAAAATCCATAAATTTAGGGGAGTTTGAATGACTTTCGTCAAAAACTAACTTCGCACTATTTGCAAAGCATTTTTTTAACCGCAGATACGTTCGTAGAATCGACGTATTGGGCCTCGCGCAAATTCCTCTTGCGTTTTTGAGACATCTTCGTCAAAATATGGCTGCGAAACGCCGAGCCTCTTTTGATCTTGTTTTTGCCCGCTTTAAAACGCTTGACGGCACCGCGCACGCTTTTCATCTTTGGCATGGTCGTCCTTTTTTTAAAGTGAATGGGAAGTATATAATAAAGTTTCTTTGAAAAATTTGAATTTAAGGAAATTTAGAGCTTAAATTAACGCAAGATAAATTTAAAGTTAAATTTTGCCACTCGCTTAAGATTCGGTTTGGCTGGATACAAAAAATTTTATACAAATTTAAAGGTCTAAATTTAGAGATAAACTTAGCCTGTATAAATTTTAAAATTTTGCTATTTAGTTTAAATTTACGCGCTGTACCGCGGGGAAAAACAGCGCGTAAATTTTAAAATTTT
>NZ_CALIJA010000115.1 GCF_938017615.1 uncultured Campylobacter sp. | reverse complement strand
TCTAATATAACCTATCTACGGAGCGCCTTATTTACTTTAAATTTAGACCGCGTTTTATAAGCTAACGCTAACATAGCGGTTGAAATTTCACCGAAAGGAGTAAATATGAGAAATTTAGTTGCAAAAGCATTGTTGCTTAGTTCTTTAGCTGCAGTAAGCGCGATGGCGGAGGGGCTTTTCATAGGCGGCGAGGGCGGATACAATTTCAAAAACCAAGCTGCAGGTTTTGATGACGGACAGCCGCAAATCGGCGTTAAAGCCGGATATGACTTCGGCACGTTTAGAGCTTACGGCGGATATTTTTACGGATTTAAGGGCGAGGATTCCAGCTCGAATGCCAATTCGAAAAGAAAGGTTAAATGGAGCACGCACGATTTCGTAGCCGGTGCGGATTTTACGCCGGAGCTTTTCGGTAGATTTAAGCTCGTCCTAGGCGCTTACGCTGGGCTTTCGGTGCTAGATACTGAAGTTAAAATAGACTATAGCAATGGCGGCTGGGTTAGAGCAGACGATACGCTGGGTGGCTTCATTTTGGGCGGCAAGATAGGTACTGCGTATGAGTTTGGCTCCAATAGCGAGATTGAAATGGGCTTTAAAGCAAGCAAGGCGTGGTACAAAGACGGCGATTATATCGAAGATAACGACGGTAAAAAATACGGCGTTTACGCAGGATACAACTATAAATTTTAAGAATTTTCATATTTTGAGGCATTGCACTGCCTTCATAGAGCCTTGATGCTCAGTGGCTTTGCGGTGTGTCGGGTAAGGCTAGCTTCGTTGCAAGGCTTTACTAGGTTTTAGTAGAATCTTGCGACGAGGTTTAAATTATTGATGAATTTAACGCCTTTAAATTCAATCCTAAAATTTAACTTACAGAATTTCGTCGATAAAAATTCCATTTCAGATTTTATTGGCGAAATTCCACCCTCGCGCTTTTGGATAAAATTTCGTTCATTTTCGAGATTAGATTAAAATTTTAATGACGTCAAAAGAAATTTTAGATAAAATCAACACTTTAATACCAAAATTTTACTCAAAGGATAGAGATGAAGAGTTACGTTACGGGCTTTCCGCGTATCGGAGAGCAGCGCGAGTTAAAGAAGGCTTTGGAGAGCTATTGGGCGGGCAAGTGCGATTATGACGCGCTAGAGCGGGTTGCTGCAGAGCTAAAAGATCGCCACATCAAATATCAGCTGGATGCTTGGAGCGGCCTAATTAGCGTGAACGACTTTTCATACTACGATTTGATGCTCGATACCAGCGTACTTTTCGGCGTGATCCCACAGCGCTTCGCGGCTCTTTCGGCGCACGAGCAGTATTTTGCGATGGCGCGCGGCAGTAAAGACGCAGTCGCGATGGAGATGACGAAGTGGTTTAATACAAACTACCACTATATCGTGCCCGAGATCTCTGCATATACGGAATTTAACCTAAATCCTAGTAAAATTTTAAGCGAGTATAAGGCCGCGAAAAATAACGATTTTAAGGATTCCTGCGCGCTAAAGATAAATTTAATCGGACCTATTACTTACTTGGCGCTTAGCAAATCAAGCGACAAAAGCGATCCACTCGCGCATTTAGATGCCCTTGTCGCGAAATACGAGGAATTGCTAAAGCTTCTTAGCGAGCTTGATAGCGAGGTTATAGTTCAGATCGACGAGCCGATTTTCGTAACGGATCGCGCGGCTGAGCTAGCGCCAAAGATCGAGCCTGTTTATCAGCGACTAAGCAAGGCTGCAAGCAACGTAAAAATCATCTTTATGACCTATTTCGAGCACGCGACCGAGGCCGTACGCGAGATCGTTAAAACGGGCGTTTGGGCGATCGGGCTTGATTTCGTTTACGCAAGCGAAGAGAATATCAAAAAAGAGCTTCAAATTTTAAAAGACGCCAAGACCGTGCTTTTTGCGGGCGTGATCGACGGGCGCAATATCTGGAAGAGCGATATCGACAAAAAGCTAGCCCAGCTCAAAGCTATCGAAGCCTACGTGCCTAAAGAGCGCATCTACGTGGGTACCTCCTGCTCGCTTTTGCACGTGCCTTTTACGCTAAAATATGAGGACAAGCTAAGCGCCGAGATCAGATCCTGGCTAAGTTTCGCGGTCGAAAAACTAAGCGAAATTTCGATTTTGACCCATCTTTTCTTTGAAATTCCGATGTGCGAACACGGCATGAAAGCTTACGAGGAAAATCAAAAATCCGCTAAAACCCGCGCTAGCTCGCCACTTATTCATGACGAGCGAGTTCAAAGCCGCGCCGCAAATTTAAATAAATTCGAGCGCGCCGATCGCTACGAGGATCGCATCAAGGTGCAGAAAAAGGAGCTAGGCTATGGAATTTTGCCTACGACTACGATTGGCTCTTTCCCGCAGACTGCCGAGCTTCGCCAAGTTCGCAACGCCTACAAAAAGGGCTTAATCAACCGCGAAGCCTACGAGCGTGACATCAAAGCCTACATCGACGACTGCGTTAAATTTCAAGATGAGATCGGCCTGGACGTGCTGGTTCACGGCGAGCCCGAGCGTAACGATATGGTCGAGTATTTCGGCGAGCAGATGAGCGGATACGCGTTTAGTGCCAACGGCTGGGTGCAGAGCTACGGCAGCCGCTGCGTGAAGCCACCGCTACTTTTCGGCGACGTGAGCCGCCCAAAACCGATGACTGTGGAGTGGATCAAATACGCCCAAAGCCGCACTAAAAAGATTATGAAAGGCATGCTAACGGGACCTGTTACGATGATGAACTGGAGCTTCGTGCGCGACGATAAGCCTCGCGAGCAGATCGTAAAACAGCTCGCACTTGCGATTTTTGATGAAATTTCGGATCTGCAAGACGCGGGTATCAAGATCGTTCAGGTGGACGAAGCTGCGTTTAAAGAGGGCTATCCGCTTAGATCCGAAAACATCCCTGCGTATGAAAAATTTGCCGTTAGTGCCTTTAAGCTCGCTGTCAGCGCCGCAAGTGCTCACACACAGATCCATACACATATGTGCTATTCGGAGTTTAACGACATAATCAAAACGATAGAGGCGATGGATGCCGACGTCATAAGCATCGAGACCGCTCGCAGCGGCAACGAGCTGCTTAAAATTTTTAGATCGGTCGGCTACAAGCAGGAGGTCGGCCCCGGCGTTTACGACATCCACAGCCCGCGAATTCCTAGCGTACATGAGCTCGTAAGCCAGATCCGCGCGCTGCTTGAGGTGCTTCCGAAAGAGCAGCTGTGGATCAACCCGGACTGCGGCCTAAAAACTCGCAAATGGGAAGAGGTGGAGCCGAGCCTAAAAAATATGGTCGAAGCGGTAAGGATAATCCGCGCAGAGGCGTAAATTTCGCGCATAAAAGACTTTGCTGCCGGGTGAAATTCCACCCGACAGCCGTTTTGCGATAGAATTATGTGGAGCGTTTATTTCGAGTATGGACCGTTAAAACGCTGTGCGAAATTTTACTTCGAGCGAGTATTAAAGGGCAGTGCGAAATTTCACTGCGTCTGCTTGGCAAGCATATTTGATAGCTGCTAAGTAATACAGCGATGTGAAATTTTGCGCGAGATTTACGGATTTCTCAGTTGGGCATGCGCGGGATTTTTTTTAAAATGTGGCGTAAAATTTCACCTCGACTGTTAGCTCGAAATTCCATCGCAACTGCTTGCTTGCTTGAGACGCAGAGCGTAAATTTTATCGCGATTGCCCTAAAGGCAGGTTGAGGCAAGCGATAAAATTTTAAAATTTTCGCAAATTAATTCTTGCGCGCACAAACCTCGCCAGCCGAATAAAAAACGCTGAAATTTGCAATTTTACGCGGCGCTTTATGAACTTCGCGCCTCTAGATTAGAATTGCAAAACGCGAGCCAAAGCCGGTATCGTTGCGCTAGAAATTTTAAATTGCAAATTAAAATTTACATTATCTCGTTAGAATGGCTAGATTGCGAAGCGAGATTCGGCTCTGCTACGTTAAATTTCAGCTCAAACTAAAATTTATGTAGCGCATTAAATTTACGACTAATTTCGCCTGGCGAGCCTGAAGTTGCGTCGCGCTAAAACCAAGTCTAGAGCCAAAATTTTACGATGCAAAGCTCATTGATTTTAACTTGCGTTTTGCACTAAAGAGCGAGGCTGGCGTAAGGCGCGTTTACGTTACCATAAAATTAAAAGAGCCTTTATGGAGGCGCAGATCTGCAATTTGCAGTAAAAATTAAAAGCCATGATTTTGGCTCATAAGGCGCGTAGCTTTTAGATGGTTTCTATCACGCCTTAAAGTGAGATTTACTTAGTAATTTCGCGCGATAGATTTTAACGGGCGGAATTTTATTATCGCTGCAAAATTTTTGGCTTTTAAAATTTTGCTTTGTAGAATTTTAGCCCTCATAGTTGTGATGAAGTGCGGCTCATCTTATTTCATAAGATTTTAGTGGCATCGCGCGCCTAATTTATA
>NZ_CALIJA010000114.1 GCF_938017615.1 uncultured Campylobacter sp. | reverse complement strand
AACGTGTATTTTAAAAATCTACGCCTTGACGCTCGGGATAACGGCGGGCATTACGATCTTTTTAGGCAGCGGTTGAGCTATTTTTTGTGGGATGCGAAAGGCGGTGACGTTTTTGCGAACGATCTGAAATTTGATCCCGCCGCCGCGCCATATACTCCGCTAAATAGGCAGCTCGCGCACTCAAACCATCTGCTTTTTGCCTCCCCAGACGGCATCTACTATTTTGACGAGAATGACGGAAAGCAAAAGCGCGCGGCAGACAACCCCTTTGCGGGCGAAGTTCACGCGCTTAGCGGCAGCGTGTTTCAAAGCGGGGAGCGGATATATTTTTTGGAGCGCGCGGATGTTTGGGGCGGCGGTCGCAGCACTCGCAGGCTGGTCGCTCGCAAAAGCGGACTTTTCGCGCTCGAGCTGCCGCACGAGTGGCGCAGGGTCGGCGGCG
Source organism: uncultured Campylobacter sp. (assembly GCF_938017615.1). Lineage (GTDB taxonomy): Bacteria > Campylobacterota > Campylobacteria > Campylobacterales > Campylobacteraceae > Campylobacter_B. The sequence goes on along the minus strand of NZ_CALIJA010000114.1, from coordinate 9,618 downwards.
TGCACGGCGGGCTATACGGCTGGGTCTATTCAAATGGCGGGCGATTTTTCTATTTCGACGATCTGGGCTCTTCGCAACTGATAGATCGCTGCATTTATGAGATCAGGGATCTAGATTTGGTTGAAATTTTGCTTCAAAAAAGTAGCTTTGGCACGAGTAAAATTCGTGAGATGATAAAGAGCGGCGGGCTTGAGGCGGTGGATGGCGAGCTACTTTTCGAGGTAAAGACGCGGGTGGAATTTTAGGGCGATTTGAGCACAATTCGAGCATGGAAAGTGCTGCTAAATTTTAAATTTGATTTTATTTCGGCATAAATTTTTAAAATTTAAATGTAGTCGTGGGCTCTAGCGTAGGTTTAGAAATTTCATCGCAAATTCCTTTAGAGCGGGTGCGCAAATTTCGTTTTGCGCCGTCGCGACAGCGCACGAAATATCTTGTATCGGCCGCGATCTTTGCGTCGCGGCGCGCTTGGATAAGGCGTCGCCGTAAATTTTATTTTAGCACCGCAGCTTTCGTAAATTTTTGCTAGCAGTGCGGGCAACGCGGCGACAGAGCGTAAATTTAAAAGGCTTAATCGTAAAGCTACGCGCATAAAACTTGCTCGCCGAGCTCGCAAGATAAAATTTAGCGGCTTGGATTCAAAAGCGTAAATTCCTTTTTTGATATGAAATTTAATAGAGTGGGTGCATATCAAGCGGCGCGATCAAAGTGCCGTTTTGCGAGCAGATGAGGCCCAAGCGGCGCCGAAAGCGAGCATCGGATGTGAAGCGCTATTTTATAAATCCGCTTGCTACTACGCGGTCGCGCTCGTCGTAAAAAACCGCGAGCTGTGCCGGAGCGATGCCTGCTGCGGGCATGGACAGCGCGGCATGTACCCCGCCCCCTTCGCGAGGCGAAATTTGAACGGGGAGTTTGGCACTGCGGTAGCGGATCTTAACGCCGAGACCCGGCATATTTAAAATTTCATCCCTGCTTAAAAAGGCGTTGAAATTTTCGGTGTCGAACTCGTAGGTCGCCAGCTCGTCCTTGCCGCCCACGACGATCTCGTTTTTGCTCGGGTCGATGCTTAACACGAAGTGCGGCTCATGCGCGCCGTGCACCGTAAAACCGCGGCGCTTGCCGATCGTGTAGTGCATATAGCCCTCGTGAGTGCCGATGGCGTTGCCCGCGCGGTCGCGCACGATACCGGGCATTTTGGTGCCCGTATGACGGTTCAAAACGTCGATGTAGGTGGTATCCACAAAACATATCTCGCTGCTTTCGCTCGCAGAAGCGATCTGCGAAAGCTCCGCATAGGTGCGCGCGGCCTCTTTGACGTCCTTTTTATACATCCCTCCAAGCGGAAAGAGCATAAATTTAAGCGCGGCAGGATCGATGTTTGCTAAAAAATAGCTCTGATCTTTGCTAAGATCTACAGCGGCTTTTAAAAGCCCGTCCTCGATGCGGACGTAATGCCCCGTAGCAAGACGCTCAAAGCCCTGCTCGCGCGCAAATTCCAAAAGCTTGCCGAGCTTTATGCGGCGGTTACACAGAGCGCAGGGATTCGGCGTAAGACCGCCGATATAGGCCTGCACGAAGGGCTCGTAAACGTCGCGATTAAAATCCTCCTGCAGATCCAAAATGTGGATTTTTATATCCAAAAACTCGCCTACTTTGCGAACTTTGGCGATGTTTGCCTCGTGATAGCCGGGCTTTGCGTGCAGCTTCATATAGCAGCCCTGCACCTCGTGGCCCGCGTCCTGCAGCAGCTTCGCGCACATCGAGCTATCCACGCCGCCGCTCATCGCGACTAAAATTTTCATTCGTTCTCCTTACGTCGCACGTCCGTCAAAATTTCATCCACGCTGTCGCAGAGCTTAAAATTTTGCAGATCGCTTTCGTTTATCGCGCCAGATTTTAGCAGCGAGGTGCGGAAAAACCCCATCAAAGGCGCGTAGAATTCCTCGTCGTAAAGATAGATCTGTGCGCGCTTAAAGCCCGTCTGCACCAGCACTAAAATTTCAAAAAACTCATCCAGCGTCCCAAAGCCGCCCGGAAAGATGACGAAAATTTCGCTGTTTTCGATGAGGGCGCCTTTGCGCGGCGCAAATGCCGAAAATTTCGCGCCCTGCGTCAAAAAGCCGTTGCTTTTTTGCTCAAACGGCAGCATGATGTTAAAGCCCACGCTGTGCGTTCTTGCTCTCGCAAATGCGCCTCGGTTGGCGCCTTGCATAATGCCGCCTCCTCCTCCGGTGATGATCGAGTATCCTAAATCGGCGAGCCCTTCGCAGAGCTTTTGCGCGTCTTTTACGTAGCGATTGTCCTCGCTAAAGCGCGCCGAGCCGAAGATCGTGGCGCTTTTGCCCACGTTTTTGAGATTGTCGCGGGCGATTTTGATGTCTTTTAAAATTTCTTTTAACTGCATGATTAATCTATCTTTTATGTATATTATTTAAAATTTTAGTTTTAAGAATAGCATTAAATTTTTAAAATTCCGTTTAAAATAGTAGAATTTACGTGATTTAAAATCTCGTTGTAAATCATACTAGGTTGCTAAGTTTTCGTAAGAATCCGCCGACGCCGCGGTAAGCGCTCATATCGATAGGCTCGCAGCCCTGCTTGCCCAAAAATCGCGAGACGCTCTGTCTAAGCGCGATGGTAGCGGGCGAAAACGGATAGTGCGAGTTAAAAAGCGCACGATTTTGTGAGCAGACGGCTACTTGTTTGCAAAACGGCACGAAGCCTAGCAGTTTAAAGCCCAGCTCGTTTATATTGCGGTGCGCAACCGACTTTAGATTGTCGTAGATCATCACGGCATCATCTTCGCTTGCGGTGAAATTTAGCAAAAACAAAACCTCTTTTTTGCTCGCCCCAAGTGTCTTTAAAAGCGCATAGGTGTTACTGATCGAGCAGGGCTCGTTCGCGCACAGCACGATATTTTCGTCGCCGATGCTCAAAAAATCTCCAAGATACTCAAGCCCCACATCGATCAAAATAAAATCGAAGATTCCCGCCTCTTTTAGCTCGCTTGCGAAGCGAGCGGGGCTTTCGTGAGCCTTTGCGTTTGCGGAATTCCCGGCTTCTTCGGGATTTGATGAGCGGGCGGAATTTTTCATTTCATCTTTACTTGCGGAATTTTGAGAATTCTCGTCAGGGATTGAATTTTGCTTGGTGAAATCATCGCTTTTAAAATTCTCTAGGCTTTCTGATTCTGTAAAATTCCATCCATCTTCGCAATTCTGCGGCTTTTTGGCTGCACAATTCGTAGAATTTTTTGCAGCGTTTTCTATCAAATTTAAAGCGGCGGAATTTTCTGAGTTATTTTTGCCATCAGAACTCGTGAGTTTTTGCGCGTAATTGTGCGAGCCACCACTTTCGTCGCCCTCTCGATTTTGTGTGCTATCCGTAGAATTTTGCATGACGTAATCATCCGCGCTAGAGCTTGCGTTTTTAATAGAATTTTGTGAGGATGCGTGATTTTGTGAAGCAAGCGCGGGCGAAACGAGCGTTAAATTTTGAGAAATTTTTACTGCGACGGCGCTTGGTAGCGAAATCCTCTTTCTTTGTAAAGCGTTTAAAATGATCTCTTGATTGTTTAAATTCGGAGCCTCGATGATCGCCGTGCGGTAGCCCTGCTCGCTTAGAATTTCGGCGAAATTTGCTGCAATCACGCTCTTGCCGACTCCGCCCTTGGCGCTTAAAAAATTTACGATTTTAGTTTGCATATCAGTCCTCTTTTAAATTTCATCTCTCCAAGTGGCAAAATCACGCTTATGCGCTCGCAAATACCCGGATGCGGTAGCGCGAGCCGTTCGCAGGCACGCACCTTCGCGCTTGCATATAAAATATCCACATCCAGCGTGCGCGGCGCGTTTTTAAAGCTTCTTTTGCGCCCAAATTTCAGCTCCGCGCGCTGCATAATTTTAAGCAATGTAAGCGGCGGCAGAGAGCTTTGCACGAGCATTACGGCGTTTAAAAAATCGGGCTGATCTAAAAAGCCGAACGGCCTGTTTTTTAAGATCGGGGAATTTTGCGCTACAAAAAAGCGCGCATCGCTTTGTAAAGTGCGATAAAATCGCTCGAAGCGTCGCCTGACATCTCCTAAATTCCCGCCGAGTCCAAGTAGGTATAAATTTTTAAAATTTCCGCGCTCGCGGCGCCTCATCGGAAAAACGGCGCTTTTTACGACGCACAGCGCGTCCGCGCACTCGTAAAATCCGTTTTTCTTAAGTTGCATGTTCACCCGAGCTACTCTCATAAAATTTCAGCCCCGTTTTCGCGCACGACCACGACGTCCTCGATACGCACGCCAAACTCGCCCGGCAAGTAAATCCCCGGTTCCACGCTAAAGACCATGCCCTCTTTTAGCACGGTATCTCCGCGCTTTGAGATGAACGGAAGCTCGTGGATATCGACTCCGACGCCGTGTCCGGTGCTGTGAAAAAACGCTTCGCCAAGGCCCTGAGCGGCGATAAAATCCCTAGCCGCCGCATCGATCTCGCGCGCCTTTTTGCCGGGCATAACCGCCGCGATCGCAAGGGCCTGAGCCTCTTTTACGATTTCATAAATTTCCTGCCGCTTGGCGTTTTTAAAATTTTGCTCTTTGCCAAAGTTAAAATTTTCGTTAAAGCACGCCGTACGCGTCCTATCGGAGCAGTAGCGGTTAAATTTAACCCCCGCGTCCAGCAGGAGCAAATCGCCATGCCGCAAACGCTTTTTGCTCGGTAGAGCGTGCGCCTTTGCGGCGTTTTCGTTGATCGCTACGATAGGCGAAAAGCTAAGCGCGAGCTCGCCCTTTTTTTTAAAGATGAGCTCGGCGTTAAAAAACAGCTCCTCTTCGCTCATCCCTTCGCCGCTAGAGCGCACGAACGCAGCAAATTCGTCAAATCTTTCAGCGCCCAACTGCGCCGCTTGCTTTAAAATTTTTATCTCATCCTCTGATTTTATTATGCGCGAAATTTGCGAAAAATTCGCCCGCGCCTTAAATCTTATCCCAAGCCCTTTGCTAAGCGCCTCCCACTCGCCCGCGCTAAAATCGTACGGGTTGTAGCTAAGCTCATTTACGCCAGCCTTTCGCAAAAACAGCCGCGCGTCTTTTATTAAATTTCGCTCGACCTCGATCACTTCGGTATCTTGGCAAAGCTCGCGCGCCTCGATGCTATAACGCGCATCGGTGAGGAAAAATTTGCGCCCCGCGAGACTTAAAAATATCGCGTTGTCGCAGCTGTATCCGCACTCGTGGTAAACGGCGTTTTCGTCCTTTAGGATAAAATTTTTCAAATTTACCCAGTCCTACTCGGCTTTCTGCTCGGCTCTGGCTGCCTTGATCTGCTCAAAAATTTGAATCATTCCGATCATTGCCAGATGGTATCCCACAGGGCCGAATCCGATAATCTGACCCGCTGTTACGGGCGCTATTAGACTTTTTTGTCTAAGCTCCTCCCTGCGAGCGATGTTTGAGATATGCACCTCGATCACGGGTAGGCTGACTGCGGCGAGCGCATCTCGGATAGCGAGCGAAGTGTGCGTGTAGGCGGCGGGATTGATGATGATGCCGTCGCAGGTGCCGAAGCACTCTTGGATCTTATCGACGATCTCGCCTTCGAAATTGCTCTGGAAAAACTCAATCTCGTTGCCGCTCTGATCGGCGACCGCCTTCATCTGCTTATGGATATCCTCCATCTTCATAACCCCGTAAATAGCGGGCTCGCGCATACCGAGCATATTGATATTCGGTCCTTGAATCACCATAATTTTCATTTTTGCGTCCTTGTTTTGAAATTTAAGCAAAAATTATAACCAAAGCGAGCTTATTTTTTACTATGGCGCTAAATTTGCCCGCTCAAGCCCAGCCGCTAAAATTTTATCTCTAAATTTAGCGCGAAATAGAATTTTATGCTAAAATCACGCGCTGTTTTAGATAAGGAAAACGATGAGAATTTTAAGGGCGAAGTGGGTTCTTGTCTGCGATGAGAATTTTAAAATTTTAAAAGAGGGCGCGATCGTCTTTGATCAGAAAATAATCGAGGTCTGCGCCTTTGCGAGTGCGGCGCGCAAATACCCGCAAGCCGAAATTTTGGACTTTAGCGGCGATATAGTGATGCCTGCGTTTATAAATCCGCACGTGCATTTGGAATTTAGCGCAAACAAAGGCACGCTGCGCTACGGCGATTTTTTGGATTGGCTAGGCAGCGTCATCGCCTCAAGACAGGAGCTGGATGCCGCGGCGCGCGGACGGTTGATCTTGGAGCAGATCGCCGCGATGATGCGAAGCGGCGTGGGTACGATCGGCGAAATTTCAAGCTTCGGCGGCGAGGCTGAAGTTTGCGCGCAAAGCGGCATTAGAACCGTATTTTTTAATGAAATTTTAGGCGCGAGCAAGGACGCTGCGGCGGAGAATATTTCTAAATTTAAAGATCGATTTGAGCGCGCAAAGGCGCTCGCAAGCTCGCTTTTTATCCCCGCCGTGTCGGTGCACTCGCCGTATTCGGCGCACCCGCAGATTACGGAGTTTGCGACGAGGCTTGCCCGTGAAAACGGGCTTGCTATAAGCACGCATTTTATGGAGAGCACGTATGAGCGGCAGTGGCTGCGCACCGGTCGCGGCAAATTTAAAACTTGGCTTGCTAAATTTAACCCAACGCCCGCGCCTTTTTACTCGCCGCAGAGCTTCGTAGCGCATTTTAGCGGGCTTCGCACGCTTTTTACGCATTGCGTTTGGGTGGATGATTTTAGCATCTTTGATCCGAAGCTCCACTCGATCACGCACTGCGCGCGCTCCAACCGCCTGCTTAGCAAAAAGCAGCTAAGCTTTAAAAAGCTGCTCGCAAGCGGACTTAATTACAACATCGCTACCGACGGGCTTAGCTCAAATTTCAGTCTAAGCTTTTTAGACGAGCTGCGTGCAAATTTAATGATGCACGACGAGCTGGGCTTGGCGGAACTGGCGCAGGCGCTGATTTTAGGCGCGACGAGAAACGCTGCTGCGGCACTTGGGCTAAATTTGGGCGAGCTGAAAGCCGGTAAGCTCGCCGACATCACCGTTTTTGAAGGCATTGAGTGCGAGCAGAGCCAGCTGCCGCTACAGCTCATTTTGCAGAGCAAAAACGCAAAATCACTTTTTATCGAAGGAATGAAATGCAATTTCTAAAAAACATCTTTGCGCCGATCGGCGCCGTGCTCGGGTTTATCAACAAATACTTTAAATCCCTGATTTTTCTGCTTATTTTGTTTTTGATTTTTGCAGGTGGCGAAGGTACGCAACAAAAGGGCGCCAATCTCGCTCAGCTTTCGCTAAGCGGCGCGATAATGGACGATAGCGAAATTTTAGAAAAGATCGAAACTCTGAAAAACGACGAGGCGATTAAGGGAGTGCTTCTGCTGATCGACAGCCCCGGCGGCGCGCTAAGCCCGAGCGTGGAAATTTCGCTGGCTATCAAATCACTAAACTCGCGCAAGCCGGTCGTTGCTTACGCAAAGGGCACGATGGCGAGCGGCAGCTACCTAGGCGGCGTGTGGGCTAGTAAAATTTATGCAAATCCGGGCAGCTTCATCGGCTCTATCGGCGTGATCATGCAGGGCTTAGACGTGAGCGAAGCTGCCGCTAAATTGGGACTTTCAGAACAGATCGTCAAAGCGGGCGAGCTCAAAGAGGCGGGCACGATGATGCGAAAATGGAGCGACGCGGAGCGCGCTAGCCTGCAAGCCCTGGTGGATGAGAGCTATGAGCTATTTACGCGTGAGGTAGCGCAGGCGCGCTCGCTGGATCTTAGGAAGCGCGATACGTGGGCGAATGCGCGAGTATTTTTAGCCAGCGGCGCCAAAGGCGTCGGCCTCATCGACGAGGTGGGCTCTTTAGAGGACGCTAAAAGCGCGCTCGTAAAGGCTAGCGGCGTAGCAGATCCGATCTGGCAGGAGCCTTCGGCGTATGAAAAGATGATGGATAAGCTGGCAAATAAAAGCGAAAGCTTAGTGCGCGGAGCCTTCGGCGCGAAGCTGATGACGTATTAGAATTTTAGAAATTTCGTAGGAATTTTAAAATATGAGGGAATTTTAAGAGCAAAATTTTGTATGTAGAAACATACTGGGTTTGACTACTTTTAAATTTCCTCGCTTTTCCATTTGGCGGTTTTCTTTAAAATTTTACCTTTTTTGTGAATTTTTCTTTGCTTAAGAACTCCTCATTTTTCTACTAATTATTCAGCCCCCTTTAAGCATCGCTCTTGTATAATCACAATTCTGTTTCGCACCGAGCCGAACCTGCTTTCTTAACTCTTAAGTCCTAGTAGTTTTAGCCTTTTAGCGAACGCGTTTTTTAAAATTTTAACTGTTAAAAACAAATATCTTTAGTCAATCTTTGAAATCTAAACAAGTGATCGATTGAGCCTATGGATTAAGATTTAGATCGCAGGATCGAATATTAGATTATTTTTTACATCCGTAACGAATATCTAATTAGCATCTAGCTTTAAACTAAATCTATCCATAAAAACAATGTTACAAAAACATAAAGTTTTTAGATTAAAAACTTCATATTGACTCTCTAAAGCTTGATTCAATTATTTGAATCTAAACTAACGAAACTTTCGTTAGTTTTAAAATTTAACTATGCGGATAATAGGTTTTATCTGCATAATATACGCCGCTTCCGATAGAAGCGGTGTGCTTTAGAGGTTTCCAAAGGGCGTAGCTCTTTGGTCGCAAAGACTAGCTTCGCTAGTCTGCGAAATCAAATAAATATGGAGAGTTTGATCCTGGCTCAGAGTGAACGCTGGCGGCGTGCCTAATACATGCAAGTCGAACGGAATTTAAAAGAGCTTGCTCTTTTAAATTTAGTGGCGCACGGGTGAGTAATATATAGCTAATCTGCCCCTTGCTGGAGGACAACAGTTAGAAATGACTGCTAATACTCCATACTCCTTTTTACCATAAGATAAATCGGGAAAGAATTTCGGCAAGGGATGAGACTATATCGTATCAGCTAGTCGGTGGGGTAACGGCCTACCGAGGCTATGACGCGTAACTGGTCTGAGAGGATGATCAGTCACATTGGAACTGAGACACGGTCCAAACTCCTACGGGAGGCAGCAGTAGGGAATATTGCGCAATGGGGGAAACCCTGACGCAGCAACGCCGCGTGGAGGATGACACTTTTCGGAGCGTAAACTCCTTTTGTTAGGGAAGAATAATGACGGTACCTAACGAATAAGCACCGGCTAACTCCGTGCCAGCAGCCGCGGTAATACGGAGGGTGCAAGCGTTACTCGGAATCACTGGGCGTAAAGGACGCGTAGGCGGATTATCAAGTCTCTTGTGAAATCTAACGGCTTAACCGTTAAACTGCTTGGGAAACTGATAATCTAGAGTAAGGGAGAGGCAGATGGAATTCTTGGTGTAGGGGTAAAATCCGTAGATATCAAGAAGAATACCTATTGCGAAGGCGATCTGCTGGAACTTAACTGACGCTAATGCGTGAAAGCGTGGGGAGCAAACAGGATTAGATACCCTGGTAGTCCACGCCCTAAACGATGTCTACTAGTTGTCGGGGATTAATTTCCTTGGTAACGCAGCTAACGCGTGAAGTAGACCGCCTGGGGAGTACGGTCGCAAGATTAAAACTCAAAGGAATTGACGGGGACC
>NZ_CALIJA010000113.1 GCF_938017615.1 uncultured Campylobacter sp. | reverse complement strand
AAGCGGCGCTATAACCATTCGCGCCGCCGAAGTAGAAATTTTAAACCCGCCAAATTTTAAAATTTCACCTCCGCAGAGAGCATGAAGCTTCTGCTTTCGCCTAGCGTTACGCCGTTTGCCGAGCCTAGCACGCTAGTTACGTTAAGTCCGCCCGCACCGTCGGCACTCGCAGGATACATTCCCGCCCAATATTTTTTGTTAAATACGTTATTTACGTTGAAGCGCAGCGTGGTCTTATCGCCCAAAAGATGCTCGCTCGTGTATCTCATTCCAAGATCGGTAACGAAAAAGCTAGGAGTGCTCTGGGTATTTAGATCATCCAGATACATCTTGCCGGTGTAGTGGAAATTTGTGCTGATCGCAAGTTTATTGGTTCCCGGGATCTCGTAATCAAACATCAAATTTGCGTTAAGCTTAGGGATACCGTTTGCGACCTTGCGATTAGCGCCCTCAATGCTTACGTTATGCATCTTAGGATCGATGTAGGTAAAGCCTCCGAGCACGCTTAAATTTTCAGTTATTCGTCCGCCGCTCATAAACTCAAATCCACGGTTGCGCTGCTCGCCGTTTATGCCATAGAGTCCGGTAGAGCTATTTAGATACGCGATAGGTCTGCGGATATCAAAATACGCTACGCTAAAATCGATCATATCGGCTACGCGGATCTTGGCGCCGATCTCGTGCTGCTTGGAGCGATACGGCGACGTGGAGACCACTTCTCCGCGATGCGGACCGCTCTTATAAACATAGGTAGAGCCCTGCTGCAAGCTATCTGCATAGGTGTAGTAGATGCTAGCGTCCTCTACCGGATGAAAGATCAAACTGCCCGCCCAGCTATATCCCGAATCGCTATAGGCTTTGACAAGTCTTTGCTGGGTAGTATTGTAGGATTCCTGCCTCATCCACGCCTTAGACGCACTTAACATCATGTCAAATTTATCGTTTATCGTGATATCGTCTAGTACCGAGACGTTATACATATCTATGACTGCGAAATGATATAACCCGCTTCCGCGCTTAGCGTTAGTGTAATCTAAAATTTTAGGATCGTTTATGTTACCGATAGTAGGCGAAGTATAGTTGGTACTCGCGTTTTTATATCTATCCTGCGTCCAGTGGTATCCGTTGGTCTGCACGCTAAAATCATGCTCGATATCGCCCGTGTTAAACTGCGTATTTGCCTTGAGATAGCCGCTTGGCAGATCGAATCTATATGCCGCCGTAGCACCGCCGCTATGTTGGGTATAATAATCGCCCGGCTGCGTCCATTTCGCATTTGGGTTACTTAAACATATAGCAGGCTTTCTATTATTCGGCAAAGCAGCGTAATTAGCGCAATCAAACCCTTCGGGAAGCAAATAGTTTACGACGCTGTGAATGTCGCGATCGGTGCGCTGAAACTGAAAGCCGCCCTCTAAATACCATTTATCGGTAGGCGTAAATTTAAATTTCGCGCTTGCGGTCGTGGTTTTTAGATGCATACCTCCGAAGCTCTGCCCAAGACCGCGCTCTGAGGAATCTACTGCTCTTGGAAGCGTAATTCCGTCCGTAATCTTGCCGTCTTTTACGCCGAGGGCAAACTGCCCCGCAAAGCCCTTGGTATTGTGCTCATAATAGCTAGCCGCGGTTTCAAAAGTAAGATCGCCCGTCGGATAAAATTCCATCGTGACGCTGGCTAAGCGGCGCTGTAAATTTGAACCCTTGGGCTGTCTGTCGCCGTTGGATCCATAAAACACCGCGCGGTAGCCGAATTTTTCAAATTTATCGGATAGATCAAGTCCCAGCCCCAGGTTGCTTCGAGACATATAATCGCTCCAAATTATGTATTGATCTTTTACCGGGCGCTTGCGCGTGTAGCTGAAAATCCCGACCGGATTTTGCGCGCTGTAGAGCGAGCCTGCGACGCCGTTTTGCACCTGAAAGCTCTCAAACATCGCCATCGGAATCGCCGTCGTCGAAATCGTATAAAAGCCGTCCCAGAAGCTGTTGCCTACGACGCTACCTTCAAAGCCGCGCGTCTGCGGGCGTCCGACCGTAGCGCCGCCGCGCATCTGAATCTGCGCGGACGGGAAGTATTTGACCGCCTCCTCGTAGCCGGTGACGCCTTGGTGGTTCATGATCTCCTTACTGATCGTGTTGATCTGATACGGAAGATCCAAAGCGCGCTTGCCCGCAAGGATACCATGCTGCACATTTTTGCTCAAAAAGCCCTCGTCGATGCCGCTCTCGCTGATATTATCGCCGACGGAATTTACCTCGATTACGCCCATATTCTGCGACTTTTCAGGCGCAGAATTACCGCCACTTTGCGCTGCAGCCAAACTGCTGCATAGTAGGCACATACATGCCGCTAATGAAATTTTAAATTTCATCGTTTTCCTTCGTTCCATTATTTTCCCTTCGTTATGGATATATTTAATATTATTTTTCGGCATATTAGAAAAATTTTCCTAAATTTAGACTAAATTCGAGATATAAATTTATATATTTTCAGTCGTATTTTTTAGCTTTAAATTTCATAGACGATATACCGCGATACAAAAGAAAAATTGCGCAAATTTATATGAAATTCTAAATTTTTAATGTAAAATCGCCCGTATGAAAAAACTAATACCCGCGCTTAAGCAAGCGCAAAACCGACTCAAAAATTTCTTCCGCCTCTACGATACCGAGCTCATGCACCATGCATCAAGCCTTAGCTTTCACACGATTCTGGCGCTACTGCCGGTGCTGATGGTCTCGCTTAGCGTCTTTATGCAGCTACCAAGCTTCAAAGGCTACTACGATAAGATTATGGGCTTTATCTTTTCAAACTTTCTGCCCGCAAATCAAGCGAGCATGGCGCACTACATCGAGGAATTTATGGCAAACGGGCTAAGCCTTGGCGTAACGGGCTTTTGCGCGGTGCTAGTTACGTCGGTGCTGTTTTTCGGGGACTTTGAAGCGATTATCGCGCGAATTTCGCATTCACCCGAGCGAAGCTTTTTTAAGAGCCTAAGCACCTACTGGACTCTGATGACGCTCGCTCCCGTGGGGCTTGGAGCGTCGTTTTACATCAGCGGCGAGCTTCAGGAGCTACTAAATAAAACCGAGCTTACGAGCTGGATAAATTTGCTTAAAATTCTACCCTACTTAATCGTTTGGGGGATCTTTGCGATCACTTATGCTACGGCGATCAACCGCGAGATCCGCGCAAAAGCAGTGCTTGCCTCTTCGCTCGTAGCATCGATTTTATGGTGGCTTTCAAGACTGGTTTTCGCGCAATACGTCTTTTATAACAAAACCTATCTTAGCATCTACGGCTCGTTTTCGGTCGCGCTATTTTTCTTTCTGTGGATCTACATAAGCTGGATTTTCTACCTATACGGCGTGAAATTCTGCGTATTTTTGGACGCTAAATTTAAAAGAGGTGGCGAGCGACAAAGCGCTTGAATTTCTGTGCAAGGCTGCGTTTTTCTATGCTTTTTGGATTAAAGCGCATTTTCTGCATGGGCTAGAAATTTAAATCGAAATTTTAAAATTCTATCGAAAACGAGCGGGAAGTTTGTCTTTGAATAATCGGCATATGCATAGAAATATAATTTTAAAAATTTATGAGGTACGGCAATGCTAAAATTTTAATCCCTCGCAAAGCGCCGTTAAGATAAAATTATGCGCGATTTTAAAACAGGGGAAATATTATGAAAGACTACGAGAAAGAGCCGATAATCATAGAAAACGACTACTTTTTCAAGCTTACTATATCAAATAAAATAACGGGCGTGCTTATATTCTTGTTTTTTGTCTTGCTAAATTTAACGCCGGAGCTGGATCCGCATAAAGAAATGATGAGAAGGGCGTCATTAACGCTAGGGATTTTCGGAATTTTATTTAGTATTTTTTGGGAGATAAAAATAGCTTATCAAGAATTTTACAATAAGTTTTTTACAAAATTTTATGATGATAAAATTTCATTCGACCATATAGACGATGAAATTTAAAACCGAAATTTTGCAAAAAGACGATCTCGTATCGGTAACTTGGGCGTTGATACCATACAATGAACAAGACGTAAATATATGGATCAAAGATATAAAAAATAGGAGAAAGAGAATGGTTAGGTATTTGGTAAGTCCAATATTCTTTTTAATCACCATGCTACATCATTTCATTTTCTTGGCGCTCAATGGATTTAAATTTAAAAAGTATATATTGTATAGGTTTAAATCGGGCATTATTGCGGTACCGAATAATAAATTGTTGAGCGACAAAGACGTTAAATTTGAGCTCTCATCTTTGTTCGGTCTGTATACGAGTGATTAAATTTAAATTATAGAATTTTTCAAGGAGGGCTAGATGGCGTTTGTAGCGGAATATATTTCTAAAGAGGACTTGAAGAAATATGATATTTTAAGCAATATGAACGAGCTATTGATGAAACACAATTACACATACCCAATCCAGGATAATGATACCGATTGGATGAATTGGGTTATTGATAGGCAAAGAGACACTTGGCTTATTCATGTATGTTTGGCATCTATGCCGGATCCGCGAGATGGTTATACGGGCGAGGATATTTGGTTGCTCCATTATAAAGATAAAAATATCGAGCTTGATATAAGGCGAATTTATGATAAGACTACAAGTAAATATTTCACGGAAAATCCATTTAAAATCAAATATAAATTCCAAAGCGTAAATTCTGATATTGGAGATATTTCAATGGATGAAATTTATGAAATTTTAAATGAAGCATTATTGGAATACGGAGATGATGGTATCGATGGCAGAAAATTTTTACCAAAAGATCATGAAGCCGTAACTTTTCTGCACGATTAAAATTCAAAGAATCGATGAGCTGCGTTTAAATACATCTGATATTTCAGTATCAAATTTAATTTTTCTATGCGCTATAAAACGCCCCACTCTTTTTTATATTCGTTTATTATCTCATCGGATGTTTTTTCTCCCTTATCGACCTTGATAAGATCGATTATATCTTGCTCGTTTGCAAACATACCCTCTATCGCGTGGTTACAGATGATAGATCTGTTTTGCTCGTATTGTTCTGCGCTCAGCTCGTCTTTATATTTTTCAAGTATAGCCAAACTCTTTTCTAAACTAGAAACTTCCGGATATTTTTGCATGCTTTATCCCCTAGCGATATAAAATTTTATCAGCTGCGGCGTCCTATTAAAAAACAAAGCTCAAGCGGGCAGGCGCACTTTTTGCTACGAATAGCTTGCAAGTAGCCCGCACTTCGCCACAGCTAAAGCAGATAACTATTAGATGACGAGAAATTTTACTGCAAGTAGCTCACAAATAAATTTAACAAAGCCCTTATCAAGCAAAAAACGAAGGAAAAGCCGTCAAATAAAACTGCTACTCCCTTACGATGAAAGCCCCCGTAAACTTGCCATTATGCGCGAAATCTCTAGCCTCATCCTCGCTCTTAAATCCGCTTAAAAAGACGCGATAAATCGGCGCGCCGTCTATGCTAAATTCTTTGATGATCGCAGGATATCCCGCCGTGCCGTGGTAATCGCGCTGATAAATTTGTGCGCCGCTTCTGTTTCTAAACGCACCGATTTGTACCATAAAATTTCCGCCGACGATGGTCGCTTTCGGCGAGCCTTTAGCAATAGTGCGCCCATAAAAACCCACTACTTCAAGTTTTACCGGCGCCGTGCCTTTGGCAAATACGCCCACTAGATTGGCAGCTGTTTTGCTAAGATCAATGATGCGACCATCCACGAATGGACCGCGATCGTTGATGCGCACGGTTGCGGTAGCGCCGGTGTCGCGATTCGTGACCTTTACCATAGTATTCATTGGATAGGTTTTGTGCGCGGCGGTCATGCCGTTCATATCGTAAATTTCGCCGTTTGAGGTGTATTTGCCATGAAAATTCGGCCCATACCAGCTGGCGATGCCGATTTGAGTGTCACCGACGCTTACTTGCTCTGGATAGTAGGTTTTGCCGTTGATTTTATAAGGGCGCATGGTGGCGGGAGAGTTTTTGCCGATCTTGCCCGCACCGCCCGCAGACGATCTAGACGACGGTGCGGAGCGAAACGAACAACCGGCAAGAATCAGCGCAAAAAGCGCACTAAAAAGAGCGATTTTCTGGTACGACACCTGCGATCCGATCTTACTTGTTGAATTTTATATTATTTAGCGCTATTTCGTTTTTGTCTTTGAGGCTAA
Source organism: uncultured Campylobacter sp. (assembly GCF_938017615.1). Lineage (GTDB taxonomy): Bacteria > Campylobacterota > Campylobacteria > Campylobacterales > Campylobacteraceae > Campylobacter_B. The sequence goes on along the minus strand of NZ_CALIJA010000113.1, from coordinate 11,579 downwards.
GCTCGTTCGCCAAACCTGCTAACACGCGTCCTGGCTTGCGCTGTTTCAGACGTGGTTCATACGCTTGAAACGCGCCTTGATTTACGACAAATTCTGCATATTTGCTTTGTGGGATATAAAAGAAGTACTTGCCGTTAAGCGGCGAAATTCCGTTTTTAATATGCGCGTTGTAATCCTGCATTTGCGACGGCGAAATTCCGATCTGTTTTGCAACCGCGCTTAGCTTTGTGCCCGGAGCTACTGCGATACGCTTTAGCCCCCACGGCTCGCTTTCAAAAAGCAGAATTTTACGCATATTTTCATTTTGAGCGATGTAAGCGTATTTGATAATGCGCTTGATAAAATTCTTAGTTTCATTAGGAAGTGCGGGGCTTTTTAGCAAGCGATCCAGATCATCGCTGCCAGTAGCTGCAATCGCATTTTTAAGCTTTTGATCGCCACAATTATACGCCATTAGCGCTAAATACCACTTGCCAAAATTTTGCTTCAGATGCAAAATATACGAAAACGCAGCATCCGTAGAGGCTACGGGATCGCGACGCTCATCCACGGCGCTATCTACTCTAAGACCGAAATTTTTCGCGGTCGCCGGCATCAGCTGCCACATACCACCTGCGCTAGCGCCGGAAGTTACGGTGTTTTTAAGATGAGATTCTACCATTGCCAAATACAATAAGAATTCCGGAGCTTCAATGTTATCGACCTCGGATTTGACTAAGTAGGCATTGTGCGACTGCGAAGTCACGATATGCTTAAACTGCTTGCGATCGCTTGCATTGATCGCACGGAATATGCCCGCAACTACGTTTTTGCTCGATTCGTTATTTTCGATGCCGAATTGATTTAAAATATAGTCGTGATTTGCGCGCATCAGACCGGGCTGGCTCGCAAACGCTTCGCCCACTAAAAGTAGGGCTAGCAGTATAAATTTTATGGCTTTCATATCTCTCCTTTGATTTTATCGCCAAAAAGCCTACAGGCGTTTTGAGTCGTTATTGCTTCAACCTCTTCTACGCTTAGGCTTAAAATTTCCGCGACTTTTTCTACCACGAGTCTCGTAAATGCAGGCTCGTTGCGCTCGCCGCGATGCGGATGCGGAGTTAGATACGGTGCATCCGTCTCGATTAAAAGGCGCTCTTGCGGAATTTGCGGTAAGATCTCAGCTAAGTTTTTTGCATTTTTGAATGTCAAAACTCCGCCGATACCGAAGTAAAATCCGTATTCGCTAAGACCTAGCAAAAGCTTGCTGGCATTGAAGCAGTGTAAAACACCGCCGCATAAATCGCCGGCACGATCTTTTAGAATTCCAAAGCTATCTTCGTTTGCTTCTCGGATATGGACTATAAGTGGTTTTTGAAGTTGTGCTGCTAGATCGATTTGTGAGATGAAGGCGTCTTTTTGGCGGGAGATTTCTAAGGCTTTGGTTTCCTTGCTCTCTTGCTGCTTAAGTCTGAAGTAATCAAGCCCGCATTCGCCAACGCCCACGCATTTGGGATCGTCAGCATACCGCTTCAGCACCTCCATATCGAAAGAATCTATCTCGTATGGATGCACCCCTACGGCAAAATACACATTATCCCGTGCATGCGAAATTTTACATGCCTTATCTAGGTCTGCTACATCGGCACCGGGAATGATGATGCTACGCACGCCTGCAATCGTGGCGCGCTCAATCACCGCGTCCAAATCGGCGTCGAAACTAGCATCGTCTAAATGGCAATGTGTATCTATAATCATAAAACTCACTTGATAAAATTTTTCGAAGCGGATTTTACGTCGTTTTGCAAAATCACACTTAAATTTAAATTAAACGCGGTATTGTAGCAAAAAATTTCAGATTTAAACTTAAGCTTAAAATTCCTTCAGCTTTGCCTTAGTTTTTTAGCGAATTCCAGGGCTTCTGCAGTAATAGTCTCGCCGCTTATCATACGAGCTAGCTCTGTTATTTTCTCATTTTCGCTTAATAATCTCACGCTAGATTTGCCGTTCGTTTTACTTACTAAAAAGTGTGACGCAGCCTTTGAGCTAAGCTGCGGCTGGTGCGAGATCGCAAAAATTTGATAAAATTTTGAAATTTTTACCAGCACGTTAGCGATACTCATCGCCTCTTTTCCGCTTAAATTTGAATCAATCTCGTCTAAGATCAAAATTCCCTCGCCGTTATTTGTAAGCTCCAAGCTTGCCGCGATGAAAGCAAGGCGTAGGCGGTTCGTTTCGCCTGAGCTTAAATTTTTAAATTCTGTCTTGCACAAGCTGACGCAAATTTCGTCTGTGCCGCGCTCACTAAGAACCGCGGGCTTAAAACTAAGCTCCACTCCGTCCATATAAAGCTGCCTTAGATAGGAATTTATCAGATCCTCGAGCCGTTTTTTAGCGCCTTTGCGAGCCTCGCTGATTTTTTCAGCAAGGATAGTGGTGCTTTCGCTAAGACGTTTAAATTCCACTTGCAACTTGGTTTTTTCAAAGCTTAACTGCTCGTAATGCTCAAGCTCTTTCTTGCGCGCTTCAAGCGTAGCTAAAGCCTCTTCTATGCTTCCGTAGCGCCTATTTAGCGCGCTAAGAGCTTCGATGCGATCTAAAATTTTCTCTATGTCGATATTTTCGAGCTCGTCTAAGCTCAAGCTTTCTCGCTTTAGCCGCAGCTCGTTCATCGCATCCTCAAAAAATGTGCTATCCAGCCCGCTAAGACTTAGCGCTTCGATGACGCTGCGCTCCAGCTCAAAAACGCCCTGCGCCCTAGCCCAAAGCTCCTCGATCTTATCTTTTTTACTAAGCTTTTTTTTGATCTGCAAAAGCTCCTCATATTCGCCGATCCTAGGCGATACGCGCTCGATTTTTTCAATCTCAAAGCGAGCAAATTCCTTTAACTCCTCGATCTTGCGCTCTTGATCCAAAATTTCATCCAGCTGCTTTTTTGTGCGGCTAAATTCCACAAAAGCGCTTTGGAGCTCCGATAGGCTTTGAGCGTGCGCCGCATCTTTTTTCGCGGCGATAAAATCAAGTAATTTTAGCAAGCTGCCGCTACTCATTTCGCCGGCGTTTTTCGCGCCTAAAAATTTCACGTATTCGCTGGCTATCGTGCTTAGATTTTTTTTCGAGACCGATTGGGAATTTATAAAGTATCGCAAGCTACGCTCTTTTAGAACGCGAAAAATATTTGGCGTATCGTTTATCAAGCCGAAATTTTCCATATCAAATTTATGCTCTACGTCCGCTTCTATGAGCTCAGCCTCGCATTCGTTAAGACCGAACACCGCTAAAATCGCGCCTATTAATACCGATTTACCCGCGCCGCTGATGCCTGTAAATACGCTAAGTCCCGGGCCAAAACTAAGCTCGCTCTCGCAAAAACCTAGATTATTTTTAATATAAATTCTTTCTAGCATCCGCCGTGCCCCCATCTGAGTTTGGCTTTTAAAACGTCGAAATAATCGTAGCTTCTGCGTTTTATTAAATTTACCTTGGCGTGTGAAATTTTAACGCTTACGCTGCTAAATTCCGCCATATCAAAAACGTCTTGTCCATCGATGACGACGCTAACTTCGGAGCTTCCGGCGTTTTTGAAGCTTGCAAGATACTCTTTTGGAAGGATCAAAGGCCGCTGCGTCAGGCTGTGCGAGCAGATCGGCGTGACGCAAAACACGTCGCACAGCGGATAGACGATAGATCCGTTCGCGCTCATATTATACGCGGTCGAGCCCACGGCGGAGCTTACGATCACGCCGTCGCCGTAGTAGGTGTTGAAATATTTTCTATTTAAAAATGCGTCGATCTTCGCCATTGAAGAGATGCGGCTGCGGGTGATTACGACGTCGTTAAATGCGGTCTTGCGGACGATTTTACCGCCGCCGTTTTCCAGTATCACTTCGAGTAAAAACGGGCGCTCGATCTCGTATTCGCCGCGCAAAAATTCCTTTAAAAATTTTGCGAATTCGCTCGGCTGTACGTCCGTTAAAAACCCGAGAGTGCCCGCGTTGATACCGAGGATAAAAGCGTTTTTGTCGCTTAGCAGCCTCGCAAGCCCGATGAGCGTGCCATCTCCGCCGAGGCTAATTAAAAAATTGGTCTTTTTTAAAATTTCTGCAAGCGTATGCGGCTTAAGGCCGAAAAATTCTGCTCCGTCCTCTTCAAGCAAAAGCTCAATACCTTGCGCTTTTAAAATTTCGCAAATTTGCTCCACGACGGGGCGAATCTCTTCTGATTTTTTGGCTATTAGCCCCGCGAATTTAAGGTTTTTATGAATTTTGTTTTCCATAGTTTTATTTTATAAAAAATTAGCTTTGTAAAAGCAAAATTTAACTATACTTGCGTTTTACAAATAATTTTAAAGGAGTAAATTTGCGAAGTCATTATTGCGCCGATTTGAGTAAAAACGATATCGGCAAAAGTGTAACCGTGTGCGGATGGGTAAATTCTTATCGCGACCACGGCGGCGTTATTTTTATAGATTTGCGCGACCGAAGCGGCCTGCTTCAGCTCGTGTGCGATCCAAAAGATAGCAAAAAAGCGTATGAAATTGCAAACGAAGTACGAAACGAATTTGTCCTAAAAGCCGTCGGCAAGATCCGAGCTCGCGGTGAGGGGCTGGAAAATCCAAATTTAAAAACCGGCGACATCGAAGTCGTGGTAGAAGACCTACAGATCGAAAATCCAAGCAAGCCGCTTCCTTTCGTAATCGGCGATAAAAGCGTCAATGAAGAAACGAAGCTGAAATACCGCTTTTTGGATCTGCGCGCCGACGGAAGCTTCGATAAATTTAAGATGCGCTCGAAGGCTGCGATCGCCGCGCGAAACGCGCTCGATAGGCTGGGCTTTGTAGAGGTCGAAACGCCGATCTTAACGCGCGCGACGCCTGAGGGCGCTAGGGATTATCTGGTGCCTAGCCGCGTCTATCCGGGCAGCTTCTACGCGCTTCCGCAAAGTCCGCAGCTTTTCAAACAGCTTTTGATGTGCTCGGGCTTTGATAAATACTTCCAGATCGCGCGCTGTTTCCGCGACGAAGACCTGCGCGCCGACCGCCAGCCGGAATTTACGCAGATCGATATCGAGATGAGCTTCAACACTCAATACGACGTAATGAGCGTAGCCGAGGAGGTTTTAAAGGACATTTTCAAATCCTGCGGCCGCGAGATCGTCACCCCTTTTAGACATATGGAGTATAAGGACGCGATGGAGCTTTACGGCAGCGACAAACCCGATCTGCGCTACGATATGCCTTTCATCGACGTAGCCGATATTTTTGAAAAATCGAGCAACGAAATTTTTTCAAATTTAGCTAAAGACCGCAAGGCTAACCGCGTAAAAGCGCTCAAAGTCGAGGGCGGCGATCTGAAATTTAGCAAGCGGCAGATGCAAGGCTTTGAGGAATACGTGAAAAAATTCGGCGCGCAGGGCCTAGCATTCATTCAAGTAAAAGAGGACGGTCTAAAGGGGCCGCTGGTAAAATTCTTTGAAAAAAGCGAGCTGGACGAGCTTATCAAGCGCTGCGAGCTAAAGGTCGGCGACGTCGTATTTTTCGGCGCGGGCAAAAAGAAAATCGTGCTTGATTATATGGGCAGATTTAGAATTTTCCTCGCAAACGAGCTTGGTCTCATAGATCCGAACAAGCTTGAGTTTTTGTGGGTCGTAAATTTCCCTATGTTTGAGCAAAACGACGACGGCAGCTACTCCGCGATGCACCATCCTTTCACTATGCCGAACAATCCCGACGAGCCTGATTTAGAGGATATTACCTCGATTGCCTACGACGTCGTGCTAAACGGCATCGAGCTTGGCGGCGGCAGCATCAGGATCCACAAGGCGGACATTCAAGAAAAGGTCTTTAGGCTGCTTAAGATCGAGCCTGCGGAGCAGAGGGAGAAATTCGGCTTCCTGCTTGATGCGCTAAGCTTCGGCGCGCCTCCGCACGGAGGTATCGCGATCGGCTTTGATAGGCTGATGATGCTGGTTACCGGCTCAAGCAGTATCCGCGAGGTTATCGCGTTTCCTAAAACGCAGCGCGCGCAGTGTCCGCTCACCAAAGCTCCTAGCGTCGTTACAGACGAGCAGCTTCGCGAGCTAGGTCTTAGGCTTCATAAGAAGGAGCAAAAATGAAAAGCCTTTTTCTAATCATCGGCGCTCCCGGTAGCGGCAAAACGACCGATGCGAGCATGATTGCTCAGATGAATCAAAGCATCGAGCACTACTCCACGGGCGATCTGCTACGCGCCGAGGTAGCAAGCGGCAGCGCTCTGGGCAAACAGATAGATGGCTTCATCTCTAAAGGCAATCTCGTGCCGCTTGATATCGTCGTAAATGCTATCGTTAGCGCAATTAAGAGCTCGCCTAAAGACTTCATCATCATCGACGGCTATCCAAGAAGCGTCGAGCAGATGAATAAACTAGACGAGGTGCTGCGAGGCGACGATGATGTAAATCTTAGCGCGGTAATCGAGGTATGCGTTAGCGAGGAGGTCGCCAAGGAGCGTGTTTTAGGACGCGCTCGCGGAGCAGACGATAACGAGGAGGTCTTTAAAAACCGCATGGCGGTATTTTCAGAGCCGATCGAGGATATCCGTAAATTTTACGGCGACGCAGGCGTATTTTACAGCGTAAACGGCGAGCGCACGGTCGAGGAGATCGTAGCGGACATAAACGCTATAATCGCCGCGCAGATCGAAAAATTAGGCTAGCGCGCTTGGATGGCGGCTTAAATTTAAGATGCGCTTTTTAGTACGAGTGCGCCTTTAAATTTATAGCTTGCCGTCGCGCTAGATAGCCAAATTTCAAGCGTAAATTTAAATAACTCGCTGTGTAAATTTAAATGCGAGCATCAAATGCAAGCAGCTCTTAAATTGATGAAATTTCAGATCTGTTTGCGGATACAGAGATTAAAATTTAAGGATAGATATGGTTAGAAAATTTTTACTTAGCATGGCTTTATGTGCGGCTGCATTCGGCGCGGGCGGGTTTGTGCCAAGCGGCTCCGCGGCGCAAACTCAGCCGTTAAGCGTCAAAGAAGCGCTTAAATTAAGAGATGATTCTTCTGTCGTAATCGACGGCAAGATAAAATCTCAACTCAAATACGAGCATTATAGATTTGTGGATCAAAACGGCGATAGCATCGAGGTTGAGATCGACGATGACGTTTGGCGCGGCGTGAGCGTGGATGAAAATACGCTCGTGCGAATTAGCGGCGAGATCGACAAAGATTTTACTAAAACGACGATAGACGTGAAAAATATCAAAATTTTAAATTCTAAATAAAGGAAAACTATGGATCTTTCAAAGATAAAAGTGGGCTCAAACCCCGATAAAATCAACGCGGTAATCGAGATCCCTTACGGCTCGAATATCAAATACGAGATCGACAAAGCAAGCGGCGCGCTCTGCGTAGATCGCGTACTATACGGCGCGATGTTTTACCCCGCAAACTACGGCTTCGTGCCCAATACCTTGGCTGACGACGGCGATCCTGCGGATGTTTTGGTGCTGAACGAATACCCGCTTGTCGCCGGTAGCGTGATCCCGTGCCGTCTAATCGGCGTTTTGATGATGGAGGACGAAAGCGGCATGGACGAGAAGCTGCTTGCCGTGCCGGTTAGCAAGATCGATCCGCGATATGACGGCATCAAAGGGGTCGCCGATCTGCCTAAAGCTACGCTGGATAAGATCAAAAATTTCTTCGAAACCTACAAGCTTTTAGAGCCAAATAAATGGGTCAAAGTGAAGGATTTTGCAAGCGCCGCGGAGGCCGAGAAAATCCTAGACAAAGCGATTAAGGCTTATAAATAATACATTTTTGCGTACTCGGCGCGAAAATTTAATCAAAATTTGACCGACCCGTTCGGTCAAATTTATCGTTAAATTTTAATTCTACAAATTTTCAAAATCTTATAATATTTTAAATTCCGTGCAATTTTAACTGGAGCCCGCGCTTGGTTTTTATCACTCGTTTTTCGGCGGCTAAGTAGTCTGGATTATTTAAATAAAATTTTTTAAAACTACATTGCGCGAAATAGTGCTACGGGGATCGGAGCCTTATACGTTAGCAACGGAGAAATTCCGCGAGCTAAAGGCTTCATATAGACCGCAGTTAAAATTAAAAATTCGCTATCTTGATTTTGAAAGAGATCGTGGGCGTCATTGCAAAATTACGAAGCTGATGTCATCACAGACAGGAGCCTTTGGTCTGCCACGCTACGTAAAATTTTAAAATTTAAAAACATCACAAAATTATAGGATATCGCATAGTTAGCAAGCCGCAGCTAGTGATAAAATTTCTATACCGAAAGTGCAGCGGCATTTGTGCGGTTACGCGTTTTATAAAATTCTATAAATTTTTCGCTAGATCGCCGCAGGATAAAATTTAACTCACTCTTTTTATATAAACTTTTGCCGATCTAGAAAGCAGTCGAGAGATTTGATAAGCGGCGCTCTTGTTTATATACCCAAAAAGTAGTTGCGGTTTTACCGAGCCGTTTAAAAATTTTAAAGATCAAAATTTGGACTAGATATTAAATTTAGTCCAAATTCTATTGAAATTTACAAGGTAAGTTCGAAGGTTAGCTTAAAATTTCGCCCCGGAGCGTAGAAGCGGTTGATGCCCAGACTATCTGATTTGCGGACCATATTCGTGGTGCCGAAAGACCTTACCGATCTAGCCGATTCCCAGGTTAGATATTTTTCGTCGGTTATGTTGTAGCAGCCGAATCTGAAGGTTAAATTTTTAGTAGGCTTGGTGTATGCCACCAGGTCTAGCACTTTGTAGCTGGAGCTTAACCAGTGCGCTCTGTAATCGGTCACCTGGTGCCCGTTTATAGGATCTCCGCTTTGCCTCTCGTTTTTCCAAAACATATTGTAGGTATCTTCGGGCTTTTTAGCCGATACGGTAGTAAGATATATATCAACTCCGAATTTGTCATTTTTCTCGGCATAGCCCACGTTATATACCGAAGTTTTTGGCTGTATCGCATTCATCGGCACTAAACCGTCATCATCGGTTAAAATTTTTCCCTTTTGTTTCGTAAATTTATATCCTACATAAAATCCGCCCAGACTATCGGAGATATCGCTTAGGTTAAATTTAGAGCTTATCTCTATGCCGTTTACCTTGGCTCTTTGTCTATTTACGTTTTGATACATATCGAAATCAAGCGCGCTATTTGCGTTCGTATTTACCCTTTTGGTGCCTTGATATTCCAGATCTAAGAAGTCTTGATAGTCCGTTTTGAATCTACTAATCGTAATATAACTCTGACTTTCGCTATGAAAGGTAACGGCTACCTCTTTGGTTTTAGCTATTTCGGGTCTTAGATCCACATTCGGCTTTATCGTAAAGTCGGGATGCTTAAACGCAAGATATAGCTCATCTGTAGTAGGAGCCCTAAAGGCCTTTGAATACTTCGTTTGAATTCTTATGAACTCAAGAGGGTTAAAATTTAAACCCACAGCGTAGGAGTTGTTTTTATACTCCTTCGGCTTTGACATATACTCTATGTTTCGCTCGGCATTCGTCGCATTTAGCGCATCTACTTCGGCTTGCTTTGCTAGGTATGCGTTCCTGGCTGCCACATAATCCGACCAATTTGGATAGTCGCTCCACTTAGGCTCCGGAAGCGGATTTTTAGCAAGCGGTATAAATAATCCCTCAACCATGCCGTCAGGGATCTTCGGAGTCTTGCCAGGAACATAGCCGGGTTTATATCTTACTCTATCGTATCTATAGGCTAGATTGAAATCAAAAAGATCGTTTACTATAACATCATCCGCTATATGAAAGACCCCGTCTTTGCTTTCGACCGGTATTAGAAACGATGTTTCCGGATCGGTTCTAGGGCATCTTAGCGCATCCCATTTATCGGCGTCTTGGCAATCCGCACCGGGAGAGGTATTTGCCCACCACTGAGGATCCGCCGCATCATAGCCTGCTCTATTTACCATAGATTTATCGGTTTTTATATATTTTAATCCATATGTAAGGCTATTTTCCGTAGTAAAAAGATCAAAATCTTTACTAAAATCCAAGTCAAACTGCCTCGTATCGGTATTTAGATCCCTCTCTTTCCAATCTCTTTCTTTATAGCCTTTTGAATTAGGCAGAACAGTTTTATATTGGTCGTTTTGGCTAGACTTTTCCCATTTTTGCGTCCCAGTATTATAAGTGTTTTGGGTTACTTTTTTATATGTTTTTCCGTTATGCGTTTCTTTCGTAATATCAAACTTATATCTTCCGTCAGGGGTGGTGTATGAATTTTGGGATAAATCTATATCGAGTGTTTGATACGGCGTATTTGCGACATCGGATGTCTTTTTATAAAGCCTAGTCGTTCCGGAGCAATCAAAAATAGAGCAATCAAAGCCGTATTCGTTTATATTAGTATCGCCGAAGGAGCTTATATACTTATTACCTTGCGAGTCGGTAAGCGTCGGAAAAGAGGAACCTCCTCCTGGCAACGGTTCCATAGCAATAGTAAAGTCTTTGCCATATTTATCAACTACTTTTGCTCCTTTCGGCTGTAGTCCGATCGAATTACTTGTCTCTGCGCAATTATCGCCCCTGCAATACTCTTCCGTTCTTGCTCTTTGTTTAATTCTTTGATTCGAGAATGAGAATTTTACGCTATCCCAAAGCGGCGTTTCGGTAAAATTTTCGTAAGCGATACCTCTATTTTCTCTCTTGCTAAGATCGTCCGTGTATCTCTCTCCGAGCTTGCTTTCGAAAAAATCGGGATTAGTAATCGATCTTGGATAGAGCGTATATGAGTAGTCGTTGCCTTTCGATCTATTTTTAGAATCATCATTCATGAGGGTAATTCTATTTTCATCATTTGGCTGAAAGGATATTTTAACTAAGGTGCTCTCTTTTTTGATGGTATAAGGATCAGTTTGCTCCCTCTCCCTTCCTCTTACGCTATCGTCGTAGGTGCCGTATCCGTAGTTTCTAAGCTCGTGAGAATTTCTATCTGTTCTGATTACTAAAAAGTCAAACCAATTAACTTTCGCAGCTAGAGTATGAGATCTCATTTTCTCCTTATCTCTGCTAGAAATACCCGCTTTAAAGCCGTAAAACCAATTTTTATCGATTAAATAATCCCGTGCATCCTTGGTCTCGAACATAACGGAGCCTCCAAGTGCGCCAGAACCCGCTTTTATCGAGTCTGCGCCCTTGGTGATAGTAGCTTGTTTGACATTTTCCATCTCGACGCCGTTTCTAGTGTTATTAAAGTTTCCATATCCTTCAAAGATCTCTTTAAAACCTTGCGAGCTTAAAGTCTCTGCTTGATGAAGTCCGTCTATCGTGATGGCGACGCGGTTTTCGTCCACTCCGCGGATCGAGTAGCCGCTAGAACCCATCCTGCCCGCCTCTACGACGCTAACCCCCGTTTCATATTTTACGAGGTCTCTAGTGTCGGAGACTTGCTGCTTTTCTAGCGTTTTGGCGCTCTTTTTAGTTTCGCCGACTTTTTTGGCAAGCGGGTCGCTTTCTACGTTTCCCGTAACATTGATCTGCCCTAAATTTTGGGAGCCACCTTCGCTATCATCCTGTCTCAAGCAGCCGATGCCGCTCTGATTGGTGATAAATCTGCGGGCATCGATTT
>NZ_CALIJA010000112.1 GCF_938017615.1 uncultured Campylobacter sp. | reverse complement strand
TCGGTGCCGTAAAGCCCCTCCAAATGGTGTACCTCCATGCCGGCAGCGCCCTTTGCGACCTGCGATAGAGCTTTGTTCACGCGCGAGGCGGCGAAATTGGGATGCGATAAGATCACGAGCGTTTTCATGTTATTTCCTTTGTTAAAATTTGCAGAATCATATCGTTAAAAAGCTAAAAGTAGATTAAGAGGACTTGCGAAAGCGAGGCGTTATTTTGCTTGTGAGGAATGGGATTTGTGAGGCGCGATAGATACGAAGCGCTCTCGTACCATACTGCCTCAAGGCATGTGCAACAAAATGTTTTTATGCGTGCCGCAAAGCAAGCCCCTGACCCGCTCTTGTTGTCTGGAACGATCTCACTTGCGATCCACCCGATCGCGCGCAGCTACGGACGGAGCAAAATTTCATCCAAGCAAGGATAAATTTATGAAAAAAGATTAAAATTTAGCCGCGATTTGGGCTACGAGCCCGAAAATTTCAAAAAAGGAAACGATATGCAGAGAAAAACACAGATCGAAGACGAGTTTAGCACAGAGGATCGCGAGCGCAAAATCACGCTGCAAGCGGGAGACGCGGCGCCCGAGTTTAGCTTGCAAAACGCCGACGGCGCGAGCGTCGCGCTAAAGGACTTCGCAGGCAAGAGGGTCGCGCTGTATTTTTACCCCAAGGACAACACCCCCGGCTGCACGACCGAAGCGTGCGAATTTAGCGCCGCGTACGATGATTTCATCGCCGCAGACTGCGTGATCGTCGGCATCAGCCCCGACAGCGCCAAATCCCACGCGGGCTTCATCGCCAAGCAGAGCCTAAAGCACATCCTGCTGAGCGATCCGCAGCACGAGGTAGCCAAGCTATACGGAGCGTGGCAAGTACGCAAAAACTACGGGCGCGAGTATCTGGGTATCGTGCGCTCGACCTTTCTGATCGGTGCGGACGGCAAAATTTTAAAGGTCTATAAAAGCGTCAAGGCAAAAGATCACGCCGCAAAGGTGCTCGCAGATCTGCTAGCTGCGAGTAAATAAAGCGCTAAGCCAGCGTTTTGAAATAGAGCTCCGGCGTATTTGGGCGCTAAATTTTAATATAAAATTTATGCACTGAAATTTGCTATGGAATTTCGGCGTCAAATTTAAGCGCCGAAGCTTCGGCATTAAAATTTCACCTTAAAATTTTGCCTCAGAATTCCGCCGCTAATTTGAAAATAAAATTTCAAAACGGAGTTCTATCTGCGATTTTGGCGGCAAATTTTATCGCCCCAAACCAAAATTTTAAAGGAAAAATAGGAAAAATTTAATCATCCTAGCTCATCCCGACATCGAAAATTAGCTCATAAACAAACGGTTTTTGAAAGAGGCCGCCGTGCAAAGCTTCGCCGTGCGCGACCTAGCGCGTGAGTATCCTAGCGGCGAGATAGACGGCGAGCGCGAGCGCGCGATAATCAAATCTCACGACGCGCTGGTGCTGCAATTTCCGCTGCATAATTTCTCCTCGCCCGCGATTTTAAAAAGCTGGATCGATGCGACGATGACGTATGGATTTGCTTATGGGCGCACAAGCGAGGGCATGCGCGGGCGCGCCGTGGCGCTGGCGGTGAGCGCGGGCATCAAGCGCGCCGACTACGCGCCTAGCGGGCGGTACCATTTCACGATGGAGCAGATTTTAGCGCCGTTTGAGCCGGCATTCCGCTACTATTTTCATGCGGACTGGCGCGGATTTTTCGCGTTTTACGGCGCCGAGGAGACGCCCGGCGTGGATTACGAAAGTAGCGTCACGCAGATAGAAAAAGGCGCGGCGGAGTACGCGGAATTTTTAAGGAATTTAGGCGCAAAGGGCGCAGGTAAAAAATTTTAAGTTAAAACCAAGCTAGGTTTTGGGCTAAATTTTAAAATTTAAATCTTTTTTTGACTTAGATTTTAAAATAAAAAGCGCTGCGATGAAATTTTAAACGGAGTGCTTAAATTTAGCCCGCGCGGTTTATAGATAATTCAGCGCAAGCCGCGCATTACGGCATTTTAATTTAAAGAAATTCCGTACCATTTTTAAGGCCCGTTTACGACGCTGTGTCGCCCCGAAAAATAGATCTCACTTGCGCTAAAAACGTCCGCTCTGCCTGCCGCGAGAATAAAATTCTACCGGTCGATACGGCGTGTCTGCTAGCCATCTAAATCGTCGAAATATAAAATTTGCCGCAGCTTGTCGTGCAGGCTGCAAAAATTCGCGGTCGCACCGTATGCAAAGAGCATTAAAGGCGCAATAATGGATGAGTCGTGAAACAGAGGCGCGGCAAAATTTTATAACGCGCCTTTTTGAGCTCGCTAAACCGCGCGCTCAGCAGAGCAAAGCAAAATTTCATAGCCGCGTGGGATTCTACTTAGTAAAACAAAATTCCGCCTTACTAAACAGAATTCCGTCCGCTAGATAAAATTCCGCCGAACAAATAAAATTTCGCGGCGGAATGAATAAGCCAAATTTAAAATCAAATCTGCGCGCGGAGCAGAAAGCGGCCGAGCTAAGCTCGCGCCCCCTCTGCCGCTAGCGTTATGATCCGCTTAACCACTTCGCTCGCCGCTTTTAAAGAGCCTACGGGCAGATACTCGTAGATCGAGTGGAAATTATGCCCGCCGGTGAAGAGGTTCGGGCACGGCAGCCCCTTGCCGAGATAACGGCGCCGTCGTAGCCGCCTCGCATAGGCTTGATCTTGGGCTCGATATTTAAGCTTTTAAAAGCCTGCTTCGCAAAGCGTATCGCGGGCGCCTCGTCGTTTTTCAAAAAGTTATAGACGTTTTTGTAGCGGTCGTTTAGCGAAATTTCGATCCGATCGCCCCAGATCGCGCGAAGCCCGTCCGCAGTTTTTTGCAAAAATTCCATACGCTGCTCGTATCTTTTCTCGTCAAATTCCCTCACGTCGATCTTTAGGACGGTCTTTGCGCTGTTGCCGCTAAGCTCCTTGACCCAAAAATAGCCCTCCTTGCCCTCTGTGTATTCGGGCGCCTCGCCCGCAGGCAGCAGCGAGATAAACTTATGCGCCAAAAGCAAGGAATTTACGAGTTTGCCCTTGGCGTTCATCGGATGAGCGGACTGGCCTTTGAAGGTAACGACGCAATCGCCCGCGTTCCAATTCTCGTAGATAAACTCGCCTATGCCGCAGCAATCAAGGCAGTAGCCAAAATCCGCGCCTATCTCGCTTACATCCAGCGCCTTTGCGCCCCGCAAGCCCTGCTCCTCGTCCGGCACGAAGCAAGCGATTATCTCGCCGTGTTTGATATGCGGATTTTGGACGAAAAATTCCAGTGCATTCACGATCGCTGCGATCGCCGCCTTATCGTCGGCGCCTAGCAAGCTGGTGCCGTCCGTTACGATGATCTCATCTCCTTTATAATCTTGCAGCTCCTCATTTTCGCTCTCTTTAAGATAGATCTCTAGCTCTTTATTCAGGCAGATATCGCCGCCTTCGTATCTTACGATCTGCGCCTTGGTGTCGCCGCTCTGCTCGGCGCTGGTATCGAGGTGGGCAAAAAACGCTATGCTCGCAGCGGGTGCGTCTAAATTTGAGGGAATTTTAGCGATTAAAATCGACTTCTCGCTGGGGTTGATATTTTTTATGCCCAGAGCTTCGAGCTCGCTTTTTATGAGACCCACAAGCTCGAGTTCCTTGGGGTTTGAGGGCATTATGCCCGCTGCACCCGCGACTCTATTCGTGGTGGTGTTGATCTTGGTGTAGTTTAAAAACCTCTGCACGATATCCACAAATAAGCCTTTTTACAAAATGAAAAATGCGATGACGCAGACGGATAGAAACATCCCTAGAGCCGTTCTTTTAGCGATCTGAATAGGGCTTACCATCGCAAGTCCCGCACAAACGATACAAGCGCCCGCAATCGGCGATGCGCTCCTGCCTAACGCGCCGCTTATCGCAACCGCCATACCGAGCTTATCTTGTTCAAAGCCTAACGCATCGGCGTGCACGGTCACGGCGGTATTAAACGCCATCGACGCCGCATCTCCAGAGCCCGTTACGACGCCCATAAAAAACGGCACAAAGGTTCCGCCGAATTTTACGTAGCCCTGCTCGTTTTTAAGCCACTCGATTACGAAATCGATCGCTCCGCACGCGCTAAGACCCGCGACGAAGACGCCCGCTGCGATGATGATACCTATGATCTCGGCATACGCGCTACCCATTCCTTTGAAAAATTCCTTCGTAATTTTTTGAGGATCGGTTAGAGTAACGGCGATGGTGAGGATAGCGCCCAGTAGCATCGCTTCGGCGACGCCCATCTTCGTCCATTTTAGGAAAGAGACCTGATTTAGGCTCGTGCCGCCGATTACTAAGATCACTAGCGGTACTAGCGGCATAAGCGCATACAAGACGTTTATCTTTTGAGGCTGCGCGTCTAAATTTGAACCCTCGGCTGAATTTGACGCGGCGGAATTTGCGCCGCCCTCTCTTTGCGCTAGATAATTCACCCCCTTGGTGTAGTCTTTGCAAACTATCGCCGTTATACTCATTACGATCAAAACTACGATCAAAGCGGTAATCGCGCTGGAAAACTGCACGGCGATGACGTCTTGAACCGTATAGGATGGGTTGTGCGCCTTTACCATATCGGCGACAAATACGTTGTGCGCCGAGCCCGGGCTTAAAACGCTACCGAAAGTTCCCGCAAATACCGCAGCTCCCGCCATCTCCGGTTTAACGCCCGCAGCCATCATCACGGGGATCAGCGTAGCGCCGACCGCAGCCGAGCAGCCCGCAGCGGAGGGGATAGCGATATTGATAAAATATGTAAGCGCCACGACGATAGGGATCAATAAAAATCCGATATTGCCAAGAGGCCTGGTTAGTAAATTTACGAGCGCGCGGTCGCAGCCGGTAAATTTCATCACGAAGGCAAAACCCATACTGGCGCAGATCGCCTTAATAAGACCTGCTTTAGTCATATACGAGGTAAAGGCGCCCAGCCCGTCCAGCGGCTTTAGACAAAGCACGCACAGCACCAAACCCACGCCGATAAGCACGGTTTTGGTATCCTTCTTCATGATCAGTAAAGCGACGACCGCGACGATACCTGCAAGCGCCAAAAGTAACCTAAACGTCTGCACGATAACTCCTTTTAAATTTTAAATTTACTTCCCACGGCGATGCGCGAGATCTCTTTTTTATACTCGAATTTTAGCACGTCCGCATACCCCATCACCTCACACTCGTTTCCGTTTATCAAAAACGCGCTGCCCTCGGGCATAGCATAGACGCTGTCGTTTTGATTGACAATCAAAAACTCCTCCAACCGCTCCTCCCTGCTCTCGCCGTTGTGGTTTGAAATTTTACCGCTTATAAAGTGAGGATTGATCTGATACGGAAAGATCCCCAGAGCTACCGGCGAGGGCGGGAAGACGATCGGCATGTCGTTGGTAGTCATCATCGTCTTGCCCGCGACGTTTGCGCCCGCAGACCAGCCAAAATACGGCGTACCACTATCCACGGCATCTTTGATCGCACCTAAGAGATCAAATTTATAAAGCTCATTTAGCAGCACGAAGGTATTACCGCCGCCGATGCAGATCGATTTGGCATTTTTAACGGCGGCTTTCATATCGGAAAAGCGGTGAATCGATCTGATATTGTTACTCTCCAAGCAGTCCGAAACCTTCTGCTCGTATTGCTCGTTCGTGCGCCTAACGCCCGCAAACGGAATGAATAAAATTTCATCCTCCCATAACCTGCCTAAAAATTCCCTGATCCACCCCTTGCAGTGGTTCAGATAGCCGCTGTCTTTGTAACTAGAAGCGCTTAGAAGTAGTGCTCTTTTCATGCCGCTTTCCTTAAATTTTGCCGTTTAGCTTATACGCGCAGCGCAGATACACATCCACTCCCGCAAGCAGCGAGTCCTCCTCGAAGTCAAATTTGGCGTTGTGATGTCCCGCCGCAAGCGTCGTGCCGATCATCAGATATCCGCTCTTACCGCCCGCGTCCTGCACCGAGCGCATAAAATGCGCGAAGTCCTCGCATGCACCGAAATTTAGCTCCCTTACAATCTTGTCGTTATCTATAAACGGCGACGCCTTTGCTGCATCCTCGTAAAGCTGTGTGGTGGCCTCGTCGCTATCGCCGCCTGCAGTACCGCCCGTGACCTGCACGTCGTAGCTGACGCCATAAATTTTAGAAACGCCCTCCACTATGTCCATGCATTTGGCCTTCATAAACTCATTCAGCTCGGTACTCTCGCCGCGCGTCTCGCACGCGAGATAGCCGTTGGGCGCGATGACGTTGCGCCCTTCGCCCGCGCGCAGCACTCCGACGTTGATACGCGTGACGCCGTCTGCGTGTCTAGTGATGCCGTGCATATCAAGCGCCATCTCGGCTGCGGCGAGCAGGGCATTGGCTCCGTTTTGCGGTGCGCCCGCGGCATGAGCGGACTTACCTTGTAAATTTACGTCAAATTTAGTAGTCGCAAGCAGCTTTTTGGTACCGCAGATGATGCCTCTCATAGTGCTCGCCTGAAAGCCGATATGACCGCCCAGCAGATAATCCACGCCCTTGGTGACGCCCGCAGCTTCCATACCCACGGCGCCTCTGGTGCCCTCCTCGGCGGTTTGGAAGATAAATCTAAATTTACCGCTAAAATCGTCTAGGCTCTGCGCGATGAGCTTTGCCAGAGCAAGTCCCATCGTGATATGCCCGTCGTGCCCGCACGCGTGCGTAATGCCGCTAATGTCGGAGCGAAAGCCCTCCTTAAAAGGGCGGTGATCCGCGTCCGTGCTCTCGGTCACGTCCACGCCGTCTATGTCAAATCTAAAAGCGACCGTCTTGCCCGCGCGCCCCGTGTCGATCTGCGCCACTAGGCCCGTCAGCCCGTCCTCCATCGCATCAAGAAATTTCATCTGATCCGCGTTTAGCAGCTCTTTGGCGCGCTGCTTCGCCCTCTCGCAGGCATCCTTGCTGCCTACGCCCTGTCTGGCTTCGGCCTTTACCACCTCGCGACCGAGCTTTATCTCATAGCCCAGACGCTGCATTCGATCTGCGATAACCGCGGTCGTAAAAAAGGTAAACCAGCCCGTCTCGGGATGCGAGTGAAAAAATCTGCGATCCTCGATCATCTCGCCTTTGAGCGCCTCTACTTTTTGTGCGATAGCATCCATCTTCTCTCCTTTATTCTTTGGCTAAATTTAACATCGCCGCAGCTAAAACCTTCGTAGCGGCGAAGGCGTCGTTCCAGTTTATGCTTTCGTTTACGTTGTGGCTGATGCCGTCCTTGCACGGCACGAAAAGCATCCCCACGCGATCCGCAAGCCCCGTCATATTCATCGCGTCGTGTCCCGCGCCGCTAGGAAGCCTCAGGCTTGGAATTTTAAGCTCGCCGGCACAGCTCTCAAGCAGATCTATCATCTCCTCGCTTAGCTTTACGGGGCGATCTTTGATGAGATTTTTTAGTTCAAATCTACACCCTCTGCGAGCGCAAATTTCATCTATCGCGGCGCAAATTTGATCGTCCGCCGCCCTAAGCGCCTCCTCGTCTATATCGCGTATATCAAGACCTAGTGTGCAGGTGCCCGGGATCACGTTTAGCACGCCGGGAAGTGCGTTTGCATAGCCCGTCGTCGCAACCGTGGTTTTGCCCGCCTTTGCGATCCTCTCCGCACTTAAAACGATCTCGCTCGCGCAAGCTAGGGCGTCGCAGCGCATATCCATCGGCGTAGCACCGCTGTGATCGGCTCTGCCCTCGATCCGCAGCTCGTATCGCACGGGCGCGGCGATACCCGTGACGATGCCCACGGGGATACCCCGCCTCTGCAATACTGGCCCCTGCTCGATATGAAGCTCGATATAGCTATGAAAGCTGGATTTGGGCAAGATGCAGCTTTTTAAATTTGCGGGATTTAGCCCGAAATCCTGCATCGCATCAAACAGCGAAATTCCGTCCCGATCCTTTAGCTCGCCTAGCCGCTTTTGCGAGAGCTTGCCGCTGATTATCTTGCTGCCTACGGTCGCCATTTTAAAGCGGCTCGATTCCTCGCAAACAAAGACGATGAGCTCTAGCGGTCGCGCAAGCTTTTCGCCGCTATCTCGCACCGCGCGGATCGCCTCTAAAGCCGCCATGACGCCTAACGTGCCGTCGTAAAAGCCGCCCTGCGGCACGCTATCGATATGCGAGCCAGCACTGACAGGCGGCAGATCGGGATTTTTAACGTCAATAAATTTAGCGAAAATATTGCCCGTATCGTCGATTTTGATCTTGAAATTTTCTTTTTGAAGTAGCGATATGAGGAAATCGCGCGCCTCTTTATCCTCGCGCGAAAATGCAAGCCGCGTAAGCCCGCCGCCCGCCAAAGCCCCGAAGCGGCTTATCTGTTCGAACTCGCTTTTAAAGCGCTGCATGTTTATCTCCATAAATCCCCTTTTCTTAAAAAAATTTATGAATACGGCATTTTAATATTAAATTTATATAACAAAGCTGAAATTTGCCTATCGCGGCGGCAAATAGGGCGCTAAAACGGCGCGAGCAGAGTCGCTTTAAGATAACGCTATAAATTTTAAATTTTGCCTTTTGGGCTTTAAAATCGCGATAAGCTGCTTAGCTTCAGACTAAACGGATATAATTATCGCAAAATTCAACGAGGAGTGCAGATGAAGCAGGGCTCGCTAGAGGGACTTTATGAAAAGCTAAGGCAATTTGATAGGCTGGCGAATAAAGAGGAGTATCTGTTTGACGCGATAAAGGGCGCCATAGAAGTGGAAAATTTCGAATTTGCCACGCAAATTTGCGACTTTGTGCTAAACGAGGAATTTGAAAAATTCGGCGCGGTTTTAAGAACGAGGGCGCTAATGTGGCTCACGGGCTACATCGCGCAAAATTTAAAAGAAAGCGAATACCCGAATTTCGGCGACTTCGAGAGCTGCCTGTGGAAATTTAAATGGATAGTCTCGGGCATCGCCAAAAGCTCCGTGATCGAAAAGGAACTCATAGACGAGGCAAACGAGGCGATGCTGTTTTACTACGAGCGTTTGGAGCTCTCGTTGGCAGCCTACTACAAGGCCTTGATGAATCAAAACATCGACATGGGCGATACTAGAGAAGCAAAGGCAAACTACGAGCTGTGGAAAAAGCTCGCCAAAGACGATATGGGTGACTGCGAGGCGTGCGAAGCAAGCGATGAGATCGCGTATCTGTGCTTTATCGGCGAGCACGCAGCGGCGCTAAAGCTAGCCGAATCGTTGCTCTCGGGCGAACTAACCTGCGGCGAAGTGCCTCACACGACCTACGCGCCGATACTTTTTAGTATGATTAAAACAGGCAAGATCGAAGAGGCAAAAACTCTTTTACCAAAGGCCGCGGCGACGATCGAGTCAAATCCTCGCGTCATAAACGAGATCGCCCCGCTAATCGAGATCGCCGTTAGGCTAGATGAGCGCGAGACGGCGCTAAGCTTAGCTCGCAAGCACTCCGCGGCGATCCTTGACGGCAACGACGATCTAAACGACCTGCGATTTTTCATCGCTGTTAGCGCGTTCGGCGATGAGAGCGACTACAAAACGGCTTTGGAACTGGCGGGTAAATTTGACGCTAGAAATCAAAACTTCTATTACGCTGATTATCTAAATAAATTTTACGAGGAATTTTCAGGGCTTGAAATTTGACGGTTTAAAGACCTAGCACACTTTGTCCATAAAGCAGAACGTCATTCTCAAGCGCGTGCGACCAGATAGTCTAAAATCTGCGGCTCGATATTACTTCACGCTCGCAACGGCGGGCGTGGTCAAGTTTACGCCGAACGGGTGCAGCGGCTCGTGCGGTAAATTTTATACCGCTTACTCGCGCACGTCGGCAGCCGGTCGCCGAAATAGATGATAGAGCGCATGCATGGCATTAAATTTTAACTAGATCGGTCAGACGAAAACAAATATTTGCAGTAGCCAAGACTCGTATTCTAAATTTCAATCGCCGCAGAACGTAAAATTTAAACCAACCCTGCCGTCAATCTCGCTGTAAAACATATAAGCGGCAACAATGGCGTATCTCGCGCATCGTCACCAAGATTTAGCGGTAAATTTAATAGCAAAATTTAAAGCATGGAGCGACGGGATTTTAAAACAAAATTTCAAGTAGCTTTTTAAATGAAAAATTTAAAGCGGAATTTTAAATGTAGAATTTCAAATAAATTTTAAAATTCCAAGAGTATCATCCCTTGGAGTTTTAAATTTAATGCTTGGCTAGGTAATTTGTGTCGTAGTTATTATCCACGAAATCGGGGTTGTTCATCATCCTAAGATGAAAATCGCGCGTCGATTTTATGCCGCCGATGATGAGCTCGTCTAGCGCGACCTTCATTTTTGCGATCGCACGCGCGCGGTCCTTGTCGTAGACAATGAGCTTGCCGATCATGCTGTCGTAGTAAGGCGGCACCGAATAGCCCTCATAGACGTGGCTGTCCATACGCACGTTTCTGCCGCCCGGAGCGACGTATTTTGTGATTTTGCCCGGGTTTGGCATAAAGCTTTTGGAGTCCTCGGCGGTGATGCGGCACTCAAGCGCATGCCCGCTAAATTTTATCTCGCTTTGAGGTAGCAGCTTCTCGCCCTGCGCGATACGGATCATCCACTCGATCAGATCGAGCCCGCTTCGCATCTCGCTTACGGTGTGTTCGACCTGCAAGCGGGTATTCATCTCGATGAAATAGAATTTCTTATCCTTACCGTCGTATAAAAACTCAAACGTTCCCGCGCTTGCGTATCCGATCGCCTTAGCGGCGCGAACCGCCGTTTCGTGCAGGCTCTTTCGTGTCGGCTCGTCCAAGATCACGGCCGGGCTCTCTTCGATTAGCTTTTGATGGCGGCGCTGCATCGAGCAGTCGCGCTCGCCGATATGCACGACGTGTCCATGCTCGTCGCCCAAGACCTGAACCTCGATGTGGCGGGGGTTTGTGATATATTTTTCCATATACATCGTGCCGTCGCCGAACGCGCTCATCGCTTCGCTCTCTGCCGACCAAAAGAGCTTTTCGATATCCTCTTCGCGCTCGACCACGCGCATTCCGCGTCCGCCGCCGCCGGCTGCGGCTTTGATGATGACGGGATAGCCGATTTCAGCGGCTAGTTT
>NZ_CALIJA010000111.1 GCF_938017615.1 uncultured Campylobacter sp. | reverse complement strand
GCGAGCATTTTGTATGATAAGCCATGTCAATAAATATAGGGATTGGAGTGCAATATGAAGCTTGAACGTTTTCCCGGTATAAATATTATAGTTGAAGAAAAACGTGTTATTTTTGAATTAAAAATTAAAAACCAAAAATCTGTATATATGTGCCACCCATTTACAAATAACACTAGAGATATTGCGTTTGTTGATAGCATAAAATTCTTAGAATTATGACGTAATAATAAAATTGATGTAGATAAAGAAATAAGCAATAAAAGGGAAGATGGTTGGCGAAACGATTACAAATATAGTTGGGAAGAAGAGGGCTTTAAACAGGGTCTTGGTAATACTGTGCCATTGGCTAGAGTTTGTTGTTATTCTGATGAGTATTATGTACCAATAAAAGTAAGATGTATTCCGTTTTTTAAAAAGAATTATGTGAAAGAAACAAAATACGCTTGTTCATTTTCTGACGGAATAACACGTACTATTTGGCTGCTTTCTAATGGAGCAAAATCATTTCCAGTACATTTAAGCTCCTCCGATGAGACAAAAATATTGGCAAAATTTGCAGGTATTACAGAAAATTCTTATTATATAAAGATAGAAATTCAAAGTGAACTGAATTTATGGGATAAGAAATGATATATAAAATTTTAGTCATAAATTTATGGAATTTTAGTTAAAATCCTTTCACCAAAATTTCGCGTAAAAGCTCTGCGAAAATGTCAAATTTAGGAGAATCCTTGAAGCTTCAAATGTCCTTGATGTCGGTTGCCTGCGTCGTAATCATCCTGGCTGGTCTTAAAGCCGCGCAGGCTATCGTCGTGCCATTTTTGCTAGCTATTTTCATCACGGTGCTCGTCTCGCCGCTGGTGCTTTATGTCCAAAAGATCCGCGTCGGGCGCGTTTTTAGCTTCCTCATCATCACTTTCGCTTTCGTGGCGATTATAGTGTTTTTCGGCGCAGTCATCTTCGATGCGATCAAGGAATTTTCAGCGCGCCTGCCCGAGCTTCAAGCAAAATTTGAAGAGGTGCTAGGAGGCGTGAGTGCGAAGCTCTCTCTATTCGGCATAGAGCTTAACGCCGCAAGCCTAGGCATTGATCCGAGCGAAGCCGCCGCACAGCTATCTGCACTACTGCGCAAAACAGGCTCGATAGTCTCGACGGGATTTTTCATTTTTATAATGGTTTCATTTATGGTCTTTGAAAGCTCTGTGATCGACGAAAAAATCCGCTATTTTTCGCAAAGTAGCCATGCTACGCACACTTTCGTGAAGAAATTTGCCTCCAGCCTCAAAAAATATCTGCTAATCAAAACTATCGCTTCAGCTTGCACCGGTGCGCTTATCGGGCTCGGGCTGTGGGCTCTTGGTGTTCCATATGCCGCGCTGTGGGGGATTTTAGCTTTCGTGCTAAATTTCATCCCTACGATAGGCTCGATCGTAGCGGTCTTTCCGACGCTTTTCGTGACGCTAGCTACGATGGATATAAGCTCTAGCATCTGGACTATCGCAATCTATTTGGTTGTAAACGTAGCGATCGGAAATATCATCGAGCCACGATTTTTAGGGCAAGGGCTCGGGCTTTCAACGATCAGCGTACTTGCAGGGCTGCTGCTATGGGGCTTCGTACTCGGCATCGGTGGGCTGTTTTTGGCTGTGCCGCTTACGATGAGCATTCAGATCGCGCTTGCCTCAAATGACAAAACGCGCTTCATCGCGACTCTATTAAGCAACAAGGTCGAAAGATAAAGCGAAATTCCGCGGAATTTTAAAATTCTATAAATTCTAACTTGAGCGCGCTCAAGAGTATTTTTGTCTCTTTTAGATAAAATCCGCCCAAAGGATCAAATATGACGAGCGAAAAATTTATTTACGAAGTAAATACGGTGACGAAATTTATCCAAATTTACTGCGATGGCAAGCATGCGGATGCGCCTAAAAAAGACGGTGCTGTGCTTCATGACTACAAAGACGATAAGGGGCTAGTGCAGACGCACTTTCATCTCTGTAGCGACTGCGAGCGGATGCTGCGTTACGCCTATGCGCGCTTACGCGCCTGCCCACATACCGAAAAGCCGCGCTGTCACCACTGCCCGCATCCGTGCTACGAGCGTGAAATGTGGGTAAATATGGCTAAGATGATGAAATATAGCGGCATGAAGCTAGGACTTACAAAGATCAAAAAGCTTTTTTCGTTTAAAAAAAGCTAATTTGTGCGGGCAATTTAGCTAGAGTTTGCGGGTAAAATTTATCTTTGCAAGCTCGCTTCATCTTTATGCAAAAAAGTATAAAAAAGCGGCGTGAGAACAAGCACAAAAAGATATAAAAATCAATCAAAATAATAAATCTTAGCGCGTAAAATTCTGCCTCGCAAACGTAAATCCTCCGCAATCCTTGATAATAAATAATTAAATTTGAGTTTATAGTTTTAAGTTAGAATTGTGCCCAATCAAAGGAGAAAATATGAAGGTCATTACCATCGCGGTCGTTAACGGGAGGGTCGTAAACGAAAAGGAATTAATCGCGTCTATCGCCGATTATGACGATTTTACCGCGGTTGCCGAACAACTCCGCAAAGGGCTGAAATCGAGGTATTTTACATCTAGAGAGCATGCGAGGATCTATAAAAAAATCAGCGTCGAGACGGGCTTTAGACGCGTGCGATTCGACTACAAACCGTATAAAGATAAAATTTCAAACCTCATCGCCCAAGGCTACACCGTCAAGGCGATCTTAAAAAAGATCGGCGAGGAGGACGAAGCGTTCAAAAACGCCGTTACTGCGCCCGGGCTTACACACTTTATCTCCGTGACGTTCAAAGATGAAAAAACAAGACTTCGCGCAACCGCCAAAAAAAGCGAGGATTTCTTATACGCGTATCGCTTCGAGATCAAGAAAATGCACTTCCAAGGCGTTAGCAATAAAGAAATTTTAAAGCATATGAAATCTCAATACGAAAAGGATTTTGCAAAAGTAAGCGAGCGCGATCTTGCTGCTTTTATCGAGGCAAACGCGGTACTTGATACCGACCGCAAACTCTCGCTGTATAAAAAACCGAGCCTTTATGATCCGCATTTTAGCGAGATTATGAAGCTTTACGCAAGCGGTATGCGCGTCTATGACATATGGAAGACGCTTAAGGCCAAATACCCCGAGCTAGCCAAGCTTCAAGCGCCGAGCCTTTATCAGTTCATCGCAAACAACGCCCTTGGCAAAGCCAAATATATGCAAAAAGACTAATATGCCCGCGCTTCTTTCAAATTTTACTTTCAAATTTAAAATTTCGCCGCGATAAAGATCGATGGAAGCCGGTGAAATTTCGATGAAAACCTGCGTCATTCTCTGCGGCGGCAAAAGCTCGCGTTTCGGCAGCGACAAAACGCTGTTTCCATTCCGCGGGCATCCCAGCATGACGCACTTTCTTTTCTCGCGCTTAAGATGCGAGTTTGAGCGGGTTTTCGCCTGCGCCAAAAGCTCTAAATTTAACCCGCCGCTTCCTATGATCTACGACGAATTTGAGGAATTTTCGCCGATGGGCGCGCTGTATTCGGCGCTGAAACCATTTAGCGGCGAGCGCATTTTTATCATCCCCGCCGATATGCCATTTGTAGAAATTTCCACCATTCGCGCCCTTAGCGAGCAGGAGGGGCAAATTTGCGTGGCGGGCGACGAAGCGCATAGGCATAGCTTGTGCGGATTTTTTGACGCAGCTCTCGCGCCGCGCGCGCTTGAGCTCTACCGTGCAGGAGAGCATAAGATCGGTGCACTCATCGGATCTGCAAATTCCAAAGTGCTAAATTTCAAAAACAAAGAGCAGTTTTTAAATATAAATTATCAAAACGATTTAAAGGGCGCAGATGAAATTTAAAGCTTTAACACTCGCGCTTTGTGCCATGAGTCTAGCCGCGCAAGACCTGACCGAGCTGTACGCAAAGGCCGGCGAATACGAGGCCAAAGGCGATTACAAAAACGCGATGATCTATTACAAAAAGATCGCCGCGGCAAGCCTAGCGGATAAAGGCGATAAACCGCGCCGAAAAGTCGCAGAAAATTCTACCTCGTCCGCAGAAAACCGCGCTTCGCACGATGATGCCGCCGTTTTAAACTCTGTGGTGCCGCAAAATTCTTTAGCACAAAATTCCGCCATGGCAGAATCCAGCGCGCTAAATTCTGCTGCATCAAATTTCTTAGACGCAGGCTCGACTGCGTCGGGCTCGGCGTCAAATTTAGCATCATCTAATTCCGCCTCGCTCTCGCAAAATTCCGCCTCGCTGGATTCCACGCCGCAAGGCGAGCAAAATGGTCGAAATTTTGGATTTTTGGGGCTTAAATACTACGAGCCGATCTATATGCTCTTTACCCACGATTTCAGTAAAAAACCCGATCGCAAGGCGGATGAACTGCATTTTGAGTTTAGCTTCGAGCGACCGATCACCTACGACGCGCTGGGGCTTGGAGAGAAAATTTCATTCGCTTACGCGCAAAATTCCTGGTGGCAGATCACGCAGGATAGCGCGCCTTTCCGCGAGAGCAACTATCGCCCCGAGCTATACGTTAGCGCGCCGGTGCCGTTTGCGGACGAGCTAAAGATAGGCGCCATGCACGAATCAAACGGCAAGGGTGGCGAGGAATCGCGCTCATGGAATAGGCTCTACGCGCAAAGCACGTGGAGTGCGGACGGATTTTCGATCACCCCCAGAGCCTGGTATGCGTTTTGGCTGGACCGCACGAATGAGGACATCGCGGATTATATGGGCTACGGCGATCTGCGCGCGTCATACACCTTCGGCAAGCAGCGACTTAGCGCTCTGTGGCGAAACAACCTACATTTTGACGGCAGTAACCGCGGCGCGATCGAGCTGAACTATAGCTTTCCGATCTTTAATAGCGGATTTTACGGCTATCTGCGCTACTTTAACGGCTACGGCGAGAGCCTCGCGGATTACAAACGCAGCGTCAATAAGATCGGCATCGGGCTTTCTTTCGTGGAATTTTAATGCCATCTGCACCGAGTTGCGAGCTAAATTTGAACTCACGACTCGTTGTGCGTCTTAAAATCGCACCAAATTTCAACCGCTTTTAAATTTCTTAGAAATTAATATTGTTTTAGCTAAAATCGCAGATTAAATTTTAAACAAAAGGATCAAGAAATGGCACAAATTCAAGAGGCCGAGTTCATCTGGAAAGACGGCAAATTAATCCCCTGGGTGGAGGCTACTACCCACGTTTTGACGCACTCTTTGCACTACGGAAACGCCGTATTTGAGGGCGTACGCGCCTATAAAACCGACAAAGGCTACGCGATTTTCCGCTTGGACGAGCACACTGCCCGTCTTGAAATTTCGGCAAAGCTCTGTCTAATCAAGCTTCCGTTCAGCTTCGAGCAGCTTCGTCAGGCCCAGATCGACGTCGTCGCGAAAAACCGCTTCGATCAGACCGTTTATATCCGCCCGCTAGCGTATTTCGGCTACGGCTCGATGGGCGTTTCATCTACGAACTGCCCGGTAAACGTCATCGTCGCAGCGTGGCAATGGGGCGCGTATATGGGCGAAGAGGCGCTACGCAAAGGCATCAAAGCTAAAATTTCATCGTGGATGAAGCCCGCGCAATTTTCGATGATGGCAAAAGCCAAAGCGAGTGCGAATTATTTCAACTCGCAGATGGCAAATTTTGAGGCGGTCGATGCGGGATACGATGAGGCGATACTGCTCGATCCTCAGGGCTTCGTCGCGGAGGGGCCGGGCGAGTGCCTATTTATCGTAAAAGATGGGCTCATCATCACTCCGCCGAACGACACCAGCCTAGAGAGCATTACTCAAAATTCAGTCATAAAAATCGCGCGCAGCCTGGGCTACGAAGTCCGCAGAGAGCGTATCGCTCGCGATCAGCTCTACGCCGCGGATGAGGCATTTTTTACCGGCACCGCCGCGGAGGTCACACCGATTAGCAACATCGACGGCAGGATCATCGGCAAGGGCGAGATGGGCGACATCACAAGCCGCTTGCAAAAAGCGTATTTCGCGGTAGTCACGGGCGAAGACCCAAAATTTGAGCACTGGCTCACTTACGTTAAATAAGGACACGCATGCCTGCGGATTTGAATGATTATTTTAATAAGAAAAATAGCGACAAAAAAGGCGGGAATTTAAATTTTAAAATTCCTAATTTTGGAGGAATGGGCAAGTTTAGCGGCGTGCTTTACGTGATAATCGCGCTAATTGCGCTGCTCGTGATTGCAAAGCCCTTCGTCACGATCCAATCGGGCGAAGTGGGGATCAAGTCAAATTTAGGCAAATACGATCCGACGCCTCTTGGCGCGGGACTTCACTTTTTCGTGCCGTTCATACAGGACGTATTCGTCGTAGATACTCGCACGCGTATCATCAACTACACCAGCAGCGAAGATATGAGCGCGGGTATCGCTACTAAAAGCGGCACCGCGGGCGGTATCATCAGCAAAAACTCGCTCTCGGTTTTGGATTCGCGAAATTTGCCCGTCAGCATCGACATCACCGTGCAATACAGGCTCAATGAAGCCACGGCGCCCAACACGATCGCCGAGTGGGGCTTTTTGTGGGAGGATAAGATCATCGATCCGCGCGTAAAGGACGTCGTGCGTAGCGTCATCGGCAACTATGCCGCCGAAGAGCTGCCTACCAAACGCGACGAGATCGCTAAAGCGATCGACGACGGCATCCGCAAAAATATCGAAGCACTGCCGAATTCACCCGTAGATCTGCTAGCCGTGCAGCTTCGCGAGATCATTCTGCCCGCAAAGGTAAAGGAGCAGATCGAGAGCGTACAGATCGCCAAACAGGAGGCTGAGCGCACCAAATACGAGGTCGAGCGCGCAAATCAAGAGGCACTTAAAAAGGCTGCTCTTGCCAAAGGTAACGCAGACGCCGTCAAAATCGAGGCTCAAGGTCGCGCCGATGCCGCCAAGATCGAAGCCGACGCGCAAGCCTACGCCAACAAAGAGATCGCAAAGAGCTTGGATACAAATCTTTTAAGCCTTAAGCAGATCGAGACGCAGGCTAAATTTAACGAGGCGTTGCGCGAAAACGGCGACGCGAAAATTTTCCTAACGCCGGGCGGCGCGGTGCCTAATATCTGGGTCGATACGAAAGATAAGGCGAAGCAAAGCGCCATCGAGCGGGAAAATTAAAATTTCAGGCGGTTATACGCCCGGATTTCGCGAGATAAATTTAATAGCGAATTGCTCCGGGCGCATAAGCTTAACTCGCGATTTCGCAAGTTAATCTTAGCGGCGAACTCGAAAGCTCGTGACAAGTAGAACTCGCGCTCGTCGCGGCTTAAGCCTAGCGGTCGCTTAAAATTTTAGCTGCCAGGTTTGTCCTTTAAATTTACGAGGCTCGCCGCTTCGTAAATTTTATAACTAAATTCCGTATGCGGCGGCTAAATTCAGGGCGCGCGACTTCGCAAATTAAGGATCAAAGATGAAGGTAGATTGGCAAAAATTAGGCGGGCTGCTCCCAGCGATCGTGCAGGACGCGGGCGACGGCGCAGTTTTGATGCTCGCGTATATGAACGAAGAGGCACTAAGCCTGACGCTGCGTACCGGCTACGCGCACTACTTTTCGCGCAGCAAGGGGCGCATCTGGAAAAAGGGCGAGAGCAGCGGTCACGTTCAGCTCGTGCGAGAGGCGTTTTTGGACTGCGATAACGACGCGCTGCTACTTAAAGTCGAGCAATGCGGCGGATCCGCCTGCCACACGGGCGCGCGAAGCTGTTTTTTCAAAGAGATTTCGCTGCAAAAATGCGGCGAAAATATCCAGAGCCCGAACGCTTGCGGCGCGATAAATTTTGCAGAGCACGGCTCTGCAACCTCTCTCGTGCAGAAAAATTCCGCGAATTCCCGCACAGAGCAGAATTCCGCTTCCTGCGACGGCTTGCAGAATTTAACGCCCAAAAATTCTACCGATTCCTGCGGTAAGCAAAATTCCGCAATGCAAAGCCCCACTGCGACGAATTCTGCGTTCGCAAATTCCGCCGCAGAGCGCAGCGAGCAAAATTTAGACGCCGCCGCGCAAAATTCTACGCCTAAAAACTCCGCAGAAAAAAGCCCGTACGGTATTTTGGACGAAATTTATCACGTCTGCTTGGATCGCAAGCTAAACGGCGAGTCCGCGCTCTCCTACGTCGCCTCGCTCTACGCGAAGGGTGAAAACGCCTATCTCAAAAAGATCGCCGAGGAGGCGTGCGAGTTCGCACTGGCGTGCAAGGACCTCTCGCGTAGCGAGCTTTACGCAGACGTCGCGCGCGAGGGCTTCGGCGAGCACAGAGCGGGCGAGCCGCGATATGACGTGATTTACGAGGGAGCGGATCTTGTATTTCACCTTCTGCTCGCGCTTGCGGCGCACAATATCCACCCGGACGCCCTGCTTGACGAGCTAGCGCGCAGGCAAGGACAAAGCGGCATCGAAGAGAAGCGTCGTCGCGAAAAATGATGCGTAAAATTTAATCGTGAAGACGTCTTTTCCGCTCGCCCGCTTTGCGCGGCGAGCTAAATTTAAAAAGTGTTGCCGAAATTCTGTGCCGAATTTCAACGACGAAAGTATATTTCAACCGCGCTATTGCCGCAAAATTTAATCGCGCTGCGCGAGCAAATCCGCGCGTAAATTTAAGCGCTTGCGTAAATCGTAAAATTTCACTAAAATTTTAAAATCAAATTTAAAGGATAGATGATAAGGCAGATCACGATGCAGGAGGCCCTGGATGCCGTTAGCGAGCGCTACTGCAAAGACCATCACTACGAAAACGTAGCGCTAAGCGATGAGATGGACGCCGCATCTGCGAGGTAAAAAGCCTCGTAAATATGGGCTTTATAGCCACGGCTATCACGGACGCGGCACTACAGCATCTAGCCACGCTACCGAAGCTTGCGTATCTGTTTTTACAAGATAGCGATAAGATAAGCGGCGAGGGCTTTAGATACTTTGCGAGGCACGCCAAGCTTGAGCACACCGGTATCGAGAACGTCAGCATTACGGATGAGGGGCTAAAAGCGATCGTGCAAATCCCGAAGTTAAAATCGCTGCGCCTGGTCAATTCACGCGTGAGCTTTGCGGGTCTGCTAGCCGTGGCGGATACGAAAATCCAGTTTTATCTTGGCGGCGGGCAGTTTAGCAAGGAGCAGATTGCGGAGTTTGAGCAGGCGCAAAGAGACGCCGCAAAGAGCAAAAAGAAGCTTGATCCGCGGGACGCTGCGGCAGCGCAGAGTGCGCTTTTAGAATTTTTCGCGGCGATGAGCGAGTGGGAGAAATTTGCCGCTTCGCGAATCGATGACGCGGATGACGGCGATGTGCAGCGCAGATGCGACGAGCTCTTTGCGCGCTACTGCACGCCCGTTAGGCGCAGCGGCTTCCGCCCCGAGGGCATCTCGTTTTCGATGGCGGAGGGCGGCACCTACGGCGGGTACGAGCTAACGGACGCCGAATGCGAGAGCAAAAACAAAATTTACATCTACGCCAAGGACGAACACGGCTTTGCGCGCCGCTTCCTGCTCGTGCGCAAGGACGGGCGCTGGCTCGTAGATAAGTGCCAAGGCATGAGCGGCTGCTGGAAAAACCGCGGGCTGTAAATTTGAGCGCGAAATGGGCTCAAATTTCATTCTCGGCGCGATCGCAGAGATAAAATTTAGCCTGCCGCGGGCACTGTGATAAATTTAGCCTGCCGAGAGTACGGCGATAAAATTTCATCGGCGCTGCGAAACAAAAACAAAGAGAGGGCAAATGAGCGGTAAAATTCTGCGCACGGCGATTAAAGAAAGGCGCGAATGAAGAGGCAAATTTTCTCCGAGCTGGGCGGCCTCGTGATAAAGGGTCCTCGCGCTGCTCGCGCGCTATCTGGATGAGCACGGGCTTGCGAACGGGGACGTTCTTGCTTATTTTACGCAGACCGAGCACGGCGATACGGTCACAAGAGAGGGCATCGCCGTGCCGATATTGGGCGTTCGCAGCGATTATTACGATTTTGCGGTTACCGTGGGCGAGGCGAGCGAGGAGATATTCGCACAAAACGAAGCGAAAATCATCTCTCGCGGCTGGGTCTTTCACTCATCGGGCACGCTAAAAATCGCAGGCATCAGCTATTTTAAAGATATGAGCCGCATTAGCGAGCAAAACAGCTTAAGCTTTCTCGTAGAGCGCGGTCGGTACCGCTTGGAAATTTTAGGCGGATACCGAGGCGCAAATTTTAACGGCTCGCCCGCTCCCCTCGGCGATACGCCTATTTTAAGCGATACGCCCGTTTTTCATCTGCGACTTACGCCTTCTGCCGAGCCTAAATTTAGCGGCGATTTGGAAACGCCGTTTTATTTTTAACCGAATTTATAAAATTTTGCGCAAAATTTCTCTTTTTATGCGCGGCGAGCAGGCAAATTTTATAAATTTAGCCGCATTTAACCGCTGCGCCGAGCAAAATGCTATAATCGGCGCCAAATTACGGGAGGCGAGATGGTTTTTGACGAACTTATGGACGCGCTGGCGCAAAACGGCTGGCAGATACGGCGCAGGGATGAAATTTGCCCGCCGCGGGGCGAATTTTTGGGCGGCAGATTTAAAAATTTAAGCGAAGATTTTTACCGCTTCGTTTGCTCTTTTGAGACTTTGCATGACGCTGCGGACGCCGTTTGGTTCGTGTCCGCTAGGGATTATGCGTCGTCAGGCGCGGACGAGGCGGAATTTCGCTACGGAGATTTTGAAAAAGACAGCCTGGAGTGCGCGGCTAACGATGCGCAAAGAGCCGCTGTGAGCGCATTTTGGAGCGGGTGCTTGCCGTTTTTGTTTTCGGTCAGAGGCAAGCGCTGCTTCGCAGGCATCCTCACGCAGGGCGCGGACGCGGGCAGGATCATATTCGGCGCGGAACCGATCTATGAGGATGCCCTACTCATCGCGCAAAGCTTCGAGGAGTTTATCGCCCTATTCCTTGCCGCGCTCACGGACAAAAACGCCGCGAGATATCCACTTTCTTGTTTTACGTAGCGGCATGCGATGCTGATAAGGCTGCCGAGCGGAGATAAAGCAGTGCAGCGAGGTACGCGGTGCAGGACACAAATTTTAGCCTCACACAAA
>NZ_CALIJA010000110.1 GCF_938017615.1 uncultured Campylobacter sp. | reverse complement strand
ATTTTTAGCATTGTTTAGATCCGATCATTTTTTTTAGCTTAGCTGCTTCTGCAACCTTAATCCAATAAATTTATTTCATAGCATGGCTATTACGTTTAAATATAGCTAATATTTTTATGACGTCTTTGCTTACGCGAAACGGCACCGTATAGCCTTTAAAAACCAGATCTCTAGTATCTTTACGATTTAGCTTAGGATTTTTTCTAAAACTATACGGACGATTTGGAATGTCTGAAATTTTAACAATCAAATCATCCGCAAACTTAGCCGCCCTTTGGAAACTATCTTGCGCGATAAACATAATAATTTTATCCAAATCGCTAAGAAATTCTTCGCTATAGACAAGCTTCATATCTATCAGGCCATTTTTTTAAAAAGCTTATTTAGATGCTCCAACATTTCCTCGTGCGAGTGGTATTTCAGCTCGCCTCTATCGTCGGCATCCGAAATTTCCATAAGTCTAGCTTCATCCTGTGGGCTTAAATAATTCAGCTCATTATAGCTTATAACGGCGGTAGGATCATTTGCGATTATATCCTCTATGGCTTTAAGCGTTTTAGCGTTTGACGTTTGAATATTTATCGATGCAAGCATAGCTTATCCTTGTAGAAATCTAATTGCATTATGCCATAAATTTATAATAAAGCTCTTAAAGGCGGCGGCGCGCAATAAATGGGTTTAAATTTAAAAGCCTCTTGAGTTAAAATTTTATCCCGCCCTGCCCTTCGACCTATCCTAGCTGCTTATCATATAAGCTCTTGTAGTAGCCGCCCAGAGCCATTAGCTCCTCATGCTTTCCGCGCTCTACGATCTCGCCCTTATCCAGTACTAAAATTTCGTCGCAATTCTTAACGGAATTTAGCCTATGTGCGATGATGATGAAGGTTTTTCCCTTTTTGATCTCGCTTAAATTTTTATTTATGATGCTTTCGCTTTCATAATCAAGTGCAGAGGTCGCCTCATCAAAGATTAAAATTTTAGGATTATTTATGAGCGCTCTAGCGATTGCGATGCGCTGTTTTTGTCCGCCGCTAAGGCTCGAGCCGCGCTCGCCTACGAAGGTATCGTAGCCTCCTGCAAGCTCGGCGATAAAATCATGAGCGCCCGCAATCTTGCTAACTCTGATGATCTCCTCCATACTCGCTCCGCTTGCGGCAAAGGCGATGTTTTCTTTGATACTACCGCTAAATAGATAGTTTTCCTGAAGGACCACGCCGATGTTTTGTCTTAAAAGATATGGATTTAGATGTCTGATATCTATGCCGTCTATGTAAACGGCGCCCGAGCTTTGCAGATAGAGCCGTTCAATAAGCTTTGTGATAGTGCTTTTACCGCTGCCGCTTCTGCCGACTATACCTACGCTTTTGCCCGGTTCTACGTGAAAGCTGATATCTTTTAGCACTAAATTTAGATCCGGTCTGTATCTGAAATTTACGGCGTCAAATTTTATATCTCCTTCTATATTATTTAGCGCAATGGGTTTATCGGTGCTCTGCTCGGTTGGAGTATTTAATATATCTCCTAGCCTATCAACGCTAAGAAGGGCTTGCTGAAACTCATTCCAAAGACCTACCAGCCTCATTACAGGAGCGCTAAATTGCCCTGCAAACATCTGAAAGGCGATGAGCTGACCAACGCTTAGCTTGCCTTCGATCACGAGCCCCACGCCGAAGTATAAAATGCAAAGCGTCATAAGCTTTTGCAGTGCGGAGGCAAAGCCGCTTGCGACGTTGCTTAAATTTGAAAGATTAAAAGATGAGCGGACGTATCTGCCTAGATTTTCCTCCCACATCTTTTGCATACTGCCCTCAATCGCTAGAGATTTTACCGTCTGCATTCCAGTTACAGCTTCTACGAGATAGGAGTTTGAAGCAGCTCCCATTTGAAATTTATCCTCCAGTCTCTTTCTAAGTACCGGCGTGATAAAAAAGTATATTGCAGCAATTACGCTTATAAATGCGATTGCAATTAGCGTGAGTTTAATGCTGTAAAGCAGCATCATAAAGACAAATACGAAGCTAAATAAAATATCAAGTAACACGCTTACGCTTTTATTTGCGATAAACTCTCTTATACTATCTAGTTCTCGCACTCTAGCAACGATGTTTCCAACTTTACGGTTCTCAAAGTAAGTCATCGGAAGCAGAGCTAAATGGCTAAAAAGCTCGCTACCTAGCCTAGCGTCAATTTTAGTAGTAGTGTGAGCGAATATATAATTTCTACTTAGGCTTAAAAGCATCTCAAATATGATAGTTGCCAAAAATGCAAATGCAATGACGTTTAGAGTGCTAATGCTATGATGAGTTAAAACCTTATCGAGCACTACCTGCGTAAAAAGCGGCGTCACTAGGCCGAAAAGTTGCATGATAAATGAAGCTAAAAGCACTTCAAATACAACCCTTTTAAAGCTTAGCATCCGCTTGTAAAACCACGCAAAGCCGAATTTGATTTGAGAATTCAGAGTTTTATGAGCTAGCACTATAAACTCGCCGCTGCAAAGATCAAATAGCTCGCTCGCGCCTAGCTCCTTTACGGAATTTCCGCCGTCAAATACGATAAATTTAATAGCTGCTTCTGGCTCCTGCAAGGATTTGGATGAGCGGGAGGCTTTAGTCTCTTTAGCAGACAAATGGGGTGTATCCGCGGGAGAAGAATTTGCCGCGCCGGAAGAAGATGACGTATTAGAAGATAACGATGCGGATGAAGATGAGTTTAAAGAATTTGCCGCGCCGCCGCTAGGGCTTAATATCTCCTTAGAACCTGCCGCGTCTTTGGAATTTGCGCTATTTATATCGGCTCCTGTCTTGCTAGCGTGTGATGCTTTAATATTCGCTTCGCTTTGCTGCTCGATCTTTAAGATGTTAAAGTAGCTTCCATCTTTTTTTTGAAGGATAAAGGGCGGCTTATAGCGCAGCAAATTTGAAAGATTTAGCTTTTTGATTTTAGCCTTAAACTCGCAATGCTTAGCCATACGCACCAGCTCTTCGATCTGCGGCTCCTCGCTGCTTAGCGCAAATTTATTTATAAGCGCCTTGGCATCGAATGGGATATGATTTACGGCGGCTATCAGACCTAGCGAGCCCAGGGCGGTTTGCATCGAATACCTTTGAGTGAAATTTGAAGGAATTCTATTAAGTCTATTTGAAACGGGGCTTAAATTCGGAAGGAATTTTAAAGAAATTTAAGGGATTTGAAGAATTTATTAAGCTAGAACGATGGTGCGGCGGGAAGGAATGACCAGGAGAGTGTCAAAATTTAAGAAGCCGCTTTAAAACAAAGCCTGGAAATATTTTATAAAGCTTAAGCATACTTTTATAAATGCGGCTATATAATCCGCGCTAAGGGATAGCAAGAAAAGGACTGATATGAAATTCTATAAGTCTATTAAATTTAAAGCCCTGGCGGGGACACTGCTTCTTATAATAATACTTTGCGCCGCATTTATCCGCATCGTGCCTGATTACTCTACCTCGCGAGGCTTTGCCGTCGTTTCCCTCCCTGACTACAATAAATACAAACAAGGCTACTGCCTCAAAGAGGATAGAATTTTACCTAAAGAGGAGCTGTATAAACGCGCCGTCGGAGAATTTTTAGATAAAGAAATTACTGTATTAAAAAAGATCGCAAAGTATAGAGAAAACGACGGCATAAAATCTAAGTATCCTACCGATTATTATGAGATGAAAGACTTGAGCTTTGAAAATTATCTTGAAATTTTAAAAAACAAGAGCGATAGCGTAGAAACCGTTGAGGATTTATATATGACGAAACTACAGGCGAGCGCAACGGATCCAAAACAATATTTGAAAGTCGATAGCGTCAATAAAATAGGCGGTTTTACAAAACCTTTGATTTTGTGTTTCGAGGATAGCATCTTTCTTATGTTGGATAAAAATTATATCATCGGAAATGACTTTTTACAATCCAAGTCTATTTTGCTATTTCATAAAATTCCGACTGAATATAATTTAAAAACATACTATGAAAAACCCACTAATTCGCCCGAGTATTATTTTGATAATTGCGGCGACGTAAAATACGATGTAGAAAAAGAATACCTGGAAGGCAGGGAACTTACAGGCGGCTGAAAAGCTAAGTAAACAACTGAAATTTTCAAAGGAGCGTCGGTATGAAATTTTATAAATCTCTTAAATTTAAAGCCCTGGCAGGCGCGCTGCTTCTTAT
>NZ_CALIJA010000109.1 GCF_938017615.1 uncultured Campylobacter sp. | reverse complement strand
AAATTTAATTTAAATTTATAGATTTTTTTATATGAAATTTAAGGAACTCGAATTGAATCAGCTTTTGCAGACCTTTATACCGACCGCGCACCTTATTAAAAATACGATCGGCGATTGCGAGGTGGTCATCCACGATATGAGCACGCCGCAAAACTCCGTCGTTTTCGTCCTCGGCGACGTAACGGGCAGAAGGATCGGTCAAAGCTTCGATCATCTGGTAAAGGACGTGTTACTAAGCAAAAATTTTGAAAACGACTGCACCGCAAACTACTACTTCACCGCGCAAAACGGCAAGCTCATACGCTCCTCGACTTCTTTGATCCGCGCCGTAAACGGCAAAGTAGTAGGCGCGCTATGTGTAAATATAGATACTTCAAGCGCCATGGCGGCATACAAAGTAATAAAAAATCTGCTGCCGAATGCGAAACTCGATAGCAAGGAGTTGCAGGGCGCAAATTTTACCGACGGAGGCTGTAATAGCGCGGCATTAGACGGGGCGAGCTTAAAGGATGGCGCAAATTTAGAAACGCAAAGCTCTAACGATTCACAGCAAAATATCCTTGATATCGTCCAAGACCTTATCGCATCGGCTACGCACGATCTGGATGTGGAGAGGATGAAGAAAGAGGATCGAAAGCGCATCGTAAAATTTCTCGCGCAAAAAGGGATTTTTGAGGTAAAGGGCGCAGTGGAGCTCGTCGCAAAGGCGCTTAGGACGCAGAAAGTCACGATTTACTCGTATATGGATGAGGTAAAGAAGAAGGGCTAACCGCGGTACATAAATTTGATCTAAAATTTAATAAGCGTTGCGCGCCTTTTTATTAGCGTAGCCATTGGAGTGGCGCGAATTTAATCTGAATTTGATGAACAAATCAAAAAGTAGGACATACTAATTCCTATTTTATGTAGCATGTAACGGCATAAAAGCAAAACTCATCTGTTACTCGAACTCGTAGCCCTTCGTATTCTTTAATTTCTCGTCATAATCGACTCCGTTAGCAATTCGCTTGCGCGAAGCATTGAAATCCGCTCGTATCGGGCTTTTGCGCTCGTCAAACTCAAGTGGCGCGACACCGATGATATCTGCTAACAGATGCGCCAAATCATCGCTCATAAAAGGCTTATCTTTCGCCGCAGCTAGCCTATGCCATAGCTTAGCATGATCGCTCAAAAACTCGCGAGAGCCTATGAAAAGCAGCGGGATTTCGTAAGTAAAGCGGCTCTCCATGCCGTGCCCAAGGCGCCCGTTTTCGTATAAATTTTCGCCGTGATCGCTAAGATAGACGATGAGGCTGTCATCACCCGAAAAAATTTTAAAAATTTCATTTATAACGAAATCGTTGTAAAGCACGCTGTTGTCGTAATACGCGACGACATCTTTCTGCTTGGAAGTAAGTTTTGCCTTTACATCCGCCGCGCTAAACTTGCCAAATCCCTCGGGATAGCGCAGGCTGTAATCCATGTGGCTGCCGATGAGATGGATCACGTAGAAGTTTCGCTCGCTCTGCCCCGCTTTCGCCTGATTTATGAGTGGAAGCAGCACTCCGTCAGGCTTGATGCGGACGGTTTCATAAAGATTGCTCTTTGAGAGGAAGGATTCCGCGTCCGCGCGATCGGCAGCGCTTTTAGCACTTAACGCATGTGCGCCGAAAGCCTCTTGATTGCTAATCCAAAAGGTGCGGTAGCCACTTAGCTTAAACATATCGATGATGCTAAGGTTGCGAAACCACGCCCTTTTGCGCTCGCTTTCGTAATCGCTGAAATTTAAAAGCCGCATCAGCACCTGATTAGTCGTGCCGTAAGGCGAGATTGTATCGCCAAATTTTATCAGATTGCCGCTCGCCTCGAGACCCTCCAAAAGCGGTGTATTTTTAATGCCGTAGCCGTAGAGCGACATATGCCCGCGCTGCAAGCTCTCACCGATTATTAGGATGATATTTTTGACGCGAGACTTTTGCAAGGCGGGGTTTGTAGCGGCCTCAGGGTTTTTAGAATTTGAAATCACGCTGGGGCTTTGCGGCGCAGAATTTAAAGTCTTGCCCCAACTCTGCGGCTCAGCGCCTGGGGCGAGCGTAGAATTTAAATTTGCGCCGTAATTTTGCGCCTGTGCGCTTGATGCGGGCGTGGAATTTTCAGACGCGGAGCCCGAGGCGACGCCTTGCGGATCTGAATTTGCGCTGCCTTTTAAAACGCTTTCGTTCGCGCGCTTGGCCTCGTCATATCCGAGCTGCACTTCGCGCATATCGGTGATGAAATTTTTATCGCTCAGGTAGTCTTTTATCGTAAAGGCAAACTCCAGCGGGACGTATTGCGATAGCTTGGTTATATAGCCTTGCTTGCCCTGGGAAGCTTTAACGGCGATATCCGCGCAAAAGATCGTTCCGTAAATGAGATAAATCGCCGCTAACAGCAATCCTAGGCGGCTATGCGTTTGCTCCCTCTTTCTCCGCCCTGCTCTTAGCGCCGCAAAGATGCAGCCAAGCAGCACTGCTAAATATAAAATCGTTGCGGGGTTAAGAAACTGCAAAACGAACTCGCGCGTCTCGGCTGCATCGGTATGCACAAGCGCGTCGATCGCCACGACGTTGAAGCTTGAGTCGAAATTTACGATCAAAAATAAAGCCACGCTCGCAATTAGCGCAATTAGCGCTAGTAACACGAACGAAACGAACTTAAAAAATCGGCCGCCAAGCAGATAGCAGAGGTGAAAGATGAGCAAATTTATGATGAGCACCGCAGAAAAGCCTTTAAATACATGCGAAAAATGATACCCATTGATCTGATAATGTATCTTAGCCCAGCACGCAAGCAAGCATAGCGCCGTGCTAAGCCAAAACACCCTCCATACGGGACGCTCTCGCAGCGCGGCAAAAAAGCCGCGGTCGATTTTCATAAGCAAGCGCACTATAAGCCTACCCGCTTTCGTCCTCTCCATAAGTCCGCCTATATTTGCTAGCGCTACATAAAATTTTTCTCTCATTTTATATTTCCTGCCTTGTACGAAGAGATGCGACGGCGCGCACTCTGCGTAGCGCGACATGTTTTCGCTTTAAAATCAAGGCGCAATCTTAGCCGCTTAAAGCTTTGAGCTTGCTTACTTGCGCGCCTTTACGCTTCAAATTTTACAGCTAAATTTTAAAGATACGGGGGAGGGGGGGGTAGTAGAATTGGGCGACGGAATTTTAAGGCTAAATTTTAATTGAAAGCGAATCTATGAGCGAAACTACAAAACGAGGCTTTAAAAACAGAAAGCATGAGCTAAAATCTCGGCTTTTAAAATTTCTAGTGCGATAGGTTTCAAAAGGCTTTTGGATAAAAATTTATGCATGAAGCGGCTGAGGTAAAATTCCAAGACGCGAGCGATGTAAAATTGTCGAAAGCTAAGCGCAGGCGAAATTTCGCACCGACAAAGTGAAAAATTTTAACTAGCTCAAGTCGCCTTTTGTGCGAAAATCTATGCGATGCTTAGGACTTCTACCTTGTCGTCGAAAACAGCCATACAGTGCTCATAGTGGCTAGTGCGGAGCCCATCCTTGCTTCTCGTACTCCACTTATCCTCGGCGATAACCGGCGTGCCGTCCTTTTGGCAGATCATCGGCTCGATGCAAAAGACCATGCCGTTTTTGATTTTGGGGCCTGATTTTGGATTGTTGCCCTCCAGATAGTTTGGGATCTCAGGCTCTTCGTGTGGGTGCTTGCCGATGCCGTGACCGCAGAAGCCGTATAGCGGCACGAAGCCGCGCGCACGGATAAATTTCTCGATCTCGAAGCTTAGCTCTTTGAAGTGCATCCCTACCCTGATCGTTTTGATGGCAAACTCCAGCGTATCCTTACTGCATGCGATAAGTTCCTCGTCGGCTTTTGAAATTTTACCGACGGGCAGAGTGCGTGCGCTGTCGCCGAAATATCCGTTTAGTTTCGAGCCCAGATCGACGCCTAAGATATCGCCCTCTTGCAGGATCGTTTCGTCTGGGATGCCGTGGATGATGACCTCGTTTAGCGAGAGGCAGGCGGCGTTTGGAAAGCCGTATAACCCTTTAAAAGCGGGATACGCGCCCTTTGAAGTGATGAAATCGTCGATCTTTTTATCGACTTCGAGCAAACTAAGACCCGGCTTTATGAATGAAGCTGCATAATCAAGGGCCTGCGCGACGATCCTATTCGCCGCACGAAGCCCCTCTAAATCTTTTTTTGTTTTAAGCAAAATCGCCATTTTAAAGCCCGACCGCACTTAGGGTCTGATATTTGTTCATATAGATCTGCGCTTCGATGCGCCTCATCGTATCAAGAGCGACGGAGACGACGATCAGCACGCTGGTGCCGCCGAAATAAAACGGCACGCCCATAAATTTAACGAGCAGCCACGGAATGACGGTTACTAACCCGAGATAGATCGAACCCCAAAACGTAAGACGGCTGGCAACTTCGTTTAAAAAGCTCGCCGTTCCCTCGCCCGGACGAATACCCGGGATAAATCCGCCCTGCTTCTTTAGATTTTCGCTAATATCCTTGGAATTAAAAGCAATTGACGCATAAAAATACGCAAAAAATATAACCAACACAAAGGTCAAAAAGTTAAAGAAGTAATTGCTAGGGCTTAGGAAATCGTGGATCTTTTGGATGATCGGATTGGTGCTTGCCTGTAAAATTGTAGTCGGAAACATCAAAATCGCGCTTGCAAAAATAGGCGGAATGACGCCACTTAAATTTAGCTTGATCGGCACGTAATTCATAATGCGCTTGTTTTGATTCGCCATCAATACCTTGCGCGAAAACGATACCGGAATTCTGCGTTCACCTAGCTCCACATATAAAATTGCCCCGATAGTAGCCAGGATGATTAGCACGATCGCGATTAGCTTTAAAACGTTCATCTCACCGGTATTTACTAAATTTACAGTACTTCCGATCGCTCTAGGGATGGCACTTACGATACCTGCAAAGATAATAAGGCTGGTGCCGTTACCGACGCCGCGCTGCGTAATCTGCTCGCCGATCCACATCAAAAGCATAGTGCCTGCTAACATCGAAATGCACGAGATGAAAACAAACTCATTGGTATTCTCCGCCATTATCGCAGGCGCTCCGGTTTGTCCGTGGATGCTCTGTAAGCCAATGCTAACGCCGATGGATTGAACCATAGCGATTACGATGGTAGCGTATCTGATGATCTGCATATATTTCTGCATACCGTCGCGCTCTTTTTTGAGCTTGCCTAAATTTGGGAAGGTCGCGGCGAGCAGCTCCATAATGATCGAAGCGGTAATATAAGGCATAATGCCTAGCGAGATAACGCTGAATCGCTCCGCCGCGTTACCGCTAAACATATTAAACATTCCAAAAGCGTTGTTGCTATTGCTTTGAAAAAATTGCTTTATAACCTCAACGTCCACTCCCGGAACCGGCACGTAAGCTAGCAACCTATAGGCAAAAAGAAAGCCCAAAGTAATGAGAATTTTGTTGCGTAGCGATTTATTCATTATTTTTGTCCGCTAAATTTTACGTTCTCGTCTTTGATCTTGCTAGCGAGCGCTTTTGCACCTACGCCGATCAGCTTGATCTTTTTAACGGAATTTGAAATTTTATGAACGGATTTGATGCTTTCGATCGT
This sequence comes from uncultured Campylobacter sp., assembly GCF_938017615.1. Lineage (GTDB taxonomy): Bacteria > Campylobacterota > Campylobacteria > Campylobacterales > Campylobacteraceae > Campylobacter_B. The sequence continues at coordinate 2,726 of NZ_CALIJA010000109.1, read as the reverse complement.
GATCTCGCTAAGATCTTTGATAGCTTCGATTTTATCGACATTGATCACGTAAGGCTTTTCAAATTTAGAAGTAAAACCTACCTTTGGAAGCCTTCGCTGAATCGGCTGCTGACCGCCCTCGAAGCCTCTTTTTTCATGAGAGCCGGTACGCGCGGTCTGACCCTTGCCACCGCGACCCGCAGTTTTACCTAGGCCACTTCCTTGACCGCGACCCAAGCGCTTAGTAGCGTGAGTCGAGCCTGGGGCTTTTTTAAGATTTTCTAATCCCATCTTTTATCCTTGTTAGTGTTTTAACATACTAAGAGCTTTCATCGTAGCTCTTACGACATTTGAGGAGTTGTTCGAACCTAGCGATTTGGTAAGGATATCTTTAACACCCGCAAGTTCTAAAACCGGGCGCACGGAGCCGCCTGCGATAACGCCGGTACCTTCGCTCGCCGGCTTAAGTAAAATTTTGCTCGCATTGTATTTAACTTCAATATCGTGAGTGATAGTAGAGCCGTTTAAATTTACCTTGATAATATTTTTAAACGCATCATCTACCGCTTTTTTAATCGCGTCGGGAACCTCTTTGGATTTGCCGAAGCCGAAGCCTACCAAGCCATTTCTATTGCCTACTACGATAAGAGCCGTAAACCTAAACCTTCTACCACCTTTAACGACCTTCGTAACCCTACCGATATTGACGATTACCTCTTCGAATTCTTCTCTATTATACTTTTCCACAATAATTCCTTTGGGTTATAGTTTGATGCCGTTTTGGCGTAGCGACTCGGCAAAGCTTGCGATTACGCCATGATACAAATAGCCATTGCGATCGAAAATCGCTTCAGAAATGCCTTTATCTTTTAGCTTGGAGGCTAAATCTTTAGCTAAGCTAGCCGCGCCCTCTTTGTTCGCCTTTAAATTTAAAACCTTGCCGCTGCTGGCGCACAAAGTTACGCTCGCCGCGTCGTCGATAGCCTGAGCGTAAACGGTTCTATTGGATTTGAAAATAGAAATTCTAGGGCAAGATGCGACGCCTGAAATTTTAGCGCGAATTCTTCTTTTTCTCTTGATTCGTAAAGAGATCTTTCTTTTTAATACGTTCTGTGTCATTTCTCAACCCTTATTTCTTAGCTGTTTTTCCGGCTTTGCGGATGATATGCTCTTCAAGATACTTGATGCCTTTACCCTTGTACGGCTCAGGCGGTCTGAATCCTCTGATCTCGGCTGCTACTTGACCTACTTGCTGCTTATCGTCGCCTTTGATGGTTACGACGTTTTTATCTACCGAGATTTCGATTCCCTTTGGAGATTCAAAATTTATCGGATGCGAAAAGCCCAAATTTAGCTCAAGCACCTTACCTTTCATCGCAGCCCTATAGCCGACGCCGTTGATTTCGAGCTGTTTTGAAAAGCCCTCGGTAAGACCAAGGACGATATTGTTGGCTAAAGCGCGGTATGTTCCCCAATACGCCCTGCTCTGTCTATCCTCGCCCTTAGGTGAGAATTCTATCTTTCCGTCTTCGATTTTTACATCGACATGACCTTTTAAATCAAGCTCTTTTTCGTTATTCGATTTTTTAAATTTTAACGACGAGCCGTCGATTTTGACCTCTAAGCCGCTTGGAATAGAGATCGGTTTTTTACCAATTCTTGACATAATTTTCCTTTTTATTTGTCTAGGGTATGTCTACTTTTACGAATGGATACCACAATGCCATAAAAAGTAGAAACTTCTTACCAGATCGTGCAAAGCACTTCGCCGCCGACGCCCGCTTTGTGCGCGTCGATACCGCTCATAACGCCTTTGCTTGTGCTAACGACGACGGTTCCGTAGCCGTTTTTGAAGCGCTTGATCTCATCTTTGCCTTGATATACGCGGCGACCCGGAGTCGAAATTCTTTTAACTTCGTTTATCACACTCCTGCCCTTTTCATCGTATTTAAGCACTACGTTGATGATCTTTTTATTGTTTTCCTCTACTACGTTGTAGCTCTCGATATAGCCCTTCTCGGCTAAAATTTTAAGCATAGCCTCGACTACGTTTGAGTGAAAAAGCTTAGTCGTATCTAGCCTTCGCATCGCAGCATTTCTGATGCGAGTTAGTCCATCTGAAATAAGATCGTTAATCATCTCTTCTCCTTACCAGCTTGCTTTTTTTAGACCCGGGATCAAGCCCTCATTTGCCATCTTGCGAAGGCAAACGCGACAAATTCCAAAATCCTTATAAACGGAGTGCGGACGACCGCAAATTTGACATCTGGTATATGCGCGAGTGCTAAATTTAGCGGGGCGTTTCGCCTTGGCTACCATTGATTTTTTTGCCATATCATTTTCCTTTTGCAAAAGGCATGCCGAATAACTCTAGCAATTTAAATGCCTCTTTATCGTTATTTGTAGTCGTTACGACGGTTATATTCATACCGTGAGTTCTTAAAATTTGATCGTATTCGACCTCTGGGAACATCAGCTGCTCTTGCAAGCCGAAATTGTAATTGCCGCGTCCGTCAAAGCCCGTTCTAGGTAGTCCTCGGAAATCCTTAACTCTAGGAAGCGCGATAGAGATCAGTTTGTCTAGGAAGGCAAACATCTGCTCTTTTCGTAACGTAACCATTATGCCTACCGGGAAACCTTCGCGCACTTTAAAGCCTGCAACCGATTTTTTTGCATTGACGATCAGCGCTTTTTGGCCTGCGATCAGTGATATAGTATCGGCCATATTTTGAAGCACTTTTTGATCT
>NZ_CALIJA010000108.1 GCF_938017615.1 uncultured Campylobacter sp. | reverse complement strand
ATTAGAAAATCACATGGCTAATAATGCGAGTCCGCAGTTTTGTAGGTTTTTAAATATGGGTGGATTTTTTGACTATATTAACAAGCACACTTCATTTTATAAAACCGAAGATGGAAAAAATCTATTTGAATTATCTGTAAGCAAGGAAGGTTGTGCCAAATATAGATAAATTTTAGAGTAAAAGTATCTTTAGAGGGTATAGAGAGGTCATTTAAACGCCGCGAAGCTCATAAAATTCGCCCATTTAAAGATACTCTCGACGCGCTTAAAGCCCGCGCTTAGCGCCAAGGCTCGGTTTTCTGCCTCGGTGTAGGGCACGAGGACGTTTTCAAGCGCCTCGCGTTTTTGCGCGATCTCGTAGCGCGAGTAGCCCTGCGCGCGCTTGTAATCCTCGTAAATTTCGATCATCTGACGCGCGAGCGCAGGCTCTTCGTAGACGATCTTTTCGCTAAAGATCAAAACCCCGCCCTTGCGCAATCCGTCGTAAATTTTACTCACGAGCGAGGCCCTACGCGGCGGCCTGATAAACTGCAATGTGTAGTTTAAAATCACGGCGTCGCAGTCTTCGAGGCTCGCATCCAGCACGTCCGATACGCCAAGCTCGAGCTTGGCACCGAATGCCGCCGCTTTGGCGCGGGCGTTTTGTATCATCGCCTCCGAGCTATCGATACCGCACAGCCGCAGATCGGGGCGCAGCGCAAACAACGCCAGCAGCGCGGTCGCAGTCGAGCAGCCAAGATCGATCACGCGAGCCTTTTGCGGCAGTATCCGCGCCAAAAGCTCGCTGCTAAGCCGCGTGCTAGCCTCATAAAACGGCACGCTGCGCCCGATCATATCATCGAAAACCGACGCGACGCTGGCGTCAAACTCAAACTGTTTTTTGATAGGCTCTTTAAAAATTTCGTCTTTCATCCGTTTCCTTTTTAGTTTTGCTATTTGCGCAGCACTCGATTTATACTTCCTACGCATGCTAAGCGCAGAATTCTCACGCCGTGCTTTCTGTACTTACGAGACACTCGATTTGCGACCGCTACGCATGGAATTTTCGCGCTTAGTTTGCTCTGCGCGAAGCATACCTAAATTTTAAACGCAGCATGAGCACTTTTGATGCGAGCGAGCTGCATCTCAGTTTGTGCCCACTTCTAGCCCGGATATGCTCGATGCATGATTAAATTTCACATCTTGCTTGACACGCCTTAAAATTTCACGCTGTGCAAATATGTCCTTAAAATTCTACGCCGTATTTAGCGGGCTTAGAATTTCTCAACATTAAATTTTACGCCACCAAATCTCGCACTGCCAAAACAGCTTCTTTAAATTCTTTAATTACTAACTTAAATTAAAAGCATAGTCAAAGCTCCATTGGTAGAATTTCGCGCCCATTTTGCGATTTTACGCGCCGTAAAATGGAACCCGCTTAACAAAATCCCGCGTTTAGCTAGGCGTATAATTTAGCCGCTTGGCTCTTGCTCGGAAGCTCAGCCCTGCCGAATTTTAAAGCTTTGCAGCACAACTAAGATTTTTTATCGTTCTCAATTCTCGGCGCAGCTTGCACTTGCCTCGTCTTACATAAACCCAAGCTCAAGGTGCGTTAAAGCCATGTAGGCAGTGTACCAAGTAACGGGCACACGATTTTTATACGGGACGACGCAGACGGCTCATTTAATGCGTCGTAGATGCAAAACGCGGGCAGACGCATCAAATCAAGCGCACAGCCCGAAAATTTCATCTTTAAGCTTACAAGCCGTAGATTAAAATTTACGGCTTCGTAGTACCGCCTCCGCCTCTGAAGCGTCTTTTAAAATCTGCTCTTTAAGCTGCGCTAGATCGCTAAATTTGCGATTTTCACGTAGGAACTTTATAAATTTTACGCAAGCAAATTTCGCGCCGCTGTTTTTGTCCGCAGTCTCTAAATTTTTATTTTCGGCGTCCAGGCTCTCGCTCGCCGCAAAATTCTGCGTAGAAATTTCTACTGAATTACGCGCCGAAATTTCATCTAAATTTTGCGCAAAATGTGCGGCTTGCCCCTCGCAGCACGGCGCGCGATCTTGTGCGGAATTTAAACCTACCTCAAAGCCTGCAAAGTCCCCTAAAATGTGCGTTTCAAGCGCAAAAGTTCCGTCGGTGCTGAGCCTGTGCCCCAAGAAGCTCACGCTTGCAAATTCCTTGCTTCCGGCGCGTGCTAGGCTCGCATATACGCCGCTTTTTGGCATAAAATAGCCGCTCGCATCAAGATTTAGCGTCGCTACGAACTCTCGCGCCCCGCGCCCCTGACCGCGAACTGCGCGTCCGCAGATCTCGTAATTTCGCCCTAAAAGCTCCGCCGCCTCTTCGCACCGACCGCGCGATAAAAGCTCCTTGATCCTACTTGAATGCACGCCGCCGCCGCTTAAGCAAAACTCCCCTACGACGCAGGTTTGCCCGCGAAATTCGCGCCTTAAAAATTCCACGTCCCACGCCCGATCACGCCCAAATCTAAAGTCCTCGCCCACGACAATTTTTTGTAAATTTATGAAATTCTGCCTTAAAAGTGCGATAAATTCGCCTCCGCTAAGGCTTTTGATAGTGCGTAGATCGCAATAAAAAATCTTTTTGTTCGTAAACGCCTGCCGTGACGCAAAAGGGGTTAGCTTCGTGCCACCACCTGCTAGGATTACGATTATTGCGCCGTGTTCACCTAGGTGCTCAAATAATTTTTGATGTCCAAGGTGCATGCCGTCGAAGTTACCGATTGCTACGGCGCGCACATTATCGCGGTTTGCGCCTTGTAGCGTTGCGAAAATATCGCCTCGTGCGAACTGCTCGCTTAGGCGCGCACGCAGTACTTCCGCACAAGCAGGAAGCGTGCCTTGAGCCTGCACGTCTACGTCATTGCTGCAAGCGTCGTTATAAGCCGTTTTACTGCCAAAAGTCGTTTCATTGCTGCAAGAGGTGTCGGTGTCTGCTTCATCTGCGCGGTGCGCATCGCCGGTTTTATTTTTGCGTAGCTCTTGCTTCGGGTGTTCGATACTTTTAGATGAATTTTCCCCATTGCTTGCGAAATTCTGTTCCGTAAAATTTTTCAAGCTGGAATTCTGCGCTACGAAATTTTGCTCTTTAAAATTCCGTAGCGAAGCCTCTGTATGGTCTTTACATGATTTTTGATTAGCCATTATTGCTGCTTTGTCCAGACGATTTTTTTGGTGTCGTAGCCGCTGTGCTTCGCCTTTTTTAGATAGAGGATGCGGATTGGCTCAGGCAGGGTTTTGGTGCGTGAGAGGATATAAAGCTCACTCGTATCGGCGCCGAAAATCAGGGCGTAGCGATAGTCGCCGTCCACCTGCGCCACGCGGTAGAGGGAGTCGGAAATCAGGCCTTTTTGATAGAGCAGGCCTACGTTTTTATCGCCCGCAAACTCCAATACGTGCTGCTCGTTTTCGATTTTGCCCGAGCTTGTTTTGGCGGTTTTTAGAAGATTGATCGTAGAATTTTTATCGATAAAGCACTCGTACGCGGTGTTTTGCAGCTCGCCGCCGCCCTTCATACGGGCGATCTCATACCAGCCGCCGCTAAATTTAGCGATGTCGAAGTTTTTTACGATCGGCGCTTTTGGGCTCAGACTTTTGGCGCATGAGCCCAAAAATAGCGCGCAAAACGCCAGATAAAAGCAAAATTTAAGTGAGCATAAATGGAAAAAATCGATCTGATAATGAAAAATTTTATCGCAGAGCTTGG
>NZ_CALIJA010000107.1 GCF_938017615.1 uncultured Campylobacter sp. | reverse complement strand
TAATTCTTTTTAAACTCACACTTTTATTTTAAAAATTTTTAAATTTTAAAATTTGGATGTTTTATCCTCGTTGCTTTCGGGGCGCACCAAGAATTTCAGATTTGATATTTAGCTTGTTGCAGGAAGTCAAAACGAATAAAGCGCTCGTCGTCGTTAAAATGCTCCACAAGGCGACGCATCTTAGTGGGGCGCTGCGGAGTACCAAAGATTTACGAGCCGTTTTGGCGCGGCTCGAAACAGCGCCTCATCAATATGACGAATGCAGGCTCGGTTTGAGCGTCATTTTATCGCGATTTGAAATAGCTGGGGCTCATATATAGAGCGAATTCGCGTCTCAGTTTGCGGCTCTGCCTATGAAATTTACGGCCAAAAACATCTCGCAAAATCGCCTCGGATTTTAATCCTTAGTAACGATCGTACCGTTTTGTATTTCGTGCACGCAGACATTTCTGTACAGCTCTTTATCGCTATCTAAAGTATAGTAGTGCGTTGTTACTGTGCAGCGTAAATCGGCGTCGATGACGAACTCCTGCTTGGCGCGCATCGGCGGCTTGCTTTTACCGCAGTGCACATAATCGACGTAAATTTCGCGACAATCGCTTATACGAAATGCGTCGTTTAAAAGGCACATAAAAACATATTCGTGCCCGCGTTCGCTATATTGAAAATCCATCAGATAAAGCCTTAGCAGAATTGTTTTGACGCTCTTTTCTGGCAAACGACAAGCTCTTATGTCTTTGATCCTCTCCCAATACGCGCTTAGATTATCGATTAAAAAATTCTCCTTTACGAACGAAAACAGCTCATTTTTATCAAGTAAATTTTTATCGATAGCTGCTAAGGGCGAAATTTCTCCCGGATAGCGAATCGGCAGTTGCGCGATCGGTAGATCGTCGTAAATATCTTTCATACTCTGATAAATCTCTGGCTGCGGCGCATCGTCTTCCTTGACCGCAGCATTTTCCATGCCGCATAGCGCAAGTAGGCACAGCAAAAATATCCACACCTGCTTCATAGCATTCCCCCTTGTTTCGGTCGTGATCCCTTTTCTCCTAATCATACTGAAAATTTTAAAGCCTTATTAATATGAAGAAAAAAAGATCAAAAATCAAAGCGCCCTTTTTACAACCACTCTCGCACTGTCTTTTTCTACCCTTGCTTTTGGGTTAATTTAATCCGAATCTTCCTCTTGTGTGAAACGGACGATGCGCTGCTATTCGTCTTCCGTAGCCTTTTCAGTGAAGCTAACGATGCGCGGAGCTGCGATGCGCGCGTAATCCTGTGCGTTTAGGATGATCGAGTGATCGAGCAAGCCCGCGTTGAAAGCGATCTCATCAAAGCGTCCGAATAGCGACGGATCGGCGATTAGCAGCAGCTTGTCGTGGAAGCTAAAAGGCGGCACCGAGCCGATGACGCAGTCCGTGAGATCGCCCACTTCATCGGAGCTTACGAGCGATGCTTTCGTGCCGCCGAGCCCCTCTGCCAAGCGCTTTAGATCGGTTTTATGATCGGCTGCGAAGACCGCTAGGACGTAAATTCTGCCGTTTCTACCCGCGGGTTTGTCGCTAGGAAGCTTCAGCTGCTGCGGTACGTTTGCGCAGATTTGATCGGCGGTTAAAGCTAAATTTCCCGCGCAGGCGCCGTTTTCGCAGCCTTGAGCGGTTGCAACGCAAGAAGCGTTGGGGTTTTGCGCGTCATTGGCGTTTGCTAAATTTAAATTTTGCGCGAAAGAGATTTGCCCATCCTTAAAGCCCTTGATCGTGCAAACCAGCGCCTTTGCGCCTTGTCCTAGCTGCGTGCCGCGGATTTTGGCGACTTCGGCGGAGGTGCCCGCGCTTTCGTGAGCTATGACGCGGAAGCGCGCCCCCTGCTGCGTCAAAAGCTCTTTTAGGCTTTCAAAAATTCTCTCTGACATGCTCTCTCCTTATTTTTGCAAAATTATACTGAAATTTTAACCAAATGACCCATTGATGCCGAAATTCCATTCTTCGCCGTAGAATTTGTCTCGCCTGCGCGCAAAACCATTGCGCGATGAAAAATCTATTGCGCGGCGGAAATTCCGTCACGTATAAGCTCGGTTCGCCCTGCTTCTTGCGAAATTATTTCATCTTGCGGATTTTAGGCTCTTTGCTCTCTACGAGCTCGTAAATTTTAAGCTCGACCTTGACGTCTTTGGGCGCTAAAATTCTAATTTCGCCCGAAGTGTAGAAAAAAGGCGCTCCAAGCTCATAATAGACCCATTTTTTTTGCTTCTCGGTTTTGCACAGCATCAGCGTTTGAGCAAGTTCGTTGCCGCCGCTAAACTCGTAATAAAGCCCGTCCGCGCCCTCTTTTTGCTCTATTTTGCCGCCGATCAGATACGCGTCGTTGCAGTCGGCTTCGATCTCTTTTGAAAAGACCGCTTCGACCTTAAACTGCTGCGGCGGCATCTTTGACGGCGTTAGCTCAAAGACGTTTAGCTGCTTTTGCGCTTCGCCGCCGAATAAAAACAGCGGCAAGAGGAAGAATAAAACGCTTTTTCTCATACTTTACTCCTTGAAAAGATATTTTTATTTAAAATTTTAGCAAAATTTTTACTCATTAAACTGAAATTTCAATCGACTTTGTTTTTATCTGTAGCAGATAATATTTTTTAGCGCCTCTGCCTCCGGTTTTAACGCCTCGCTATCGGTTTTTTGCGCGGCGCTCTTTTTGTTCGCTAAATTTTTGCTAGAGCTTTGCGGCGACGGCTTTTCGTGCGAGTTTAAAGCCTTGACGACGTCGCGCGATATTTCGCCCTGCGTCTGCACGGTGGAAATTTCGCCGCTAGTCCCGCCAGACTTGCTCGTGTGGCGGCTTAGCACGCTTTTGACGCTTATCTTTTCGCCTGCGTAAAACGCCTCGCAAAGCCCGCCTTGCGCCTCATAGTCCGTCACTTTGACGCTGTCTTCTTGAAATTTGTAAAATTTTACCCGTTTCGCTCCGCGTAGTTCCCGGGCTCCGCGCCATACGCTGGCCTCCGCGTCAAGATCCGCGAGCGCAAATGCGCCGTCTGCCGCCTTATACATATTGCCGAGCCTTATCGGTATGCGTTCGCCGCTCTTTTTGGTAAGCACGAAGCCGATCTTTTCGCCATCTTTTGGGTGTGGGCGGAACTGCCCCGAGAAAAATGCCGTGAAAAACGCGACCTCCTTGATCTCGCCGTCGGTGCCTAGGTATCTCGTCCAGCCATCTTCGGGCACGTCGATCTCGGCGACGTCTCGTCCGTCTTTTGCGCCGCATTTTAAGCCCGCGCAGCCGCTAAATGCTAATGCCGCAAGCGCGGCTAGAAATAGGTTTTTCATATTTTCCCTTCAAATAAATTTGTCTCAAAGCAGGGCGCTCAGGCACGTAATCCGTAGGGCATTATTTTAGGCTCGCGGGATAGCCGCTAAATCTCTCTATCCAGCCGTCCTCGCCGTAGAGCTCGCCGCAAAGCCCGTCCGAGAGCTCGGCTAGATTTTCGCCTGCCTCGTCCGCAAGCCGCCAGCGCTCGCTTTGCTCGAAAAAGCTTAGCGTCTCATGCAGGACGTGATCGGTAAGATGCGCGCAAAGCGTCCTTAGCGCCTCCCTTTGCTGCGGCGAAAACTCTGCTATCGATGCATACAGCCGCTCGCACCGAGCGCCTTTCATCCGCCCGCTCATAACCGCATCCAACCACGCCAGCGACCCGTCTCTGAGCTGTCGCACATACTCCTGCCCGAAACTCTGCAAAACATCCATTTTTCACTCCTTGCGTTTAAATTTTAAAATTTTTGGCGTCTCGCCTAAATTTAGATCGAAATTTACTTCCTAAGCCCGTTTAAGCTTTTTGCGTCCTAAATACGGCGCGCCGCATTCAACTTTTATAAAATTCTACTTAGCGAGCGCCGTTTTTTATCGTTTGCGCTGCTATTTTACCGCGCCGCAAAATTCGCGCTGCACCTCAAAGCCCAGCGCCGTTTAAATTTTAAAATCCGAAAGCTCGCGACCGAAATTTTAAAATTTAAGGCTCGATGAAATGCGTTTCGGCGCGATGGTATGCGCCGTTTGAAACTTTAAATTTTAAAAACTCGCACTTCGCCTCAAAGCCCGCTAGCGGGGCTAAATTTATTAAGCCGACGTTGCCCAGATACGTAAAAATCGCTGTCCGCTCGCCTCAAACGAGCACTCCTGCCAGTCCCAGTCGTTCTCGCCGCCCATTGCGAAATTTCGAGGCTCGCCTGATAGAGCCGCCGCGCTCAAAGCAGCCGTTATCCGCTCTTTCATAAAATCATCGGGCTCGCAGGACTTGAATTTTTCAAATTTTATCTCGTAAAGGGAGGCAAGCCCAAAGTCCGCGCGTACGAGCTTGCCGCACTGCTGCGCGAACTCTGCGGCGCTACATTCGTGCTTTGGGGCGTAGTACCAAACCTCCAGCTCCTCGATGCTTTCGCCCTCAAATTTTATGGATTTTATCATTTTGACCCCATTTCGATCGTCGCGGCGATTTTAAATTTCATTGCTTAATTTCACTTGCCCCATACGGCGCAGGTTTTGCACGCAAGATCAAACTCTCGCTATTCGGCGCAAGCGCGCTGCGCAGACAAATTTAAATTTAATCCGCCGCGCTTTAAATTTGCACGCCGAAGTCCGTCCACATCCCCTCTTTGCCTTTCGGCGTAAAATAGCAAACGACGTAGCAGAGCATTCGGTCTTTACAGTCGTATTTGGCTTCGAGAGCTTCGATAATGCGCGCAAATTCCTGCGGCGCTCTGCCCTCAAAGGCGTTTCGCAGCTCCTCTGCGGCGATATGTCGCGGGCTAAGGAGCAGATACGCCGCGCCGCCGTCCTCGTCCTCGCTGATGGCGCGTAAAATTTCATCGCTCGCGCGAACCCGCCAGTGCTCTTTGCCGTCCCATTCGCGCAGGCTTAAAAACGTCGTGCCGCCGTCAGCGTCCAAAGCCTTTTCGGTTGGAATTTGAGCGCGTAAGGTGCCTTCATTTAAGCTCTACTCGCTCGCGACCTCGATAAAAACGTCCGTTCCGAGCAGATAGCTGGTCCGCTCAAACTCGCTTTCGTACTCCCAGCCGTCAAATTTAGCGGCAAATTCGCGCACCCGCTCGTCCGCTTCTCAGCCGAACATCATCGCGTCGCTATCTGAAATTTTAACGATATAAGGCTCGTTCATGAGGTTTTCCAAATTTTATTGCGGCCCGCATTTTCCGTAAACCCACTCGCGAGTTTCGTTTAGCTTAAACTCGCCGTCCTTTAGAAAATACTGCTTGCTGCTTTTGATCGCGTTTTCGTCCGTAGCTATGTAATCGCCGATGAAGCCGCGATCCAGGACGTCGTGCGCTAAAATGCCCCGCTCAAAGACGTTTTGCGTCCTTTGCGTCTCGTGCCATTTGCCGCTCTCATCAGGCTCGCGCAGGATGATCGAGATGTTGTTGTCCGCCTCGTCGTAGTCGTAGATATACTCGTACTGCTTGCCGTCGGAAGCCGCGCGATTTTTTATCACGTTGCCGCGCGCGTCGTAGCTAAACTCGTTTTCAAACACGACCTCCCAGCGCTGCAGCTCCTCGCGCCAAAGCACGGTTTGCTCGCGCAGAGGCCTGCCTTCCTCGGTCTCCTCGTGCACGTTTTTGTAGTACTCTCTCCACTCGTTTTTTGCGGCGTCCCAGCGCGATCTTAGCTCGCTAAAGCGCCTATACTTAGGCTCGATCTTGCGCAAGATTTTTTCATCGCGCTGCCAGACACCGTCCTTCCATATAAAATTTATCTCGCTGCGCGTTCCGTCCGCTGCCGTAAAGACGGTATGTTTTTTAAGCGGTACCCATTTGCCGCGCCACGCGTAGCCTTCGGAGCCTGCGTAAACATCGCCGTTGTAGTGATATATCGATTTTTCGTACGGAGCCCATTTTTTCGCTTTAGCATCCCATTCATAGGTCGCTACGAAATTGTTTCTGTCGCTTTCATCGACAATCCTTTTTGTAAGGTGCGTCGGCGTCCATCTGCCCTTTTTTAGCGTGAAATTTTGCAAAATTTCCGTTTTGCCTTCGCGCTTTTCGACGGCTTTTTCACCCTCGTATAGCTTGCCGTCCTTTTGCAGACTAAAATAAATTTTCGAGCCGTCAGCAGCGATCTCCTGCTTGCTTATCGCCGTTTCGCGTAATTTGTTTGTATTTGCGTCCCAGTCATATTCGACATTTTCGATCTCGCGCTCGCCGTTTTCGTCAAATTTGCTAAAGCTTTTCGATACGGACGCTCCCTCTTCGCTGCTTTTTCTGTAAATTTTTTCTAAGCGGCGGGTTTTGGCGTCGTAGTTTTGGTTCACTTCATATTCGTAGCTCGGCACGGCGCCACCCTCTGTTTTGTAGCTCGTCTTTTGTAGGCAAATTTTATCCGTTC
>NZ_CALIJA010000106.1 GCF_938017615.1 uncultured Campylobacter sp. | reverse complement strand
AAAGGACCAAAATGAAAAATTTTATCTTATGTGTCGCTGCAGCAACGATACTAGCGGGCTGCCAAGCGCACAAACAAGAGCCACAAAAAGAGCCTATGATGCAACCCACTCAAAGCTGCTCTACCGGTGGTTGTATGGATGCCGTAAGAAAGGCTCAACAGCGTCAAGGCATTCGCCCCGTTATGAAATCTCAGCTCCGATAAACCCTGCAAATTCATAGCTCAATAGGCGGAATTTTGCTTAGCTTAAATTCCGCCGGCTTTAAATTTTGCTATCTTAAAATTCTATTTAACGTAAGATGTCGTTAGTCTAAAGCTGCGGAATTTCATTTAAAAATCGCTTTAAAATTCCCGTAAAATCCGCGAAATAAATCTAAATTTTATAAATTTTAGGGTAACATTCCCTATTTCTCAAAAAGGCTTTAAATGACTTTAATCGACGGCAGAAGCATAAGCGCGAAGGTAAAAGATGAGATCAAATCGGACGCTTCGGATCTTGCCGAAAAGGGCGTAGAGCCCGCGCTGGCGGTGATTTTGGTAGGCGAGGACGCGGCGAGTAAGACCTATGTCGCGAGCAAGGAAAAAGCCTGCGCCGCCTGTGGGATCCGATCCGTAGCGCACCGCTTGAGCTCCGACGTGAGCGAGGCGGCGCTTTTAGAACTGATAGAAAATTTAAACGAAGACGAAAGCATTGACGGCATCTTGGTGCAGTTGCCGCTTCCAAAGCACATTGATACGAATAAAATTTTAGAAAAAATAAGCCCGCAAAAGGACGTGGACGGATTTAGTGCGATAAACGTAGGCAAGCTTACTAGCGGGCTTTCGGACGGTTTTGTGCCTTGCACTCCGCTTGGCGTGATGCGCCTGCTTGAGGAATACGGCGTGCAGATCGCGGGCAAAAATGCCGTCGTGCTGGGTCGTAGCAATATCGTAGGAAAGCCGATGGCTAGCCTGCTTCTAAATGCCGACGCTACCGTCACTATCGCTCATAGTAAGACGAAAAACCTAAAGCAACTTTGCGCAGACGCCGATATTTTGGTCGTGGCGGTCGGCAAGGCGCATTTTGTGGGCGCCGATATGGTAAAACAAGGCGCAGTGGTGATCGACGTAGGGATCAATCGCGGCGAGGACAGCAAGCTAAGAGGCGACGTCGATTTTGAAGCAGTCGCGCCAAAATGCTCGTTCATCACGCCCGTGCCCGGAGGCGTGGGACCGATGACGATTGCGATGCTTTTGAGCAATACGATAAAATCGGCGAAAAATCGCTTAAGACAAAGAGCCTAAATGAAAATACTAAGCAAAATTTATCACTTTTTATCGAGTTGGACGGGGACGGTCATCGTCGTTTTATTCGTCATTCTTTTTGTTGCGCAAGCCTTCGTGATCCCCAGCGGATCGATGCGCACTACGCTTTTGGAGGGTGATTTTTTATTCGTTAAAAAATTTAGCTACGGCATCCCGACCCCGCATATTCCGTTTGTAGAGTGGCAGGTAGCTCCTGATAGCGACGGAGATGGGCATATCATCCGAGGCGAGGGTCCGAAACGCGGCGACATCGTGGTTTTTCGCTATCCGCTTAATGAAAAAATGCACTTTGTAAAGCGAAATTTTGCCGTAGGCGGCGACGAGGTGATATTTGATCTGAATAATTTCTACCTTCGTCCGCATGAAGGTGACGAGTTCATTGCTGCGAACTATGATGCCCGCGACATTGTGATTTTAGGTGGCGAAAAATATGTCAAAGAGCCGTATAAATTTAAGGGCATTCACTACGACCCTAATGCTAAGAACTCGATGCTAACAAATGTCAAAATCGCACTTGAGAAGGGTGAATTTTCTATGAAGCCCATTAGTCTAAGCGAAATTCCTCACAGCTTCGAAGCTGCTGGGATAAGCTTCAATGCCTTTTACATCAAAGTGCCGCAGGATGAGTATTTTATGATAGGTGATAATCGCAATAATTCCGCCGATAGCCGCTTCTGGGGTCCGGTACCTTATCGTCTGATCGTCGGTAAGCCGTGGTTTACATATTTTAGTATCGATGCCGATCGCAAGATCCGCTGGGAGCGAATCGGGCGCTTTGTCGATACCTTGCAAAACGACGAGAGCCTAATCTATGAGCAAAAATAAGGAGCGGCAATGCAAATAAATAAAATTTTCATAGCGAGCGATCATGCGGGCTTTCGTGCCAAAGAACAAGCTAAAAAAGCGCTCGCCGCTTTAGGTTACGAAGCGGTCGATCTTGGCACGCATAGTGCCGAAGCGAGCGTGGACTATCCCGATTTCGCGGGCGCGCTGGCGGATAAAATTTTAGCCGAATGTGAAGCCTGCGCGAGAAGTGAAAATTTTAAAGAAAACGACGGCGAAAATTCCGCTGCGGCCGCGGAAAATTCCGAAGCAAGTGACAACGAAAATTTTGACGCAAGCATAAACGGCTGCGGAAATTTTAACGACGCCGTACAATGCAGCGGGAAAAATGAAAATTTTAACGCTGTTAAAAACGCTAGTCGTCAAAATTTTAACGCTAGCGAAAGCATGATTACCTGCGTAAACGCAGCCGTAAGCCAGAATGCGAGCAAAGATAAAATTTTAAATTCCACAAGTTATGGCATTTATGGAATTCTTATCTGCGGTACGGGCATCGGTATCAGCATCGCCGCAAACCGCCACGCTCACATCCGCTGCGCGCTGTGTCATGACGCAACGAGCGCTAGACTAGCTAGAGAGCACAACGACGCCAACGTTCTAGCCTTCGGCGAGCGATTAATGGGCGCGCTGGTGATTGAAGATATGATTAAGGCATTTTTTAGTACCGATTTTGCGGGCGGTAGGCACATTAAGCGCGTCGCAAAGCTAGGCGCTTGCGGTAGTGCGAATTGCATGCTTGGATTTGACGGGGAGAATTTCATGCAGAATTCCGCTCAAAATTTTGCGGAACAAAACTGTAGCGCTAATTTAAACGGACGAAATTCCAAATCAAACTTCAGCGGTAAAAATCCTTCTTGCAAAAATCCCATCGGCATGGATTCTGCGTCAAATTTTGCACGGAGCTTTAACGATAAAAATTCCTTATTTACCGGCGAGAATTCCTTGATAGGCTTTTGCGGTGCACGTCATATAAATTTAGATTCGACGCACGCAAAGATAATCTTTAATGAGAAAAATCCGCTAGATAAAAATTCCACTAGCACAAATTCTACGTTAAATTTTACGCGCGCGAGCGTTTGCAAGAAAAATTTCGCTCAAAAAGCTAGCCACAAATATTTTGTCAGTTTGAACCCAGCAATTATAAATTTCAAGGCTAAAAATTCTGTTTGCATGAGCGTTAAGCCAGAAAACGTAAATTGCGCTAGTGCGGGTTTAACAGATGAGAATTCTGCTATTACGAGCATAAATTTAAAGGGAGCAAATCTTTCTAGTGCGTATTTTAACGCAACACTCGCTACTATGCGCCGCTTTGCAAATCCAAATGAAGGAGGCGAGCAATGAGCGTAGCATTGGGTGTTTTAGCGCTATTTTTTGCAGCGCTACTTATTCTATCGATCCGAAAAAATTCTAAAATTTACGCCCTTCTTCGTAAAAGCGAGCAGAAAATTTCAAAGCTTAAAAGCGATAACGAAAAGCTCAAAACTGCCCTTCGCTTCGGCATTGAGGCTCTGCAAAACGAGGAGAGCGAAAACTGCAGCTTAAAAATCCAAAACGCAAGATTGAAAAGAGGTAAGCTATGAAAAGCCTAAGCAGCGAGCAAAAAAGCTATTTATTTCGCTCGATCCGCACCGTGCGCGACTTCCCAAAGCCCGGTATTTTGTTTTACGATATCACGACGCTCGTAGGCGATCGCGAGGCGTTTAATTTCCTGCTTGATCATCTAGCCGAGCGCTATGCTGATTACGGACTTGATTACATAGTAGGCATAGAAAGTCGCGGATTTATTTTTGCAGCGGCGCTTGCTGCGAGGTTGAGGGTCGCTTTTGTGCCGATTAGAAAGCCAAAGAAGCTTCCTTATATCACGATTTCGCAAAAATACAGCCTTGAATACGGCTTCGATCAGGTCGAGATGCACGTGGATGCATTCTCCGGCGTGCAGGATGCCAAGGTGCTTCTAATTGACGATCTTATCGCCACCGGAGGCACCGCACGAGCGGCATTAGATCTCATCGCGCAGACGCAGGCCAAGTGCGTCGAGGCGTGCTTTTTATTAAATTTGCGCGAGTTAAACGATCTAGGCGAGTTTTCGCGTCGCACAAACGTTTATTGCGTTTTAGAGGCGTGATTTTGGAAGAGCTACTTAAAAATTTATTACAAGAATACCACCAATACGCCTATATCGTGCTTTTTGTTTGGTGTATTTTAGAAGGCGAAATCGCACTGATTTTAGGCGGCATAATGGCGCACGAGGGACATATAAATTTGCCGCTAGGTATCTTTGTTGCGGGGCTTGGGGCATTTTGTGGCGATCAGTTTTATTTTTATATCGGTCGCTACAATAAAAAATATATCAGTAAAAAGCTCGCGGCACAGCGCCGAAAATTTGCGATCGCGCACCTGCTTTTGCAACGCTACGGTTGGCCGATAATTTTAATGCAGCGCTATATGTATGGCTTCCGCGTCATCATCCCGATGAGTATCGGTATCACTCGCTACAGCGCAAAGAAATTTGCGATTATCAATCTTTTTAGTGCTTGGTGCTGGTCGGGCGCGACGATGGTTTTGGCGTGGTATTTTGGCGAGGAGATCTGGAGCGGGCTGCGGCTAATCGAGCAACACTGGTATTTTGCTATACCTATCATAGGCGGAATTTTATATCTATTTTTTAGGTTATTTAAACGTATGGAAAATCACTTTATGAACTCACGAAAGGAACGAGATGAAAGTAAAACTGCTAGATCGTAAAATTAACGAGATAGAGGCGGATTTTGAAGTTATTTTGGTTGTAGATAAAAATTTAAATCACGAATTTATTAAAGACGCGGATAAGTTTGCGCTTTTTAACTATAAAGGTGAGGGCAATCTGCTGCTTGCCGAGAGCGGACGGCTGTACATCGGCGTCAAGGCGCTAGAATATGACCGCGTCCGCACAGCACTTGCGAGTGCATACAACGCGCTTAAGGGCTACGCGATCAAAAATTTTAAAATCGCCTTTTACAAATGCGGCTGCGACCGCAGAAGCACGATGGCGATGGTCGAGGGCGTGCTTTTGGGCGGTTATGAGTTTAACAAATATAAAAGCGATAAAAAAAGCTCTAGCTTGAATGAAATTTTAATCTCGACGCAGGAATACGGCGGCGGTAGCCCCGACGTGCAAAAGATGAATTACGGCGTGCAGCAGGGCATCGTGATGGCGAGCGCTGCAAATTTTGCGCGCGACGGCGTCAATGAGATCCCTGAAATTTACACGCCCGAAAAGATGGCGAGCGAGGCTGAAATTTTAGCCTCGAACTACGACGACGTGAGCGTTAAAATTTACGACGAGGACTTTTTGCGCGAGCAGAATATGAATGCGTTTTTGGCGGTCAATCGCTCCAGCGCTCATCCGCCGCGCCTCATCCATCTGATCTATAAACCGCAGCGCTGCCTAAAGCGCGTCGTTTTTGTGGGCAAAGGGCTTACTTACGACAGCGGCGGGCTAAGTCTGAAGCCGAGCGATTATATGCTTACGATGAAAAGCGACAAAAGCGGCGCGCTCGCTGCAATGGGTATCATCAAAGGCGCTGCCGAGCTTGAGCTACCGTTTGAGATACATGCGGTCATCGGCGCTACTGAAAATATGATCGGCGGCGATTCGTATAAACCCGACGACGTGCTACTTAGCCGCAGCGGCGTAAGTATCGAGGTGCGAAACACCGACGCGGAGGGGCGGCTCGTGCTTGCCGACTGCCTAAGCTACGCGCAGGATCTTGCCCCCGATCTGCTAATCGATATGGCGACGCTTACCGGCGCTTGCGTCGTGGGGCTAGGCGAATATACGAGTGGCATCATGGGAAACAGCGAGGAGCTAAAGCGTAAATTTAAAGATCTTAGCAGCTGCAGCGGCGAGCTATTTAGCATTTTGGAATTTAACGATTATCTGCGCGAGCTAATTAAAAGCAGTATCGCAGACATCTCCAACTGCGCTTCCAGCAGATACGGCGGCGCGATAACTGCGGGGCTATTTTTAGATAAATTTATAAAAGAGGAGTATAAAGACAGGTGGCTGCACCTAGATATCGCAGGGCCTGCGTATCTGGAAAAGGCGTGGGGCTATTACGCCGCGGGCGCGACTGGCGCGGGCGTGAGAGCTAGCCTATACTTCTTGCAGGCTCTAGCCAAAGAGCTGAAGGACGCGTAGATGGGGCTTTCAGTAGGGATCGTAGGGCTTCCGAACGTCGGCAAATCCACCACCTTTAATGCACTTAGCGGCGCGCAAAACGCGCAGGCGCAAAACTATCCATTTTGCACGATTGAGCCCAATAAAGCGGTCGTACCTGTGCCTGATGCCAGGCTTGGCAAGCTAGCACAGATCGTTAAGCCCGGTCGCATCGTGCATTCGACCATCGAGTTTGTCGATATCGCGGGCCTCGTACGCGGAGCAAGCAAAGGCGAGGGGCTGGGGAATAAATTTCTTTCAAATATCCGCGAGTGCGAGATCATCCTTCATATCGTGCGCTGCTTCGAAAGCGGCGACATAACCCACGTCGAAGGTTGCGTCGATCCTATCCGCGACATCGAGATCATCGAAACCGAGCTTATTTTAGCGGACATCGAGCAGCTTGGTCGCAAGATTGAGCGCCTCAGCAAAGAAGCCAAAGCAAATCAAAAGGGCGCTAAAGAGGCGCTAGCCGTGGCAAACGAGCTTTTAGCGCATCTAAACGACGGCAAGCCCGCTTCAAATTTCGCGCTCAAAGAGGACGAAAGCTACATCGCTTTAAATCGCGAGCTGCGCCTGCTTAGCGCCAAGGACGTAATCTACGGCGCAAATTTGGACGAAGACGGCATCGCGCAAGATAACGAATATGTCGCGCGCGTAAGAGAATATGCAAACGCCCGTGGCGCCGAGGTGATCAAGCTCTGCGCCAAGATCGAAGAGGAGCTCATAGGGCTAAGCGACGAGGAGACGCACGAGATGCTGCAGAGCCTGGGCGCGCAGCAAAGCGGGCTGGAGCTCATCATCAAGCGCTCCTTCGCAAAGCTCAGCCTCATCAGCTACTTTACCGCAGGCGAGATGGAGGTGCGCGCGTGGACGATCACGAAGGGCTGGAAGGCTCCAAAGGCTGCGAGCGTGATCCACAACGACTTTGAGCGCGGATTTATCAGAGCCGAGGTGATCGGATTTGATGATTTCATCGCGTGCGGCGGCGAGGGTAGGGCGAAAGAAGCGGGCAAAATGCGCCTTGAGGGCAAGGACTACGTCGTGCAAGACGGCGACGTGATGCATTTTAGATTTAACGTTTAAATTTGCGCTGCATTCGAGCGAAATTTAAAATTTACATGGTTTTAATTTATGCCGAATTTGCACATCCGATTCAAATTTTTAAATTTGCGAAATTTGAATTTCTATGGCGTGTGAGAATTCGGAAATTTAAAATTTTAGTTGAAAGCAGCGATTTAAAATTTTGAAATTTTATAAAAAATCCCCGGGATCGAATGTATGCTCGGGTTTGGCTCGATTTTAAAATTATATAAAATTTAACTCGCGCAGGACGGAACTTTAAACATTATCGTAAGTAAGCTCAACTTTACAATTCTATGCATTTTAATCCGCCGTACCTTTCGGTGGCGAATTTTGCGCACGGACTATAGATATGAACCTTTTGCCAAAATCCGAAGCTAAAAGCAAAATCACGGGCAGAATCGAAATTTGCGCGTCCATACATTGCGCAAAGGTATCAACATATTCGCGCTTTTTGAGATTAAGGGCGTATGTTTTCGCATACGCTGCTCGGTTTTAGCAAATTTCTATGATTGCGTGTCGTTAACATTGATTTTGATGGGACTTCTCGCCTATCTTGATGCGGGTGTGCAAAAATTAAAATTTTAGTGCGAACGCCACAGAAAGTAGCGCATATTTTACGAAATTTTACCGAAATTTGGAGGAAAATAATGTGGCATTTAAAAAAGAAAGCTTCAAGTGAATTGAAATTTTTCACAATTATCGGCAAGATAGAAAACTTAGAAACAGACTGGGGGCGAGACGGACTGTATATAACATTTGAGGTAAAAGGAATAAGATTTTTCGACTATCCCGATCAATGGTTTGCTGATAACGGCGATATAGTCGAGGTAACGTATTGTTATCTTTCCCCTGAGTCGCCCAGCATAACGCATATTTCGATTTTAGCTAAGTATTCAAATTATATGAGAGTGAAACAGGCTCTAGCTATAATTTGGGATTTTATATTAATAGTTTTTTTAATCGTAACATTTCCCATATGGTTTTACGGCATTAGTAAGTTGTCCATTTTATTATATATTGCCTTAGGGTTCTGCATCTTGCAAAGAGCTTGTAAAAAAATCAAAATTTTATATGAAATCGAGAAAAATAGAGGCTAATTTGTCTTTATTTTTCCGCGTATTAACGCATAAATAAAAAATCATTTGTCTTAAGCATCGTCTTGTGCGCCTTATCGTAGGTCTCATCCAGCTGCCGTAGTTTCGCGTGCGGTTGTCAAATGTCTTCGGTGCTTCTAACTCGTCTTTATTAGGATCATACAGCGAGCAAATTTAGGTGATATGAAAGTTTGTCTTTGACCTTAGTAAAAAAGGCTTTATCGATAGAAATGTAAAATTTATACCGCATGGCGGTAGGTTCTGAGCCAAAACCACATAAACGAAAGCAGCGATATATAAATTTAATACGCGCGCAAAATGTTACCGTTCGGCAAAAATTATATCGCTAAAAATTTTATCGAAATGCCAAAAATACGAAGCGATCTTGCTCTTGCGTTGTAAAGGCTCATTGGATATAAATTTAAAGCGTAAATTACAAAGCAGGGCTCAATTCGATCAAATCGAGACTTCGATCCAAATTCGTTTTAAATTTTGGATCGAAACACACCAAGGACTAAAACGTTACCTCCCAGTTAAATCTAAAATTTCTGCGCGGCGCGTAAAACCTACCGATGCCCGCACCCGTCGCTTGATCGATCATATTGACCGTTCCGAAAGCCCTGATCGAGCGCGCGCTATCCCAAGTGATATATTTGGCGTTAGTTAGGTTGTAAACGCCTAGACTAAAGTTAAAATTTTTTTGCGGCTTTGCATAAGCAATAACGTCCACTACCGTATAATCACCGCTTCGCCAACCTTTGGTATTATCGGTTACGGGCTCTCCGTTTACTATAGAAGCATCGATATGCCCCCAATATGGATCCGTTCTTTCGATTTGGCTTTTCCAATACATATTGTAGGTATCTTTGCGTTTCTTGGCTCCTACGTCGGTGATGAAAAGATCAATGCCATATTTGTCGCCGGGCGTAGAATAGCCGATATTATAGACGGAAGTAGGCGGTTGGATCGCATTCATCGGCACCTCTTCGCCCCTGCTGCATCCGGAGTTTGAATTATTGGCGTTTGAGCCGTTGCTGGCGCACGACATTCTGCCTTTTTGTTTGCTGTATTTATATCCCAGCCTAAATCCCTCCAGGCTCTCCGATACATCGCCGAGCTCCAGATGGGTATTTATCTCAAATCCATGAACTTTGGCGCTATCTCGGTTTACGTTTTGATAAAACGGATACGGTATCTGCTGATCTACGACCTGTAAATTTCCCAAAAATTCAAGATCGATAAAATTTTTATAATCCGTCTTAAAAACATCGAAAGTTATGCGGCTTCTCTCGCTATAAAAGGTAAGGGCGACTTCTTTTGTCCTTGCGATCTCGGCTTCCAGGTCGATATTTGGACGGATAGAAAAGTCCGGATGCTTAAAGGTCATATATGCCTCATCCGATGTCGGAGCGCGGAAACCTTTAGAACTTTTTAGCTGTATTCTCATCCAATCCAGCGGGTCTAAATTTAGACCTAGTTTATATGAGCCGCTTTTGTATTCCTTCTCTCTTAACAGGAATTTTAAATTTTGCTGATAATTTTCCTCTCCATAAGAGGATTTATAGCTATATGTTCCGGTTCCGTCAAAAGGATTATAAGGATAGGGCACCCAAAGACCTATTATCATACCCCTTGGCACTTCGGGATAGCCTGTATATTTTGGTTTATGCTTTACCTTGTCGTAGCGGTAGCCAAGATCAAAGCCTACATATTTGGTTATTTGAATTTCATCTCCGATATAGCTTGCCGTAGTCGTAGTTTGCACCGGAATCAGATAGGTGTTAATGTCAGTAGTATTATTTCTTAATCTTCCAAGCCTATTCCAATCCGGATTTATTACTCCCTTGGCTGTTTTGCCAAAAAATATATCATTCCACCATTGCGAATTTCCTTCATAAAATCCGTCTCTATTGATCATGGATTTATCTGTTCTATCAAAAAGCCCGCCGTATGATATGGAGTTATCAATGACGTTAAATAGGTTAAGCTCTTTCTCAAAATCCAAATTTAATTGCTGGGTATTGGTCTCTAATGTCCTATCGGAATATATTATACGATTATAGCCATCTGTATACGGAGTTAGAAAAAATAATTTATGTTCTTTCGTCATATCGTCTGCATCGCTGGAATCTTTTTTTATAGTTCCGTAAACCCTTCCGTCGGGAAGAGTATGTTTTTCTATCTCTCTTTCTACCAATTCATAGTTATAATCCCAAGTATCCCCATCGTATGTTTCTTTCAATACTTTAAATTTTTTATTGCAATCTATTTTGGAACAATCTAAATAAAGTCCATCTTTGATTGTATAATCGGAATAACGGGAAAGCGCATTGCCAGAACCATCTCTAATAGCGCCCTCTTGCCAACCACCAGGAGTAGGATCGACACTAAGTGGCTTATTATCTTTATCTACGAGATCATATCCACTTGAGTTTTCATTTAGATGCATTCCCGATGGATTTTGTGTTTGCTGGCAAGCACTTCCTTGGCAGCCCTCTCTGTTTATCGCACGGTTTTTAATACTCTGCTTTGAATATGAAATTTTAACATGATCCCAAAGCGGCGTCTCGCTAAAATTTTCATAGGCAAATTGCACGTTTCTTCTGGTTGAGCTATCGTGGTTTGTCCTATCTCCATATACTTCTGGAGCATTTGGACGAAAACCCTGTCTTAATGTATAAGAAAAATCTTCACCGTCAGAATTTAGCTTATAATCGTCTATCCCAACGGAAAATCTATTCTCATCGCCTGGCTGAAACCCTACCTTTACGAGTGTGCTTTTTTTGGTTATGGTATATGGGTCTGCCTTTTCACGAGTTTTTCCTATATGAAGTTTGTCCTCTTTACTATCATATATGTCGTAGAAATAGTTTTTTCTCTCATGTCCGTGTCTATCGGTGTTTATAACCAAAAGATCAAACCAGCCGTATCTAGCTGCACCGGTGAAGGAGTGAAAATTTTGACTATCGACGCTTTGATAGCCCTGTTTAAAGCCGAAATGATAGTTCTTTTCCGTCAAGAAATCCCTGGCGTCTTTGGTTTCAAACATTACCGATCCGCCGAGTGCACCGCTTCCCGCTTTTATGGAGTCGGCTCCTTTGGTGATATTGGCTGTTTTGACGTTTTCCATCTCTACGCCGTTTCTTGTGTTATTAAAATTTCCATACCCCTCAAAGAGGTCTTTAAAGCCCTGCGAGCTTAGAGTCTCCGCTTGGCGAAGCCCGTCCACCGTGATAGCCACGCGGTTTTCGTCCACGCCGCGAACGGCGTATCCGCTAGCGCCGAATCTGCCCGTCTCGACCGCCGTGATACCGGTTTGGTATCGCACCAAGTCTCTACTATCGGTGATCTGCTGCTTCTTGATAGTCTGCGCGGTAGTTTTGGTTTCGCCGACCTTTTGCTCGGCTACGCTTTGCGAATCGACATTGCCCGTTACCTGGATAGTTCCGAGTTCTTGTGAGTTGGTCGGCTCTTCCGCGTAAAGCGAGCCATAAAAGAGCAGCGAGGCATAGAGAGAGAGAGAGAGAATCTTCTAAACATTCATATTTCCTTACTTAATGATTATAGAATTGATTATTAACGCGGCGAATAATAATACAAAGATTTTTAATGTTTAATTAAATTGCAGTTTAAATTCAAGTATAAATTTTAAATGGCTAAAATTTTGATTTTTAAGAAGTAAAAAATTTTGAATAGTCAAGAAATGCGTAATAGGCGTATTTTAAGCTTTAATATAGCCTAAATTTTGCAAAGCGTTTTTGAAA
>NZ_CALIJA010000105.1 GCF_938017615.1 uncultured Campylobacter sp. | reverse complement strand
CTGCAAAACTGTGTTTCTACCACGCAAAATTTTTGTAGCAAGCAGAATTTTATCGCGCGAAATTCGATCGATACGCAAAATTCTGCTTCTATACAAAATTTATGGAATTCTCAAGATCTCAAATCGCCGTCTGAGCAAAATTTAAAATTCTCGCCGGAGCAAAATTTTAAATCTCCGCTAGGATCAAATTTTAAATCCGCTCAAAGCTCGCCTCCCATTTCGCTAGGGCGCGATGCTACGGATGAGGAGCTTGATTTCGCGCATGAGTTTTTGCAAGAGAGCTTGCCCGCGGAGTTTAAAGATAGCCTGTCGTATTTCGAGTATCTCACTCTTGCGGCGGCAGTGCTTTTTAGGGATTGCGATTACTGCGTGATCGAGGCGGGGATGGGCGGCGAGTTTGACGCTACGTCGAGCTTTGGGCGCATGCTGTCGCTTTTTACGCCGATCGGCACCGATCATTTGGGTATGCTAGGACAAAATCTAGAGCAGATCGCCCACACCAAGCTCATTACGATGGATAAGGAAGCGATTTTAAGCGATGAGATGAGCGAGGTTCCGCTTCGTATCGCGCGGCAGATATCAGAGCAAAAAGGAACTCATTTGAGGTTTGCAGCAGAGCTTTTAAGCAAGAGCGAGCAAGCGCAGATCGCGGAGTTTTGCGCGCACAATAATCTGCCTAAATTTCAAATTTCAAATTTAGCCCTAGCGCTTGCCGCGATGAAATTTTTAAATTTGAAATTTGAAATTTCACAGCTGCCGCCTCTAAATTTATGCGGCAGGATGGAAGTTTTGGCGCCGAATTTACGCGTGGATGTCGGACACAACGAGCTTGCGGCACAGCAAGTCGCCCGCGAAATTACCGAAATCTACGGAGGCAAAAAGATCGTGCTGATTTATAACGCCTTTGCCGATAAAGACGTAGCCGCGGTGCTACGGACTTTAGCACCCGTGGTAGAGCGCGTGGAGATCTTTAACTACGAGGTTGCGGATCGCGAAATGGCAGCAGAGGCGATAACCCGTGCGCTTGACGCGCTTAAAATTCCGCATTCGCCGTTTCGCGGCGAGCTTAGAGCGGACGAGGAGTATTTGGTTTTCGGCTCGTTTCATTTGGTAGAAAATTTCATTTTATGGCTTGAGGCGCGCCGTGGCTAAAACTAAACTTACCCTAAGCGATCACTTTGGCACCAAGACGCTGTATTTTGGCGAAAATTTTAGATTTCAGCTTAAAATTTTATCCGCGTTTTTCGTAATTTTTCTGCTAGTTTTGTTTTTTGCGATCTTTAAACTCGCTAGCGACCGCTCAAATTTAAAAGAGCTAAACAAAACCCTATACGCCGAAAATCTCGCGCTAAAAGAGCAAAATATCGCCCTTGAGGGTAAAAACGAGGAGGTGCTTGCCAAGCTGGACGGACGCGAAGACGATGGAGGCGGGCTGGATAGTGATATCCAGGTAATGCTTGCGATGAATGAGATGAAAAAGGAGCGTAAAAAGGGCTCCGGCGCGCATATCGCAGCTAGCGAAAAAACGGCGAGCGCGATTCTTAGCGCTGTGCCTAATGGACTTCCGATGCAGTATCGCGGCGTCACTAGCCCTTTTGGGATGCGCACTCATCCAATCAGCGGCGTTATGAGGATGCACCACGGCATTGACTTGCGAGCAAGCGAGGGCACTCCGGTGTTTGCGACGGCAGAGGGCTTTGTGCAGTTTGCAGGCGGCAGTGGCAGCGGATATGGAATTTTAGTGATTCTATCGCACAATTATGGCTTTGAAACCCGCTACGGCCACCTTAGCTCCGCGATCGTAACGCCCGGTTCTTGGGTTAAAAAGGGCGATCTCATCGGCTATAGCGGTAACACCGGCTACAGCACCGGTCCGCACCTGCATTACGAAGTTAGGTTTTTGGCTCAAAGCGTTGATCCTGCAAATTTTATGAGCTGGAACGCGCAAAATTTCAAAAATATCTCGACCTTAGAGCCTAACGTATCGTGGCAGGAGATCGCAAACGTCGTGCAGCACCAGATCGAAAGGTTTAAATAATGCAAGCCGAGGTTTATGAATACTTTTTGCAAAACCAAAAAGAGCTTTTGATATGCGAGGATGAAAAGGAAGCCGCGGCGTGCGAGCAGGTGCTAAAATTTATGGGCTACGCGGCCTTTTGCCTGCCAGATTTTAGAGCGAGCTTTGGCGAGGATCTGCGTAGCTACATGGGTGAGCTAGCAGGTATCAGCACTGCTCTTAGCGCGTTTTACAAAGCAAGCGGCAAAAAAATTTTAATCTCTCCCGTCCGCACGATCCTAAATAAGCTCCCCGCCGCAAGCCATCTGCGCCCGTTAAATATAAAATTTGGGGGTGAATTAAACTTAAGTGAGCTGAAAGAGGAAATTTTACGCCTTGGATACGATGTGCGCGACATCGTCGAAAGCATGGGCGAGGTTAGCTTCCGTGGCGAGATCATCGATATTTTTTCGGTAGGCGGCGAAAGCGCGATTAGAATTCTGCTCGACGGCGAGAGGGTTGAGAGTATCAGGCGCTTTGACGTCGCGACGCAAAAAAGCGAAAAAGATGAACTTGCGCAGACCGAGATAGCGCCGTTTTTGGCAAATTTAAGCGAGGATGAGTTTGAGAGCGTGAGCGAAAAGATATCGCGCGCGGATAGCGACGCGCTAGCGCGCGATCTGGGCTCGCTCGGGTTTTGGTTTATCGATGGCTTCGTCGATTACACGGAGGCGTTTGATTGCGTCTTGCTGCACGAGATCAAAAAGGATGAAATTTTTTCCGAGCGCAATTTGGATTTTTTAGACGCGATCGAGGTACTGCCCGCGGCGCGTAAATTTAAAGACCTCGCCGTGACGCCGTCGCATGAATTTTTTGAATTTCACCGCAGCGAGGCTATCACGCTGATCGCGCGAAACGACGCCCTGCTTGCGCCGTTTGATCTTAGCGGATTTAGCAATATCGAAATTTTACGCGAGGATTTCGTCGTAAATTTAATAAGCGCCGAGCGGATCATCCTTTCGCTAAACAAAGCGGCGCCTAAAAAGCGCATGCGAAGATCGAGCTTGGCTCTGGATGAGCTAAACGTGGGCGATTTTGTCGTGCACGAAGATCACGGTATCGCTAAATTTAACGGGCTTGAGCTCATCGAGGTGATGGGGCGCAGCAAGGAGTTTGTATCCCTACTCTACGAGGGCGGTGACAAGCTGCTGCTGCCGGTAGAGTATCTAAATAAGATCGATCGCTACGTCGCAAGCGGCGGCGCGGTGAGCTTGGATCATCTGGGCAGGGCGAGCTTTTCAAAAATCAAGGAGCGAGTGCGCGAAAAGCTCTTTGCGATCGCTTCAAAGATCATTGCGTTGGCGGCAAAGCGCGAGCTGGTGCGGGGGCTCATCATCAAAAACGAAAGCGCAGATTATGCGAAATTTTTAAGCGCAAGCGGCTTTAGCTATACGAGCGATCAGCAAAAGGCGGTAAGTGCGATTTTGGCGGATCTGCAAAGCGGCAAGGTGATGGACCGCCTGCTTAGCGGCGACGTGGGCTTTGGAAAGACCGAGGTCGCGATGAATGCGATCTTTGCTTGCATCCGAAGTGGGCATTCGGTGCTGTTTTTCGTGCCTACGACGCTACTTAGCTCGCAGCATTATGCTACGCTTAGCGAGCGCTTTAGGGAGTTTGAAATCTCCGTTTTCAAGCTCGATCGCTTTAGCAGCGCGAGGCAAAAGAGTGAAATTTTAAAGCGCCTGCAAAGCGGCGAGGCGATCGTCGTGGTCGGCACGCACTCGCTTTTAAATTTAAACCCCGCAAATTTAGGGCTTATAATCATCGATGAGGAGCATAAATTCGGCGTTAAGCAAAAGGAGCGGCTCAAAGAGAAAAGCGCCGCCTCGCACCTGCTTAGTATGTCCGCAACGCCGATACCGCGCAGCCTGAATATGGCGCTAAGCTCGATTAAAAGCTACTCCACGTTGCTTAGTCCGCCGCAGGACCGCTTGGACGTGCGCACCTTCGTCAAGCAGTGGGACGAAAAGATCATAAAAGAGGCGATCTCGCGCGAGCTGCGACGCGGCGGGCAGATTTTTTACGTCCATAACCACATCGCGACGATGCAAAACGCCAAAAAGAAACTGCTTGAAATTTTGCCGAGCCTTAAAATTTTAATTTTGCACTCCAAGATCGACGCTAAAACGACGGAGGATGAAATTTTAAAATTTGTAGCAGGCGGATACGATCTGCTACTTTGCACCAGCATCGTAGAAAGCGGCATCCACATGCCGCGCGTAAATACGATCATTGTCGAAAACGCTGGTAAATTCGGCATCGCCGATCTGCACCAGCTGCGCGGCCGCGTCGGGCGCAGCAACAAACAGGGCTTTTGCTACTTTTTGATCGAGGATAAAACCGCTCTTACGCAGGACGCGCTAAAACGGCTCGTAGCGCTTGAGAGCAACTCATTTTTGGGCAGCGGCTCGGTGCTAGCGTATCACGATCTGGAGATTCGCGGCGGCGGAAATTTGCTCGGAGAGGCGCAGAGCGGCCATATCGAAGCGATCGGCTACTCGCTTTATCTAAAGATGCTCGAAGAGGAGATCGGCAAGCTGCTAAGCAGGAAAAGCGCCGCTGCGAGCGTGGAGCTTAAAATTTCGGTAAACGCCTTTTTAAACTCGGAATTTATCAGAGAGGATCGCCTGCGCCTGGATCTTTACAGGCGGCTTAGCAAGTGCGCAGAGGCGAGCGAAGTGCTTGAAATTTTCGGCGAGATCGAGGATCGCTTCGGGCGCGCGGACATTTACACTAAGCAATTCATCGACGTGATGATGATTAAGGTTTTGGCTACGAAGCTTGGCTTGCGCGTGATTTCGAGCATGGACGAAAATATCTTGATCACCCTTGCAAACGGCGATAAGGTGCGATTAAAAGCACAGACGCGCGACGATGACGACGTGATAAACGAAATTTTAATCTATCTGCGAAGGGAGCTAAAAAATGCGAACTTGCGATGAAAATATCAAAAAAAGCGCGAGCAAAAGCAGAAGCGAAGAGCTAAATTTAAACGCGGCGAGCGGTTTAAATTTAGCGCCGCAAGCCGTCCTAAAAAGCGCGCAGAGCGGCGCCGGCGAGCAAATTTATTTCAGCGATTTTAGCGCGATTGATTGGCGCACGGCACAGGTCGCCGTCTTTCGCGCGAATAAAAAGGCGCTAAAGATCGTTCGCGATATCGATTTCACGGGTATTGACGCGCTTGTGGGGCTAGAGAGCCAAAAATCGGCTCTTATAAAAAACACTGACGCCTTCCTACGCGGCTGCAGCGCCAACCACGCACTTTTGTGGGGCGAGAGCGGCTGCGGCAAATCAAGCCTTGCAAAAGCGGTTTTTTCTAAATTTATCCCGCAAGGCCTTAAGATCATTGAGATCGGCAGGGACGATCTGGGCTATCTCGTGGATATAATCGATGCGATCCGCGAAACGAACTTTAAATTTATCATCTTTTGCGATGATTTGAGCTTTGAGCTCGGCGAGAGCGGCTACAAGCACCTTAAGCCGCTGCTAGAGGGCTCGCTGGAGCGTGCGCCGCACAACGTGCTGATGTATGCGACATCCAATCGCCGCCACATCGTAGGCGAATGCGCAAGCGACAACGACGCTGCGCAGATAAGCTGCGGCGAGCTGCACCTAAGCGACGCGGCGAACGAGCGAATCAGCCTAAGCGAGCGCTTCGGGCTACAGCTAAGCTTTTACGGCGGGAGCATGCGGGAGTATTTAGGGATCGTAGATGCCTATTTTGCGGCTGCGAAAGGTATGAGCGCGGCGGAATTTCGCTTGAGCTTCGCCACAAATTTAGATGCGTTGCACGCAAAGGCGAGGGAGTTTGCGATGCTTCGCGCAAGCCGTAGCGGCCGCGTGGCAAAGCAGTTTTTCTTGAGCTTTAGCGAGGAATTTTTTGCAAATTTAAAAGGCGGCGGCAGATGAATACGGCGCGCGAATTTAAATTTGGCGTAAATTTTATTGCAGTGCCGGAATGCACGCAAAAAATCGCCGCCGCCGCGCGAAATTTTAAAAACGATGCCAGAAATTTCGGAGGCGCGAAATGAGCGCGACCGAGCTTTTTATCGCGCTTTTTCGCGCCGTGAAAATCAAGGATTTTCGCTGGTGGCCCGCGTTTGGAAGCTTTGAGGTGGTCGTGGGGGCGATTTTGATCCAAAATACTGCGTGGAGCAATGCTGACGCGGCACTGCAAAACCTACGCAGCAAGGGGCTTTTGAGCCTAGAAAGCATCGCTGGGTTAGAGGAAGCGGAGCTTGCGGAGATCATCAAAGTAAGCGGATTTTATAATCAAAAAGCTAAACGTCTAAGCTTGCTTTGCAAAGCGATGATCGCGGATTTTGGGGATTTTGAGAGCTTCAAATCAGGCGTTAGCCGCGAGTGGCTGCTAGCGCGCAAAGGGATCGGCGCGGAGAGCTGCGATGCGATCCTGTGCTATGCGTGCGAGCGCGCGGTGATGGTCGCGGACAGCTACTCGGCGCGGCTGCTCGGCACTTTAGGCTATGAGTTTGAAAGCTACGACGAGCTTAGCGCGTGGCTTGGCGAGCTGGAATTTGGGCGGATCTACGAGTTTGTAAATTCCGCCAACTCTGCCTGCGATGCGGCGGCAAAAGCAGGGAAGCTGGAGAACGAAAACGGCGTGTATGCGTTATTTCACGGGCTTATAGTGGAATTTTGCAAAGCACATCTAAAAGGTAAAATTTTCGACGAGAGCGCGAAAATAATTTTAAATGATTTGAGGTAGATATGTTTAACACCAAAATTTTAGAAAATTTAATGGTTGCTTTTTGCTTTTGTATAACGCTTGCATTACATTTACTGATATTTAACCATTACTTCTCACTCCAAGAAGGTTGGTGGGAAACCTATGCTTATTTAGTAAATAGAGGCGAGGTAATAAATAAAGATTTTTATCTGGCATGGACTCCGTTATTTGTCTATATAAATGCCTTTTATCAAAAGATATTCGGGATAAATTTCTTTGCTTTTGCCTGCATCGGTGTAGTAGCTGCAATGATACAGGTGATCTTGCTTTATGCTGTTTTGAGGGAGTTTTTTTCAAAACCGGCTAGTGCTATAGGAGCCACTTTTGCTAGTTTTTTATGGTTTAGTATGGAGACATATATACCGAAGGATTATCATACCTACGTCTTCATCATAGAATTTTCTACCCTACTATTTCTAGTAAAATCCATAAAAAATAAGAATCCTAAACAAGGCGTTATATATCAAATATTTGGAATTTTATTTTTAGTCCTACTTTTTTTCATAAAGCAAAATGTGGGATTGGTTCTTTTTGCAAGTCTTTTTGTATCTTATGCTTTTATATCTAGTAGCGTAAAAGATTATTTTAAAAGAATAGGATTTTTACTATTCTTTACTGCTATATTCTTTGCATTCATAAATTTTATAATGCCTTTCGATCCTTCATCCATAACCGATAATGATTCAAAGGGAAGCCTATGGACGATAGCGACTAGATTTATTTTTGAACCAGAGCTTAGTCGGATATTAACAATAAGCGTATCGGAATTTTTTATAATATTAATTCTTGCATATTTTGGAAAAAATATTGTATATCTAT
>NZ_CALIJA010000104.1 GCF_938017615.1 uncultured Campylobacter sp. | reverse complement strand
TTATTAAAGTGCAATTATACCTTAGTAGCGAATTCCAAAATATTTTTTAAGTAAAATTCTATTTAAATCCTTAAATAATCATACTAATTTCTAAATTTTAATTTTTCGTTACGTTTTAAGCTACTTTTAATACTAAAAGCTTTAAAATTCCATTAACAATTTCAACGAAAGGACTTATTATGGCAAAGACCAGAAAAGAACACGATTTCATCGGTGAATTAGAAATTTCCGACGATTTTTACTACGGTGTGCAAACATTTAGGGCACTAGAGAACTTCCACCTAAGCGGACGAGCACTCAAGGACTATCCGTTTTTTATCAAAGCATTTGCACAAATCAAAAAAGCAGCTGCGCTAGCCAATAAAGAGGTCGGAGTCCTAGACGCACAAAAAGCCGATGCGATTGCAAAAGCTTGCGATAGGCTCATCGCAGGAGAGTTTAGAGATCAATTCGTAGTCGATATGATCCAAGGCGGCGCCGGAACTTCGACGAATATGAATACCAACGAGGTCATTACCAATATAGCTTTGGAGAGCATGGGGCATAAAAAGGGCGAATACCAATATCTCCATCCAAACGACCACACAAATTTGGGTCAAAGCACTAACGATACCTATCCTAGCTCGATCAAAGTCGCCGCTTACGCCAAGCTAACCGATCTATTAAAAGCTATGGAAAATTTGAAAAAAGAGCTTGAAGTTAAAGCCAAAGAATACAAAGATGTCATCAAAATGGGAAGGACGGAGCTTGAGGATGCCGTCCCTACTACTCTTGGAAATACTTTCAACGCTTTTGCTACCTACATCAAAACCGATATCGCGCTTATCAAAGCCGCTAGAGAGTCGATGACTTACCTAAATATGGGCGCTACGGCGATCGGCACGGGTATTAACTGCCATCCTGATTACAAAAACGTAGTCGAGAAAAAACTGGGCGAAATCACCGGCGTTAAATTTAAAGCCGCAGAGGACTTCATCGCCGCCACACAAGACACTGCGGACTTCGTCCACGTTAGCGGCGCGTTAAAAACAGCAGCCGTCCGCCTAAGCAAAATCGCAAACGACCTACGTCTTATGAACTCCGGTCCTAGATGCGGACTAGGCGAAATCGAGCTTCCTAAGATGCAACCGGGCAGCTCCATCATGCCGGGCAAAGTAAACCCAGTCATCGCCGAGGTCGTAGGCGAGGCTTGCTACGAGGTAATCGGCAACGACGTGACTATTATGCTTTGCTCCGAGCGCGGAGAATTCGAGCTTAATGCGTTTGAGCCTGGCATCGCATATGCGCTATTTAACTCGATTGTGCTTTTGGAAAATGCGATGAATACACTAGCTGAAAAAGCTATCAAACATCTAAAGGCAAATCCTGAAGCTTGCCTAAAATCGGTGCTAAATTCTGTCGGTATCGTTACTGCATTCAATCCTTACATCGGCTACGAAAAATCCGCAAGTATCGCCAAAGAGGCACTTCAGACCGGAAAATCCGTCGGCGAAATCTGCTTAGAGCGCGGATATTTGAAAAAAGAGGAGATCGATAAGATCCTAGAGCCTAAATCTATGCTCAACCCACATATGAGCAAAAAATAGTTCCAAACTAGGTGCGGCGCGGAATTTCGTCGGTTAATTTAATAGGCGAAATTCCGCAAAGTAGAATTCTAAATAGATAAAATTGATCGTGCAGAATTCCGTAGATGCAGAATTTTATCAAGTTAGATTTAGCTTCCGTGGAGTAAAATTCCACTTGCGAAATTTTAGGATAAAATTCCGCATAGAATTCCGACCACTGAATTATAAAGATAATTCGGATTTTACCTGCTGAAATCTTTAGAATTCTGCGCGCCGTTAAAAAAATTACTTTATAAGGAGTTTTGCAATGGACTTTATGGTGATATTGCAATTTATCGTGTTGCTCGGCGGCATCTACTTAGGCGTTAAGCTAGGCGGCATGGGCGTCGGTTATGCAGGTGGCTTGGGCGTCATCGTCCTAGCCATTTTGGGCATGAAGGTGGAATTTAAAGATATTCCAGTTGACGTTATCTTGATTATCGCATCGGTAATCTCTGCGATTACGGCGCTACAAGTCGCGGGTGGACTTGATTATCTAGTTCAGGTGGCATCTAAAATTTTGCGCAAAAACCCAAAGCAGATCAACTACCTAGCGCCTATCGTTACCTATCTACTTACGATACTAGCGGGCACCGGACACACTGCATTTTCTATGATCCCGGTTATCGTCGAGGTTGCGAAGACTCAGAACATCAAACCTTCCGCTCCTCTTGCGCTTTCGGTCGTTTCATCTCAGGTCGCGATCACGGCAAGCCCTATTTCGGCAGCATTCGTCGCCATGAGTGGTCTTTGCGAGAAGCTAGGCGTTAGCTATCCTAAGCTTTTGTTTATCTGCATCTCAACTACTTTCGTAGCTATGCTGATTACATCCTTTATCGTAAATAAATTCTACGATCTCGATCTTTCAAAAGACCCTGTTTATAAAGAGAGACTTTCAAAAGGTCTTGTAGCCGAGATCAAAGCCGAGGAGTATAAAGAGCCGAAGCCTTACGCGAAAAGATCGGTTGCTATATTTGCTATCGGCGTTTTGATCGTCGTTTGCTATGCGCTTGCGATCTCAAAGAGCGTCGGCTTGGTAGAAAAACCGATCCTTTCAAGAGATAGCGCAATCATCAGCTTTATGCTAACTATCGGCTTTCTTATCGCTGTTTTGTGCAAGATCGATACGGGCAAACTGCTCTCTACTAGCACTTTCCAAAGCGGTATGAATGCGTGCATCTGCGTCATCGGTATCGCATGGCTCGGTACTACTTTTGTTAACGGTCACATCGATAGCATCAAAGAGGTAGCTAAAAACGTCGTTACGCAGTATCCTTTCGTACTAGCCGTCGCGCTATATTTCCTAAGCTGCTTGCTATACTCGCAGGCTGCGACCACAAAGGTTATGATGCCTGCCGTTGCCGCTGCGCTTGGAATGACCAGCCCTGAAAATTCAGGTCAAATTTGGATCTTAGTCGCATCGTTCGCAGCCGTTTCGGGCTTGTTCGTGCTCCCTACCTATCCTACGACGCTCGGCGCTATCGCTATGGACGATACCGGAACGACCAGAGTCGGTAAATTTGTATTTAACCACTCATTCTTCCTTCCAGGAACCATTATGGTTGCGCTTTCGGTTGCTCTAGGATTTATCGTAGCTCCTGCACTAATCTAAGATTAGTATTCCTTTCATTTGCGCCGAATTTTTCGGCGCATTTTTCATACCATTTAAAATTTTTAATACAATCTAATAGATAAAATTCTATCGATTTTGGGGCCTGCCGTATTTACTTATAAATTTAACTTCTAATCGCATGCAAAAAACTACAAGCCTGCCAGTATTATTTGAGTGGAAGTAAAATTTCATTTGAAATTTCATACCCATATTATGCTGGATGATAAATCAAAATTTCAGCCAAAAAAACATATAATGTAAGAAATTTAAAACAAGGATAAAATATGAAAAATCTCATCATCATCGCTCATCCCGATATGGCAAGCTCGCACGCAAACAAGGCGTGGCGCGAGGTAGCCAAAAAGCAAGCGGATAAATTTGATATTCACGAAATTTACGCCGCTTATCCGAACGGCAAAATAGACGTAGCGCGCGAGCAGGAGTCACTTTTAAGCCACGATAAAATTATCATTCAGTTTCCACTTTATTGGTATAGCTATCCGCCGCTTTTAAAGCAATGGTTCGACGATGTATTTGCCTACGGCTGGGCTTACGGCAGCACCGGCGACAAGCTAAAAGGTAAAGAATTCGCCCTAGCGATCACTATCGGCGACGAGCGAAACAACTATAAAAAAGACGGCACGATCGGATTTGACATAGAGGAAGTTATCACGCCTTTTAAATGCGCGATGAATTTTACAGGCGCCAAGCTGCTGCCGTGCCACTTCGGCTATGGATTTTCATTTCATCCAGATAGCGAATATATCGCAAAAAGTGCAGAAAAATACAAAGAATTTTTAGCAAAATTTTAAAATTTACAAAGGCAAAATCGCTTTTTTAGTCGCGAAATTTTATTTTAAAAAGTGGCGGATGAAGATCGTCTCGTTTCATCCGCACTGCTTGGTACGATTCCTGCATCGCTATTTTTGCGTTGCACACGCAGCCTGCTGACATAATCCCCCACCCTTTTGATCGTAAATTTTACTCCACCTCCCCAATGGCGCACAATTTACGTTAAAATTTATAAGAAATTGCCGTATGAAGCATGCTTTAGTACAGCCATATAAAAATCAGTGAGCATAAAATTTTACCTAAAAATTTGCACCCTCTCGCAATAATACTCGTCTTAAATTTACATAAGATGTTAAAAAACTATGCATGTCCCGTCGTAGCTACTGCTTCAAACTCTCCGCTAAATTAATTAAATGTGTAAAGTCGCGCGTTCACTATAACGCTACCGGACTTGTATGCGCTGTATATGAGCCTGCCAAGCCCATCCTCATTAATGTGTCAAAACAGCAATCACTCGTCTTGCTAGAAACGCATCAGCCAGCAGGTATCAAAGAGAGCTGCTGCGAAAGCGGTGCAAAATACGATACTTCCACGCCTAGCTGCTTAGTGCTTGCTGCTCTGCGAGTGCAAGCCCAAGATCCAAAAAGAGATTTAAAGTAAAGTAGCGCCTGCCACCCTACGCGCGTGCAGATAGCTCAAAGCTGCCAAAAAGTTTGCGCTCACTTCGCCACTGAGCGCAATTTGCCTATTGCACAGTTATTAATGCTTTCAGATTTCAACCTGTTCGCTTTTACTTTCCGTCTTTTAAATGCTTGCGCGCAGCTAGCTGCAAAGACGTATTCGCTGGATATACCTTGTAGCTCGCCCCCCATGCCCTCTATAAAAATCCGTCGTAATTTATGCGGATATTTGACAGAAGGATTGTTTGGATGCTATCTTTCATACGAAGCCTAAAGCGCTACGCTGATACAGATGCTCGCGCCGTTTTTCTCGCTCTGTGCGCGCTGCCTACACACGCTGCCATCGCAATTTTCTCTGATACGATACTTAAAGATAACTCATCACCAAAACTACCGAAAAGCTTTTAGCCTTGTTTTTTCTGCTTTAGAATTTAGTCTCAATCAGTTCTTTTCTAATAAACCGACAGAATTTCCATGCTTTGATATAACCCATCCACGAGGAACTTAGCTAAATTTATTTGAATTCCTAAAGACACGGCAACTTACATCGCACCCGCATTTCAGATCACTGCGAAATTTCGTCGCTACATTGTAAAGAGTTAAATTCTATCAGGTAGATTTATTAAAAATTTTAAGAGCAGTAGAAGTAGTAATAGATGATTAATGCTTTTCTATATGGATACCGCCGCCATTAAATTTTAACCAAAAAGCACCCCTTAAATTTGTACTCTTTAAATTAGCCAGCAAAAGCTTAAATTTCACAAGGTTTCCTGTGAAAGCAAACCCCGCAATACTTCATTAAGCAGCGCAAAAAAGCCGCTTTAAATTTTATCCCGCGACGCGATTTACCCAGATCAAAAACTCATCGCTTGGGTTCTCGTCGTCCAAATGCGCGGGAGTGACGAGATCAAGCGCGGTCTGCGGGATCGTCGTTTTGAACGTCTGTGTTACCCACTGCTGAAATTTCAGGTTTGGATGCACGATAAAATCGTCCTCCTCGCTGTTTGGCGGCGCACTAAAATCCTCATCCCAGCAGATCTCATCGTATCCGATCGCGAGCAATCGCAAAAAATCTAGCCCGTTGCGAGCCAAAACGCAGGTCATGCTCGAGCCTGAGCCAGAGCCCATATGCACGATCTTCGTCTCGCCCGCATCGTCCAGCCACAGCGCGCACATCGAGCCCTCCGAGCCGCTGCCTGCGAATACGCAAAGCTACTGCTTGATCTCCGCGGCAAGCTCGCGATCCTCGCCGTAAAACCAATACCTTAACTCCTCGTCGCGATTTTTCGGCTCATCCGTGAAAAATACGATGTCCGTGCCGCCCTCGCGCTCATCGTCGCTCCAGCTCTGCTGCAGCCGATCTTGCGGGTAGAGATAGCCGCGTCTGCGCCCGCCCGCGTCGTCATAAAAGCCGTTTGCTTCGATCCACGCATAAAGCGTCTCAAGTTCGCTCGGCACGCGCATGCCCTGCGGTAGCGCCTCGCGCAGCTGCACTAGTAATAAATTTTCCACGATCGCTCCTTTTGTTAAATTTGCCGCTCGAATTTTACTGCGTTTCGGCTAAATTTACGGATATTTTATCTGATATTTGCGGACGTTTAACGTGCTCAGTCGCCGCAAGCGCAAATCAAGCTCTAAATTTAGCCGATTTGATTATGATACGCACGCGGCCGTGTGAGCACATATTTGAAAAAAGGTATGAGAATTTTTAGTAGAAAAATGCGTAAAATTTTACGACTTAAATTTTACTATTTTAAGGCCTCTTTGCTTTTTTGTAGAAATTTACGGTTTTAAATTTAGCTCGCCACAAAGAGTAAAATTTTGACGAGCGATACCTATAAATTTAAAATTTCCCGCGCCTTTTGCTTGCACGCCTCAAATTTTTGCTCAAATTCCGCGCGTCTTTGCAGCTCGTTTTTTGCCCCCCCCATTTTGGTGTATCTCGAGCCTCGCCCTAGAAAATATACGTAGCTCGTATTCTAAAATTTCGTTATAAACGGCACTTTGTCATTATTAAATTTACAAATTTTGCCGCCGTTTGACGGACGGGCGAAATTTCGTCTAAATTCCAAGCTCGGCTCTTACGAGCGCTTCGTTTTGCGGCGTCAAAAAGCCCGCGATATCCTGCCACATCGAGTGAAAGCCGTATCCGCCGTCTATCATCTCGCTGCGTGCGGCGTCCAGGCTCCAGCCCTGATAGATCACGCGGTACATCG
Source organism: uncultured Campylobacter sp. (assembly GCF_938017615.1). Taxonomy (GTDB): domain Bacteria; phylum Campylobacterota; class Campylobacteria; order Campylobacterales; family Campylobacteraceae; genus Campylobacter_B. The sequence continues at coordinate 14,503 of NZ_CALIJA010000104.1, read as the reverse complement.
CCACCACAAGCCCCGTGCGATCGGCTCCGTGATAGCAGTGCACGAGCACGGCGCCCTCCTTTTGGCGCTCGCGAATGGTGCGCAAAACGTCCGCGATCTGCGCGGGCTTTATCTCCCAGCTTTGAAGCGGCTTATTTGTGAGCCAAAATTGATCCCCAAACGCCCTTTTATCGCCGCCTCTGCTAAAATGACGCAGATTTACAATGCTTTTTATGCCAAGCTCATGCAGCTTTGCAGCGTAGCTTCCATCAAGCTGAGCGCTGCGAAACAGCAGCTCGTCCACGCGGTAGAAATTTTTCGCTTCGTCGATGGGGGTTGCTTTTTGCGATGAGTTTGTGCTGTGCGCTGCGGTATCTGCGCTTTTAAAATGCGTGTCTTTAAATTTGGCGTCTTTTGCGTCCGCGAGATTTAGCTCCGCGCCGCTCGTTTTTCTAAAATTTATGGAATTCGCTTATATCGCTAGCTCTGCATTCATGTCGGTCGCAAAGAAAAATGCGGCCGCTAGCGCAAGGGTTTTAAATTTCAAATTTCATCCTTTAAATTTGGCTAAATTTTATGATTTTTGTAAAATTTGACGCCAGACGGGCCAAATGCAAAATAGCAAGCGCGCCTTAATTTAACGCAAAATTTGAGCGTCAAGGCCGCTCAGATCGCCGCTAAATTTTACTGCAAGCCCGCAAGCCGCGCCGCAAAAATCAAAATTTCGTTTTAAATTTCCCCGTTCCCGCCCTCGGTATCGCTAGATCAGTACGCGGTAGTTACATTGCGTAGTTACATTGCCCCTGTAAATTTACTGAAAATAAATCGTAAAAGGGGTGCACCCGTTTCCGCGAGCGCTGCCATAAACCTGCTTCGCAGGTGAGTTTTGTACTCGCCTCTTGCGATACTTACCCGAAATTTTATCTTTTTGCGAAATCCTTTCAAATTTCGCCGCTAAATTTGACGCTTTAGTCGATCAGATCGGTTTGCCAGTTCGCGCTTTGCAGCGTCGTATCAAGCTGTCTGATCTGTTTTGCTAGCTCATCCACCTGCTTTTGCAGCGCCGCGACATCGACCGTGCTTAGGATTTTAATCTCGCTGCGCGAATAAATTTCCACTTTTTGCGCAGAAGCTTGCGCGAAAGCCCGCAGCGCGCCCGCTTTTAGTGTGAGTACGTCGCGTTTGGCGATTAGCTCGGTGAGACTCTTGCCGTCCGCTTTTGCGGTGCAGTTGGTTAAATTTATCCGAACGATTAGTCGCTCAAGCTCGCTTGTGAGCGCGTCTAGCTCGGCTAGCAGCGCCTTTGGCTCTTCGCTGGGTTTCTCGCCCTCTTGCACCTTCGCGTTGTCTGCGAGCCTTGATTTTAGCTGCTCGATGCGTTTTTGTATGTCGGCGCGCAGTATCAGCGCCTCGGCTAGTTTCATTTTCGTCCTTTTTAAAATTTATTTGCCGCTATTTAGCTGCCGATCTTGTCCGTAGTGCGGTGAATACGGACCGTATAGCAAGCATTTGTTGCAGTTTTGGCCCAGCAGCATCGCATCTGCGCTCGCAGAGAGCTTATATCCCGCGTCGGAGACGGTATCACCGATCTGTTTGATGACCGCGGAGATCAGCATTCCTACAAGATCGCTACTGCCTCTGCTTGAGTCGTCGCTTACCTGCGCCGAGCCCTCCCAGAGCGTCGCGCCGCTTCGCAGATCCACGAGCTTGGCATTGACCGCCACGACGCTTACGCTATTTAGCAGCATATACGAAGTGCCGTATTTGACGACGTCCATGTATAACACGGCGTCTGCGCCGAAAATTTGCCTTAGCTTGTGCGCGGAGACGTTTTGGATCTCGCTCACCTCGTAAATTCCGTTATTTTTAAAGGTCTCATGCACGAGCGCAGGCGAAAATACATAATACCCGGCCTCGCTTAGCGGATAGATCGCGTTGGCGAGCACGGCAGCACCTGCATCCACTTCGGTTGTTTCGTTGCTCGGCATCAGCACCAAAATCGATCTCGGCTTAGCCTGCTGAAGCGCCGAGTAGTCGTAAATCTCGGGCTGCGAGCTTGCACACGCGCTAAAAAACAGCGCCACGAATACGCTAAAAATCGCTATTTGAGCTTTATTTTTCATTTTTTAGCCTTTTTATTCGTTTTGCCGCCCTGCTTCGTGGCAGCTTTGCCTTGCTTTGCAGAGGCTATTTTGGCGGCTTCGCGTCCGCTTGATCCTTGGGCTTTATCGGCGCCGGGCTTGGCTGCAGCCTCAGCTTTTTTAAGCGCGGCGGGGTTTGTAACGAAGGTCAAAAACGGTTTTGATTCAGGGAAAGCCTGAGCTTCTTTTTCAAAGTTCTCTCTCGCCCTCGCGCCGTTACCCGCGCTTAGATATAAAAGCCCCAGATGCGAATAAAGCCCCGGCGGGACTTTTAGCCCCTTTTCGTATGCCTTTTGGATAGATTTTTCAAGCGCTTCGATCTGCTCGCCTACGTCGCCTTCCTGCTTTAGATACTGATAGGTCGAGTCCGTGTAGCTGCCGTCCCAGTAATAAATTTGATTCCGGCTCCCGCCGCCGCAGCCGCAAAAGATCACGGCCGCAGCAGCAAGAGCAAAAGCGCTACCTGCTTTCAAATTTTATCCTTATCTTAGTTTAAACGCGCCGTTTTCAAGGCCGTTTACGAGATTATTGACCGCTTCGATGATCGCTAGGCTTAGCACCTTGCCGTTTAGCGTTGAATCATAGCCCGCAGTGCCGCCGAAACCTAGCACTTCGCGATTTGACAGCTCGTACTCGCCCGCACCCTGGGTCGAAAAGACCACCTCGGACGTTCTGACGTCAACGATGTTTAAATTTACTTTAGAATACGCGGTTTGGGTCTTTCCCTTGCCTAAAATTCCAAACAGCTGATGATCTCCGGTCGTCTTGCGGCCAAACTCAGTCACGTCGCCGGTGATAACGTATCTGGCGCCTTTTAAGTTTTGTGCGCTTTTGGAGATTGCGCTTTCCTCTTTGATGGCGCGCATATTCGTGCGATCAAGCACCGAGAAACGTCCTGTTTGTTGTAAGCTTGAGATCAAAATTGTCTGCGCTTGGTTGCCCAGTCTGTCCTCCCCGTCGGAGAACACCCCGTTGTTGTAAGAGGATTGGTTGTTAAAGCGTCCTACCGATACGGCGATCCTCTCGCCAGAGTAATTGGTATTTAGACTCGCTACCGTAGGGGTTTGCACTACGCGAGAGCTTTCTTTCGCGCATCCGCTAAATAGCGCCAGCACCGAAGCCGCAATAACGGCAACCGATATTGTTTTTTTGAAATTCATTCTTTACTCCTTGAAAAAATTTACGTATAATATCTCATTGTTTCTTAAAATTTTATGTATAAATTTAAGTGCATAAATTTATCAAAACGGGAGCGATGATGCTTAATATTTTACTAGTCGAAGACGACGAGGCTTTGAGCTCGGCGATAAGAGAAAAGCTGCTTGATGAGGGCTTTAGCGTGAGCTGCGCCTTCGACGGCGAGCAGGCGGCAGAGGCGTTAGACGAGGCGCACTTCGATCTGATCATCTCGGACGTGATGATGCCTAAGATGGACGGCTTTGAGCTTAGCAGATACGTTAGGCGCGACGGCAAGAGCCAGCCGATACTGATTATAACGGCAAAAAGCGAGATCGAGGATATGCAGACGGGCTTTAAAAGCGGTGCGGACGATTATATGAGTAAGCCGATAAATTTAAAAGAGCTCGTGCTGCGCGTGCATGCGCTGCTAAGGCGCGCAAAGATCGCAAACGAAAAGCGGCTACTCATCGGCGGAAGCGAGCTTGACTACGATACGCTAAGCGTCCGCTCCGAGGGCGAGCGGATAAGCCTGGCGCCGAAGGAATTTCGTCTTTTGTTTCTGCTGCTAAGCTATGCGGGTAAAATTTTTACGAGGTTTGAAATAATGAGCGAAATTTGGGGTTACGAGACGGACAGCGACGAGCGCGTCGTCGATACGCACATCAAAAAGCTACGGGCGAAATTTGAAAATTCCAAAGATTTTGAGATAATCACCGTGCGCGGGCTCGGCTACAAAGCCGTAAAAAAGGAGCGAGCGTGAAAAAATACCTCATCAGCCTCAAAAGCTTCATCGCGTTTTACTCTTCGCTCGCATTCGGCGTGATAAATTTCATCGTCTGCTTTGCGGTTTGCATGCTTTTTTACATAGGCATTGACGGCAAGATCGGCGGGTTTTGGGACGGAGTGGCGCTATGCGCGATCATCTGCTTAATCACGATGGCGCTAAATTTTACCCTGCTTTACTTCGGGCTTAAAATTTTATTCCACCCGATCAAGCGGCTACTAGGCGCGATTACCGCGATCGCAAACGGCGATTTTGAGGCGCGCGCCGAGCGCAAGATACATAGGCGCCGCACTGATTACCTCTATATGCACGAGCTGGACGAGCTTGTAGTAAACGTCAATAAAATGGCGCAGAAGCTGCAAAAGCACGAGCAGCTGCAAAAGGAGTTCGTCTCAAACGTCTCGCACGAGATGAAAACGCCGATCTCCTCAATCGCCGCGTTAAGCGAGATGATAGAGGGCGGCGTGAGCGAGGAGCGCGCGGTGCGATACGCAGCCTCCATCGGCGCGGAAGCAAACCGCCTAAGTAAGCTCTGCACCGACATGCTAAAGCTAACGAGACTTGATAGCGGCGCGGCGATCCGCCTAGATGAAGCGGTACGTATCGACGAGCAACTGCGACAATGCATCATATCGCTAAGCCAAAGCTACGAAGGGCACGAGTTTGAGCTAGATTTATCGCCGCTTAGCGTGCGATCAAACGCGGGACTGCTAAATCAAATTTGGCGAAATTTGATCGAAAATGCGCTTAAGTACTCGCAGTCGAGCGGTAAAATTTTCGTTTGTTGCTGCGCTTGCGATGGCTTTGCGCAGGTGAGCATCAAAGACGAAGGCATCGGCATCTCGCGCGAGAAGCTGGATAAAATTTTTGACCGATTTTATCAGTGCGAGGAATCGCACAAAGAGCTTGGCAGCGGGCTTGGGCTTAGCATCGTACGCAGAGCGCTCGATATTTTAGGCGGGCGGATCGAATACGAAAGCGAACCCGGCATCGGAACCGAGGCGCGCGTTAAAATTCCGCTTTAAATTTCAGATCAAGACGGTACGGATGAGCTGCGTCTTGCAATTCGTAGCTCGCCGTAAAATTTCGCCCCACAGGCGAAGTCGCGCCGATGCAAGCTTTGATGATACAAGCTTTGACGACGTAAAAAAGCGCGGGTGTGTCGCGCGCCGCATTCACATAAAATTCTGCTTTAAATTTTATATCGATTTGCCGCGGACGCCTCGCGCGCCGCGACGAGGTCGGAATTCTGCTTTAAATTTACCGCGCGCTGCGACTTTGCCGCCCTTTACGACTTTGCCGCGCATTACGGCGGACGGCAGGCTCGCTTAAATTTGCCACGCCTTAACGCAGGTAGCTGAATTTTGCCTGAAATCTGCCGTCATCTCGCACTTTACGACAGGCGGTAAAAATTTTGCCGTAAATTTTAAAAGACACATTAAGAACACAATCACCTTATATAATCCCGCCCATAGATCGATCGGGCACGCCTCTAGCGGTCCGAGTCTGGCAAATAATAAAATTAAAAACAAAGGAGAAGCGATGAGTAAGGCCGTACTTCACTCGGTGCTAGCGATAGAAGCCATTTTATGGGGGCTTTTATCGGCTGTGATTATAGGTGCGTAAATTTTACGCTTTGAGCTAGGCGATCTGCCGAAATAATTTATAAAATTTACGAAATTTGCGCCCCGCTTCGCATCTGCTGCGAAAAAGGGCGCACTCTCGCCAACTATAAATCAAAATTTTAATCCACCCGCCGCCTGCTGCGTAAACCATGCTGCGTGCAAATCCATACCGCAAGCAAACCTCGCTGTGTGCAACCTCGCCGTGCACAAACCCGCCGCCGCGGATAAGCCGGCTGCGCAACTAAAAATCGAATAAAATTTTAAATGCTACGAGCGGACGGACGAGCTAGTTGATGCTCCATTTCATCCGCGAATTTTGCAATATGTGCTTGCCTGCAAACAGCTTGCGATAGGAAAGCTAATTTAAGCAACGTAAATTTTAAAATATGCAGCCTAGCTCCAAGCGCGCAAATTTACGCCTTTGCCTCTAAGCGATTTTTAAAAGCTCTCGAGCTAAAATTTATCCCGATTTAAGATCAAATTTAAACCGGTCGGCGAAGATTTTACGAAAGATGCCGCAAGCGGCGAAAATTCCAAAGGAGCCTAGCGTGAAAAGATTGATAAATTTCCTCGGGCGCATTTGCACGGATCTGCTTACAGGTAGAGCGCTGCTGCATCCGATCCTGCTTACGGCTGTATTTTTAGCGGCGAAATTCGGCACGCTATATGTCATAGATGAAAAAATTTTAGGAAGCGGCTATGATTTGGGGATATTTGGGGAATTCGCTTATTACATATTTTTCGATTTTGTCGCAGGCGCCTTTTTTATAATACTTTGTGCGCACGTCATCTACGCAACATCTAAAGTCCAATCACTTAAAATTTTACGCAAAATTCTGCTCGCGGTAATCTTAGCATCCTGCGCGCTGGGTTATTTTGCTTCAGACATAAACTACCAAAAACTAGGCGTCTTTGAAGCCTTTTTGATCGCCTCGCTAATTTGCATTTGCATCTATTTGGTCGCAACCGAAATATCAAATGACCACTCAAACGCGGTATTTTGGGGTTTTGCTTATGTTCTTAACTACATAGGTGCCTTATTTGTAATATTTCATGCGCAAGCCGCCGACATCGTAGCCGTCATTTTAATAATCCTCTGTCCGCTCGCGTGGGCGTTTTATTTCAAATACGAATTTCAAAAATCGCTCGCAAAAGACGCCGCAAGCAATGATGAAATTTTAAATAGTGCAAGCGGCGATAAAATTTCAGAAAGCAAAGCGCGCGCGGAGAGTTAAATTTATCAAATTCCACCGCAAAGGGCTAAATTTACAAAATTTCGCCAGGATTAAATTCTAAAATTTACCGCGCGACGCTTTTATCCGTATCCTCGATCACCTCTTCCACGAAACGGGCTGTATCAATTAGCTTAAAGCCCCACACTTTGGGATCTGCTGTGATCTCATCATAAAAATATTCCAAATTTCTCGCAGGAGCGAGCATTCCTAATGCAAATGGAGCTAGTTTTATTTTGCCGATCTTTTTTAGATGCGGCAGCAGCTCCTTTAAATCCTTATGATTAAACCAGCAGTCCGTTCTAAGAAACTCGCCGTTTTTCGAGCCTGCGATCTTGCTTTTTAAAAAATCGTCCATTCCGGGCGGCTCTTTTTGCAGCACTCTGGTGCAGGCCAGATGATACTCCAGCTTGCGTGGCGTTTGATCTACCGCCGAGACAAAACAAACGCCGTATCCCTGACGCATCCGGATAGACAAAACGTCGCCCTCCTCAAAATATGGCGTTTTTTGCTTCGAAATTTTGGGCCGTTTAAGCGGTCTAGGGTTTTCGCTTTTTAGCTGAAGCGCCAATTTATCAAGCGCCTTTTGGCGGCTCTTTTGAGATTTTTCAAAGACCTTATTCCACATTTCGCTTGCGCCGCCTTTTATGATAGCAAGGGCTTTTTTGCGGATTTCATCATTTAAAAAGCCGATCTTCCAAAGCGAATACGCTAGGGCCGTCCAATAAATCTCGCTATAAAGCTCATCGGTGCAGAAATTTTCCGCCTGCGCCAAAACATCTTACAGTATCGATTCAACATCTTCGCCGTCCTTGTATCGCTCGGTGATAGTCAAATATATATCGTATCCATCGTCGCTGTCGATAATTTTTACCCCGTCTATCGCCATTTTTTCTCCTTTATTTTGATCTTTTCTCTGCCGATTTCGCTGAGCCGAATTTTATTAAAATTTGAGCGCTTAAAAGATAAATCGCCATTGAAATTTCGCTTTAACGGCGGCAAGCTTTGCTTATAAATACAGCGCCGCCCAGTTTATAAAATTTAACTAGCTCAAAATTTGGATGAATTTTTAAAATTTCACTCGCAAGAGCGGCTATCTACCAAATTCAGGCTTTCAGACATTCTTAAATTTTAAGCTTTTCTCTTGGGGGTGGAAGGGGTTCTACTTGCGAAGCGTCGCCTTCCTTTGCTTCGGCACTGCCTCGCAACTGCAAGTAAACCAGCCCCTAAAAACACCACCATCCTCTCATCGCGCGCTGTATATTTTCAAAGTAAAATTTACGCTTGTAGCAGCGCTGCGCCAAGCTAGCACGTCTTTAAGTTTGACGAATTTATTTAAACAAACGCAGTAAAATCCGAGCGTAAAATTTAACGGAGTAAATTTTACTTTGCATCAAAGCGCGAATCTAGGAGCCAAAATGCCAAAAATCGTAATTTTTTTCAAATGCGTCTGCACAGATATTTTCGCGGGCAGGGTCTTGCTACATCCGATTTTACTTACGGCTGCGTTTTTAGTGGCTAGATCCGGCGCGTTTTGGCTGATAAATAACGCAATATTTGGCCTCGGTTACGACTGGGGTTTTCTGGGCCACGGCTTCTTTTTAATGTTTTACCACTTTATCATAAATGCGTATTTTTTAGTATTTTGCTCCTATATGCTATTTAGGGCTTCTTTTGCGCGCTGGCTCAAATTTATCTGGCTGGTGCTCGCTATTTTTATACTTATAGGCTGTATTTACGGCTATTTTGACGCTCATATAGACCGCCAAAAAGAAGGGGGATTCGTCGGCTTTTTTATCGCATCTTTAGTTGCGATTTGCGCTTATGTTCTAGTAATAACGATTGAGTTAAAAAGTTTCCTACCGATCGCATACACGGTCGTTTATCTGATTAGTTTTTCCGCCTCGATATGGATAGTTTTTAATACGCAAGGAAATTACACTACAATGGTTTTAAATATCCTTTGCCCGCTTGCGTGGACGTTTTATTTTAAATACAAATTTAAAGGAACACTTGCTAAAAACGCCGAAAACGAGAGTAAAATTTAAAGTAGAAAGTCGGACAAATTTGGAGATTTAGCAAGTTAAATTTTCACTTCGTCTGCAAATCCGTCAAATTCAGGATAAAATTTTACTACCCAAATTTTAGCTGTGATCAAAAATACGCAAGCAAAAAAAGCTATTTTGCGTTAAAGTCCTCAAATTTAGTCGGTAAATTTCGCTCCAAAGGGCGGTTTTAAACGCCGATGTTTGACTAAATTTAGAAATCTTAAAAACTAGCCAAAAGATCCGAAACCCAAAATCCAAGCCGTGCCAAAAGTCCTAAGTCTAAAAATTTATCTATCGTTATACAAAGTATCGTGACGATAAGTGCGATCATCCAGCGCTTTTGAGCCTTTTTGCCGATCTTGTGCGAGGTTTTGACGCCCGCGTAAACGCCCGCTAGCGAGCCGACGCCGAGTAACGCGCCGATCTTATAGTACACGAGCCCGTGCGCGGCAAGACTAATAAAGCCCGCGCTTGAGGAAAATATCACGAAAAATAGCCCCGTGCTGACGGCCTTTTTGATGTCGTAGTTTAAAAAGCTGATCAAAATAGGCATCACGAATACCGCGCCGCCGATACCCACGCTGATCGCCACGGCGCCGACAAGCAGCCCCACGATAAAGAGCAAAATTTTAGATTCGTTGGCCTCGCCGGTGGGCTCGGTCGGGGTTTTGAAGAGTTTGATTAAATTTATGATCTGCACCAAAATGAGCGTGCCCAGAAGGAATTTCGACGAAAAATAGCTTACGATAAAGCCACTACTAAGCGCGCCGCAAAAGCCCCCGAGCCCCAGCACTAGCGCCGGCGCGACGTCGAGCATTTTGCTTTTAAAATTTACGAACGAGCCGAAAATCGAGCTGAAGATCATCTGCATGATGCTGATGCCGATGGCGTACTTGACGTCGTAGCCGAAGAGCATCATCACGGGCACCACGACCGTGCCGCCGCCGATGCCGAAAAATCCGCTGATAAAGCCTACGCAGGCGCCGATTAAAATGTATTCAAAAAACATCCGTATTCCTTATTTCAGCCCATTTGGTCTCTCTAAATTCCGCTTTTTGCGGCTCGTAATTAAATTTTACTGTTTTGCGAGTCTTTAAATTTAAGCACAAAATTTAGTAAATTTAAAGCTTATAGTCGTTTTGCTTCGCGCATCCATTCGCGGTATTGCTCGCGCGAAATTTTTACTTTTTCATATCGCAAGGCGTCCGCGCGGAAGCATTTCAGGCTCAGTTCATTACCCTCAAAGCCCGCAAAATCAGCCTGCTCGTAGATGTCGTAACCGCCCCGTATGCAGTCTAAAACGTCTACATATCTCTGCTCTTCGCTCATCGGCTCGGCAAAGCTCACCAAATGCACGCCGTTTGGAGCCGCCCAGTAGCAGCCGTCCACGGCCAGCGCGTCCCAACCCCGCAGATAGTGCACGCCGTCCCAAATGAAGCTCTCCTTGCCGTCTAGCCAGGCGTCCGGCACGAAGCGCATGATCTGCGCTGAGGCTAGATCAAGCACGCTGCTGTAGCCGTATAGATCCTGGCGAAAAACGAGGTAAAATTTGCCGTCTGCGTGGCGGATCAGGCTAAAAAATTCCGCCCGATCGTCTATACAGCGCCAGCTTTTTATCTGCGTTTTGTGAGTATCAAACAGCGTGTATTCGCCGCCGCTGAAGCTTGTCGCGCCGAGCCTATATGCGTCCTTTACGATCTCATATCCGCCGCTTAAATTTATCGTTTGACGCCGGGTAAAATTTCGCCCCTCGAAAAGAGTTTCCGCCTGCTTGATGCGCGCTTGGTACTGCGCGGAATTTACGGCGTTTGCCATCGTGCGCTCCTTAAAATTTCATGCAGGCGGGTTAAATTTTATGCTATTTGCGCTGCCTCAAACGGCTCGCGCTTCTTAAAATTTCATGCGAACCGAATAAATTTAGCCTCGCTAGTCGGTAAAATTTGAACGTTGGCGGCAGAACTCAAGCATTTGGCGGCAACCTACAACTACTAAGTGCAATCCGTGAGCGCTATGCACCCGCGCCTAAATTTTAAATCTCACCTTGCCAATTTTTTAAAATTTACCCGCAGTTTCGGCGCTCTGCGAATACTTGCGATACCGCACCGCCTTTAAATACTCGCACACAAGGACCTGAAATTTTACGAGCATTTAAAATTCCGCGGCGTTTAAATTTCACGACGTTTTAAATTCCAGCGAAATTCGAAATTTCGCGAGTATTTGAAATTTCGCAACCTTTAAATTCCACTAGCGTTTTAAATTTTATCCAAGCGCAGACAGCCAAACCGCTCGAACGGGCGGACCGCTCAAATTTGCTCACCCGCGCGGTGCCGCTAGCTATCACTCAAAATTTACTCCCCAGAATTTTGCTCCTATCAAGAGCGCAATAATCTCGCCACCAGCTATTACTCAAATTTACTTTCGTTACAGCGCCGCTAGCGTATAAATTTAAAATTTTACTCGCCCAATACGCTGCGAATATTACTCGGATTTATCCCCCTCCTTGGCGCCCGAAATTTTTTCCAGCACCTTTTTGCCGACCTCGCTTTGATTTAGCGCTTCGAGCATCGCGGCTAGCTGCGTGCCGCCCTTGGCGCTTAGAATTTCGCCGAATTTACTCATCCCCTCGCCTACGCTGCCTTCGTTTGCGATGATCTTAAGATCCGCCGCGCTTAACGCCTTGGCCTGCTCCAGGCCGATGTCGCGGTTCGCTTCGATCTGTTTGATCGAGATCAGATAGGTCTGGTATCCCTGATTTTCGCCGATCTCGCGCGCGAGCTCGATCTGTGCGTTTACAGGCGCGAGCTCTTTTAGCCTAAGCGCCTCAGCCTCTGCAGAGCCTATCTTTAGCGTACCCTGCGCTTCTTTATCCTTCATCTCCAAAAGCGCCGCGGCGGCGAGAAACTGCTTCTCTTTATCGCCCTGCGCTACTAAAATTTGATTTTCCTTGATCGCTTCGGCGTCGCGGATTTTGGCGTTTTTGCGCGCTTCGGCGTCGATCTCGATCTTGCGCTGCTCCTGCTCGGCTTTTACGATCTCCACTTGCTTTTTGATCTCGGCCTGCTTGACGTCGTTTACCCGCACGACCTCCATCGCCTTTTCCTGCGTGATCTTTTGCTGATCCTTGATGAGCTGCTCGGCCTGCTCCTTTGAGATCGCGACTTCGCGCTCGTTTTCGACGGTCTTAAGGCCCACCATCTTATTGGCTTCCTGCTGGCGCACTTCGGTTGCCTGCGCGGCTTCGATCTCGGCGATTTGAGCGAGCTTGGTGTTGTTTGCGACCTCGACGCGGCTTTCCTTTTCGATCTGGGATTTTTTCTTCTCCATGATGTTTAAGATGACCTTGCTGCCGCTGCTATCTCGGATATCCATCAGCTCAATGTTTTTAACGGGCTCGATACCCCAGTTTTGCAGCTGCGTCTTTACCGCCTTGGTAAAATCATCTCCGAGCTCGGAGCGGATCTGCAAGATGTCCTCAAGCACGCGGCTTGAGAGGATCGAGCGGATCGAGCCTTGAATGATGTTTGTGAGCTGATTGTTCAAATCTTGAAAATTATTGACGCGTTGTGCGGCTAAATTTGAATCCACGATCCTAAAAAACGCTGTAATATCGACTACGAAAGGAAGCCTGCCTAGATCATACGCCTCGTAATCCTCGATCTTGATACTAAAGACCGAGACCGGCAAAACGATCTTCGTAACGCCCAGCGCCGGCACCCAGCTCGGGAATTCGTAGTAGCTGTTGCCGTTGCCGGTATCTTTGCCGTAGCTCGTCGTCTTACGCGCGCTCTGGACGATATGCACTTCGTTCGTCTCCACTATGCGCCTGAAAAACAGAGGCACGATGATAAAAAGCGCGATTAAAACCCCGGCGGCGGCGCCTATTAAATACAAAATTTCATCCATTTTCTCTCCTTTAAAAATGCTAAATTTAAAATGGATTATATAAAAATTTACTTTGAAAAATAATAAATAATCGCGGCGACAGCGGTTAAAATTTACGGAATTTTAATGAGGTTTTTTGTAATATCGCAGCGTATATTTCAATACCTTTTAGGAGAAAAAATGAAAAAATTTTTACTACTGCTTTTGGCGGGCACGCTTTTTGCGAGCGCAGCAGAGCTTAGAACTATCAAGGATATGGACGGAATCGAGGTCAAAATCCCCGCAAAAGTTGAGCGCATCGCGGCACTCTGGCACTCGAACAATCAAATTTTACTAGCCCTAGGAGGAGCGGACAAGATCGTCGCCACCACCGATAACATCAGCAAAAACGCATGGTTTCTTAAAATTTATCCGCGCCTGGCGCAGATACCCGTGCTGCTAAAAAATAACGACGTAAATTTAGAGGAGCTGATGAGTCGTAATCCCGACGTAGTCATCATCTCAACCGCGCTGGCGGGCGAAAATTTAGCTAAGCAGGGCTTTACCGTTTTAAAGGCATCCTTTAGCGACTACGAGCAGATGAGGCGCAGCATCAGGATGTGCGGCGATATGCTAGGCGGCGACGCACCGCAAAGAGCGAAGGATCTGATCTCAAATTTAGATAAAAATATCGCTTTGGTTAGCGGCCGCACCGCAAATTTAAGCCCCGATAAGCGCCCGCGCGTCCTTCACATCGTAGATGGAAGCGATCTTTTAAAGATCGACGGCAAGGGCACGCTGATCGATTCTTGGATAGAGCTAGCCGGCGGTACGAACGCGATCACCGCCACCAAAGGCCCTATGAAGACTATCACCGCCGAGGAGATCATCGCGAGCAACCCACAGATCATAATCGTGGGCGGCGATCACAACGAAGATGCGGTAGAGAAGATCAAATCCAGCCCGATCTACAGCGGCACGGATGCGGTCAAAAACGGGCGCGTTTACGGCAATCCGCGCGGGGTTTTCAACTGGGATCGATACGGGGCGGACGCGGTGCTTCAAATTTTATGGGCGGCAAAAACCATCCAGCCCGAGCTATTTGCCGACATCGACGTAAAGGCCGAAACGAAAGCGTTTTATAAAAAATTTATGAATTACGAGCTCAGTGATACGGAATTTGGCTATATCTTAAAAGGACTCAATCCAGAGGGTAAATAGCGCGCGGCACCAAACGAACGGCGTCAGTGCTACACCTAGCAGGCAGCATCTGTGCCGAACGCTCATCGTGTAGTAGGCGGCGGATACATCGGCACAGAATGTTTCATTGTGCGGCGGCACATCGGCGCCGAGCAGACTGCCTGTCCTATCTCGACACCGAATATACAAATCGTCAGTCATACGGGCGAGCGTCGATCGTATCGTCAAAACAAGCGCCGCTATCTCGCATTTTGGCGCGTTGAAGTGCGGATGCCGTCCACATAAAGCGCAGATCCCATCGTTGCTCGGCGCGTCGATACCTAAATGACGGCGTCGCTATCGTATTGCCTTACCGAAGCGACATCCCTAACGGGCGGCGTGCCGAGCAAAGAGCGCGCCGAATAAGCGGTGCGAGGCGGAGTAAAATTTAAATCCGCGGCGGGTGAAAAAGGAC
>NZ_CALIJA010000103.1 GCF_938017615.1 uncultured Campylobacter sp. | reverse complement strand
TTATGGACGGCGATAACGCGAATTTAGCAAAGGCGTCCGAGCAACACAAGAAAGATTGCGATAGCAAGGGCGATATACTCGCTTGCGGGTTATTTGCCTTATTTATGGAGGGAAAGGATAATAAAGAAGCGGCGAAATACTATAAAAAGGCCTGCGAGCTTGGCAAAAATATCTCGGATCCCGCATTGCAAAATAACCCTGCATTTAACGATGGGATAAAGCAATTTTGCAGCAGATCAGATGAGCTTAAAGCGCAAAATTTAAGAGCTGTGCAGGACGTAATTAAAGCAAAAATCGCCGAAGAGTATAGAATATCTTGCGATTCTGAGGGGAACTGGGTATCTTGCGCGATATACGCCTCTAATATAGAGAGCGACGATCAAAGAGCGGCGATGAGATACTACGACAAGGCGTGCAAATTGGGCAAAAAAATCATAAGTGTCGATTCTAACAAGATACTGCAAAAATCTTGCGAAAAAGCCACCCGCTGAGGTGATTTTAAATTTATAGAGGAGTTGTAATGAAAAAGATGATTTTAGCTTTAGTGCTGTTAGGCTATGCAGCGTTCGGCGGTTTGGGAACTAAAATAGATGAAATCGTCTGCGAAGCAGGACGCGCCGACTCCTGCGCCTCCGCCGCCGCATCATATCTGAAAGAAGCCGAGCGATTAGATAATCTGACGCCCGAGATTGATCTAGGCAAAGCTGCAGAATTCCTCGGCAAAGCTTGCGCAGGCAAGCATAAAGCAAGTTGCTTGCAGCTTGGCATGATGTATCAAGAGGGAAAGGGCACCAAACAAGATATGGCGCAAGCCGTACAGCTTTATAAAAAGAGCTGCGATGGCATAGGTGGAGAATGGGCGGCTTGCGGATTGTATGCAGAGTATCAAACCGGCATAGAAGAAATGCAGGAGGCGGCACTCTATTACGAAAAAGCCTGCAGACTCGGCGACTGGGCGCGTCTTGGTACGACGGACGAAAAAGTAGGAGATATCGTAAATCATTTATGTGAAGCGTCCGAATCACTAAAATCGTTCCGACCTAAAGAGTCTGCGGCGCAAAGGCTTCTACGCGATGCCGCACGACCTTAATTATGTGGCAAAGCTATAAGACGAGTGCTTTGCTAGGCGTATTTTTTCACAATATATCACTCGTCACCGCTTACCCAATTGTGAGTATTTTGGAATTTAACGGCATAAATTTAAAGCCGCTTGATTAACTTCTGCGAAGCATTTGGCGAGATTATATGATTTTAAAATTTAAATAAGACGGACGGTATAGTCGTGAAATTTAAATATGAGCGTTGCGTAAAATAGCCGCGGAGTGAATCAGCTAGCTTCGCTAAAAGCGGCGTATAAAGGGTAAATTTAAAATCGTAGCTTTGCCGAATTTTAAATTTACCCGATTTGCCTCTCTATGAAATTTATTCGCCTAGGAAGTATTTCAGATCCGCCTGCGCGTCGCCGCTGATTAGGCGAAGGCCGAAATTTTGCACCAAAAAGCCCAAAATTTCATCGTTGAAAAACTCAGGCACCGTAGGACCCACGTTGATATTCTTAACGCCTAGGCTAAACAGCGCAAGCAGGATGATGACCGCCTTTTGCTCCATCCACATCAGCACGATCGAGACCGGCAGGTCGTTTACCGCGATGCCCGTAGCCTCGCTAAGCGCAAGGGCGATCTTGACCGCGCCGTTGCTGTCGTTGCACTGACCAAGGTCGATATAGCGCGGAAGCTCGGTGTCTGGCACGTTTCCGAAATCCACGTCGTTGAAGCGGAATTTGCCGCAGCTGGAGGTCAAAATCACGCAGTCCTTCGGCAGGCTAAGTGCTAGCTCGCGGTAATACTCGCGTCCCTTGCCCGGCGCGTCGCAGCCTGCGATGACGAAAAAGCGGCGGATTTTGCCCGATTTGATCGCGTCTAAAATTTGCGGCGCGAGGCTCAAAATCGTCTTGTAGTGTCCGCCCGTCACCAAGCTCTCGTCGCTGTCCATGCTCACGTCGCCGCATGCAAGCGCGCACTCGATGAGCGGCGTAAAATCGTCGTTTTGGATATGTTTGATCCCGTCTGTGCCAGCGATAGAGTAGCCAAACAGCCTGTCTGCGTAGCTACAGGACGAGCGAAGCGGCACGATGCAGTTCGTGGTCATCAAAATCGCGCCTTTAAATTCGTTAAAAAGCTTGGTCTGATCGAACCACGCCTTGCCGACGTTGCCCTTTAGGTGCGGATACTTGCGAAGCTGCGGATAGCCGTGCGCAGGAAGCATCTCGGAGTGGGTGTAGATATTGATGCCCTTGCCCTCGGTCGCCTTTAGCAGCGCCTCAAGAGCATGCAGATTGTGTCCGCTAACCAAAATCGCCTTGCCCTCGACTTTGTTTTGGCTGACCTTAACGGGGGTCGGTACGCCGAATTTTGCGGTATGCGCCTCGCTTAAAATATCCATCATCTGCACGCCCGCGCTTCCGACGGCCATTAGCTGCGCGATATGCTCGTCAAAGTTAAAATTTGAGTTCGTCAGCGTGAAATACAGCGTGTCCGCCATAACGGTATCGACCGCGCTAGTATCGGCGCCGAGCTCGTGCGCGTGGTGGCGGTAGGCGCTAAGACCTTTAAGCCCGAAGATCATCGTATCTTGCAGCCGTGCGAGCGTAGAGCCCTTGCCGCAGGTGCCTTTGCTTTGACCCTTTGCGCCGCAGCCCTCGGGCGCGCTCATTTGGCACTGATGACAGAACATCTCTAGATTGTCGCTCATAGAAATCCTTTATAAAAAATTTAGTTGGTAATTTTAAGATTTTATTTAGGCAAAAAAATTGATTATAATCAATAAATGGCTAAATTTTATCAAATTTATTTACAAAATGAGAATTTTAAATTTTATAAAAGGTATTCTAGATTGGCTTAGAAAGCATAACGAGAAATTAGAATATTAAAAAATTTCTGGAATAAATTTTTATAAAACCAAGAAAACTTAAAGCTCTTTAAATATCGATAAAATCAGGGGTCTAAAGGAGTTTTTGAGTATATATGGCTCCGGATGCTGGATTCGAACCAGCGACCAAGCGGTTAACAGCCGCCTACTCTACCGCTGAGCTAATCCGGAACGCGTAGAATGGATGGTGCGGATGAAAGGACTTGAACCTTCATGCCGTGAGGCGCCAGATCCTAAGTCTGGTGTGTCTGCCAATTTCACCACATCCGCAAAAAAGAAAGCGCATATTAGCTAAAAAGCTCTTAATATGAGCTTAATATGGTACGCCCAAGAGGATTCGAACCTCTGGCCTACGGCTTAGAAGGCCGTTGCTCTATCCAACTGAGCTATGAGCGCAAAATATCAAATCAGTGGTACGCTCGAAAGGAGTCGAACCTTCAACCTACAGATCCGAAGTCTGTTGCTCTATCCAATTGAGCTACGAGCGCATAAAGTGGGGTGAGTTGTGGGAATCGAACCCACGACCCTCAGGACCACAATCTGATGCTCTAACCTACTGAGCTAAACTCACCACAATGGTCGGAGCGAAAGGATTCGAACCTTCGACCCTCTGGTCCCAAACCAGATGCGCTACCAGCCTGCGCTACGCTCCGAAGATTTTCGTGGATTGAATGAAAAGCGTATTATATATATTTTTTCTTAAATTCCGCTTTTTACGGCTCTAAATTTAATGAAATTTAGCGAATCTCATCTGTTTTTCTAAATTTTTCAATAAAATTTGCATCAGCGCCAGCCCCTTCGTGCGGTGCGAAATTTTAAATTTCACCTCAGCGGGCAGCTCTCCAATTGTGCGGTCAAATCCGCGCGGAATAAACATAAAATCGTATCCGAATCCGTTTTGCCCGCGCTGCTTCGTTATCGCCGTGCCGTACATAAAACCATGCGTGCAAAACTCGCCCAGATCGCATTTTAGCGCGATCGCCGCCGTATAATGCGCGGGACTCTCCTTTAGCCCCAGGGCACGCAGGTTAGCGGCTAGCTTCTCGCGATTGCTCACATCCGTTGCACCCGCTCCGCTAAAGCGCGCCGAAAATATCCCCGGAGCCCCGCCCAGCGCGTCCACGCAGATACCGCTATCATCGCTTAGCACAAAAAATTCGCTCTGCAATTTTTTACTTTTTAGCGCCTCATGCACTGCGCGAACTTTAATAAGCGCGTTTTGTTTAAAGCTTGTGCCGCATTCGTCGATCTCAAAAGGATCCAGCACCTCGCCGAGCGCGTACACGTCGTATCCCGTGAAAAATTCTTTTATCTCTTTTACTTTATTTTTATTGCTCGTCGCAAGTAAAATTTTCATCCTCGCTCCTTAAATTTAAGCCGCCATTTTACCCAAAATCAAAGAATTCGTTACGATTTTTGGCTATAATCGGCACAAATTTCATATTATTTGAGGTCTAAGATTATGCTAAAAAGCGTCCTTCCACTTAGTTTTATCATCGCTACGAGGTTTTTTGGATTATTTATTTTGCTGCCCGTGCTTAGCCTGTATGCATTGAGCTTACACGGCGCAAACGAAAGCCTAGTGGGGCTACTTTTTGGAATTTATGCGATTATGCAAGTGATTTTGCAAACGCCATTTGGAGTGCTAAGCGATAAGATCGGACGTAAAAAAACCCTTGCGATAGGACTGGCGCTTTTTATCCTGGGCGCTTGCGTTTGCGCGGCTAGCGAGAGCATTTATACGATGATTTTTGGGCGTTTTTTGCAAGGCTGCGGTGCTGTAGGAGCCGTAGCTACCGCGCTAATTAGCGATTTTACGCGGGAGGAAGAGCGCGGCAAGGCGATGGCGGTAATGGGCGCGATGATAGGCGTGAGCTTTGGTGTCGCAATGATTTTAAGTCCGCTTTTAAGCGCTAAATTTGGACTTGCCAGCCTATTTCATCTAAGTTCGGCGCTTACGCTTTTATGTTTGATGCTGCTTTTTTTCGTAGTACCCACCGAACCGCATATCCGTTCCCTGCGCCAAAAGGTCCCGCTCGGCTCACTTTTGAGTGACAAAAATTTAATGCTTATGAATTTAACGAATTTTTTTCAAAAAGCTTTCATGACGGCAGCGTTTTTTCTAATTCCAATTTTGCTCGTGCAAAAATTCGGACTTTCTAAAAGTGATTTGACCAAAATTTATGCTCTAGGCGCTATTTTCGGCTTTACTGCGATGGGTGCGAGCGGTGCTTTAGGCGAAAAGCGCGCGCTAGCTAAGCAAATTCTACTCATCGGCATTTGCTTTTTCATCGCTTCGTATTTGATTTTTGCGTTTGCTAGCGGGGCGAGCGCTTTCGTGGTGGGTGTGATGCTCTTTTTCGTGGGATTTAACGCGCATGAGCCCATTATGCAAAGCCTTGCGTCCAAATTTGCCAAAGTCGCTCAAAAAGGCGCCGCGCTTGGGATTTTTAATTCGTTCGGATTTTTTGGCAGTTTTTTGGGCGGGCTATGCGGCGGCGCACTTTTTGGCAAAATTGGCATCGAAGCGCTAGGCATTGGCGTCGCGGTTTTGGGTGTGATCTGGCTTGTGCTACTTTCTAGGCTGAGCGATCCAAAACTTTTTAAGAATTTATACTTTCCTAAAGGCGGCGATTTTTCCGCACTACAGGGTGTCAAGGGCATTATTGAAATTTACGAGACCGATGGCGAACTCGTTGTGAAATTTAACTCGAAACTGATAAATGAAGATCAAATTTATAAAATCGTAGGAGGCAAATGATGGAATTTGAAAAATTTGAAAGCGCGATGGAGCGCTTCGCAAACACGGTGCAAAAGTCCTCGCGCATCGAAAAAGTCGCGATCACGCAGGCGCTGGGGCGTATTTTGGCAGGCGATGTCGCGGCGCCCTTTAGCACTCCGCGCCGCCCGACCGCCGCAATGGACGGCTACGCGCTAAAGGGCGCGGATCTAAGCGAGGGGGCTAAATTTAAGATCGTCGGCACGACGCCTGCGGGCAAGATGCCTAGCGCCGCGGCAAAGGCGGGTGAGTGCGTCAAAACCTTCACCGGCGGGCTCATGTGCGAGGGTAGCGACACGCTTCTGCCGATCGAAAACGTGCAGGTACAAGCAGGCGGTATTATCGTCACAAAGCCCGTTTCCGCAGGCTTTGCCGTGCGCGCGGCGGGCGAGAGCTACCGCGAGGGCGAGCTTTTGCTTAGAAGTGGCACGAAGCTCGGCTTTTCGCAGATCGCGCTGCTAGCCGAGCTAGGGCTATTTCACATAAGCGTATTCATCCGCCCAAAAGTAGCGATCCTAGCCACCGGCAGCGAGATCAAGGATCTGGGCGAAAAACTCGAAAACGACGCTCAAATTTACAGCTCCAACCACATCGCGCTTGCAAATTTAGTAACGCAGCTAGGCTGCGAAGCGATGATAATGCCCCTAGTACGCGATGACGAAAAAGAGCTGGAAGGCGCGATCCTATCGGCTTTACAAAGCGCCGACATACTTCTAACTAGCGGCGGAGTGAGCGTCGGAGACTACGACTTCGTGCAAAGCACGCTACAATCAAAATTTGAGCTCATCGTAAAGGGTGCGGCGATCAAACCGGGCCGCCACGTGCGCGTAGCCAAAACCGGCGAAAAATATATCTTCGCATTCCCCGGCTTCCCGCTCTCAGCGCTTATTACGTGCATTTTGTTTCTGCGCGTATTTTTGCAAAAATCCTTCGGCGTGCGCGAAAACACGGAATTTAGTGCAATCTTAGATCACGACTACGTAAAAAAGACGCCGTGGCTTGAGTTTATGCCCGCCGTTTTGCAAAACAGAGAGGGGCGACTTTTTGTTAGCCTACAAAGCAAAAAGCAGGGCTCCAGCGCGATTTTGAACAATTTAGACGACGATAGCGTCCTGCTCGTCGCACCGCTAGAGGTCAAAGAGCTCAAAAAAGGCGAGCTCGTGCGCGTGATCTCGGTACCTAAAATTTAGCGCGCAAGGTTTCGGGGGCGGTTGCGGCGGATGGAATTTTAACTGCCGCGAGGGTTAAAATTTTGCCGCTGCGAAGCGCTAAATTTAGTCGCAAAAGCTCAGTTTAGGATTTGCAAAGCTGAAATTTAGACCCAAATCGCACGCCGTAGCAGACTGATCAAAATTTTTACTGCGCAGCGCTATACAGCGAGTGCGCTAAAATTTTTGCCGCCGTGCAATTTCAGCCCCAAGCTACTTCGCGGGCGAAATTGCGAAATTTACGAGAGATAAAGCGAAAATGAAAGATAAATTTTATGGCGCTCCGGCGGGCGTTTTCGGCGAATACAAAGCAGGCGCAAAATGAGCCAAACTCACCCTTTTAAGCCGATTTTCGATAAGAATTCTAAAATTTTAATCCTCGGCTCCTTCCCCTCCGCCCCCTCTCGCAAGCTAGGCTTTTACTACGCAAATCCGCAAAATCGCTTCTGGCGCGTGCTGGCGCAAATTTTAAACGCGCCGCCGCCTATGAATACGGATGAAAAGATAAAATTCCTACTCGCCCGCCGCATCGCCATCTACGACGCTGCGATCTGCTGCGAGATAAAGGGCTCGAGCGACGCCAAAATGACCGCCGTCGTGCCCGCAAATTTAAAGCCGATCTTTAGCGGCGCACGCATCGTGCAGGTGTTCGCCAACGGCGGCAAGGCGCATGAAATCTGCGAAAAACATCTAAAAACTCAAATTTTAAACGCAACGGGCAAAGAGCCTGTTAAGCTACCGTCCACGAGCCCTGCGAATGCAAATTTTAGCTTTGAAAAGCTCGTGCGCGAGTGGACGATCGTCGCGGATGTGTTGAAGCACGCCGAAATTTAGCGCTCGGCTCCATTAAACAGTGCGCGCGAGGCTTACGGGTACATGGCTGCGCTCCGCCCGCATCATAAACCAAATCCACAGCCCAAACTCCGCGAGGATTTATCTAAAATTTAGCTTCAAATTTTAAAATTCTTAAAATTTAACCGAGCCAAAGGAAGCAAAATATGAAAATCTGCAAAGCCGCGCAAAATTCGCTCAATTTGGGCTTAAATTTAATGCGAAATTTTAGCTTTTCAAGCGCATTAAAGCTCCTGCTTCCGTTTTTGGCGCTAGGCGCGCAAGCTCTGTAGCCAAAAATCGTAATGCAACCTGAGCCGGTCCTAAAAAACGGTCTGTATTTCGTAGCGGACAAGCCCTACAGCGGGACGCTCAAGGTGCTGCACTACAGCGCCGAGGATCTCTACGACGTAAACTTTATGGGCGTCGTCTACCCCAGAGCAAAGCCGCTGCCGCCGACGCTTATCAGAGAGATCGACGTAAAGGACGGTACTGCGGTGCTTCAGCGCGATTACTTTGACGGCAGAGATAAGCCCTCAAACGAATATCCGCTAAAAAACGGCCTGTACGACGGCGTCGCGAAGAGCTACTACGCGGACGGCGGCGAGCTGAGATCGCAGAGCGAATACAAAGCCGGCAAGCGCGAGGGTTTTTACAAGCTGTATTATCAAGGAAGCGGCAAGCTAAAGCAGCAGGGCGCGTATAAAGCGGATAGGCGCGAGGGCGTTTTCACCGACTACTACGAAAGCGGCGAAGTAAGCGCGCGCCATCCGTATAAGGGCGGGCTGCGAAACGGCAAGGACGTGGATTATTACAAAAGCGGCAAAGTGCGCGGCGTGCGAAGCTATAAAGGGGGCAAGAGGCAAGGCACGGAAAAATTGTACTACGAAAGCGGCGCGCTAAAGCAGACGGGCGCATACAAGGATGACCGCAAACAGGGCGTTTGGAAGTTGTTTTACGAGGACGGCAAGACGCACGTAGTCGAAAATTTCAAAGACGGCGAGCGCGACGGCGCCGTACGCGAATACTACGCAAGCGGCGCGCTGCAGGGCGAATACGAGTTTGAGCGCGGCAGGCAAACGGGCGAGGCGCGGCAGTACTACGAGAGCGGTGCGCTTGCGGCGAAGGTGATGTTCAGAGACGGGCGCAAACACGGACTATACGAAACATATCACGAAAACGGCGCGCTCAAGGCTAGAGTTACGTTCAAGGATGGCCTGGAGACGGGCACGGCGAAGCACTACTACGCAGACGGCAAGCTCGAAGCCGAGGGCGAGTTTGAGCGCGGCAGGCTCGTGCGCGCCAAAAAATACGACGAAGCAGGCAAGCTAATCAGCGACAAATCCGATAAAAACGGGCTCGCAAGAGAGTAAGGCGGGCTAAATTTTAAAATTTTAAGCGGGTTTGGAATTTTAAAAAGGTTTAAAATTTTGAGTAGGCGCAGCTTTACGTTTTAACGACGCGGGTTTATATTTTCAGTACTCATGGCTTTGTGTTTTAAGCGAGCGAAATTTTGCGTTTTGAAGCGCAGCTTCGCGTTTTAAATAAATTTAGCTTTACCTTTCGAGCTAGCGCGGTTTTTAATTTTATTAGGCGTAGCTCTATACTTTAAATAGACACGACTTCGCGTTTCGATTGATCTCTGCTTCACGTCTCTAACATTTGATTAGGGCGCGGCTCCGCACTTTAAACAGACGCGACTTTACGTTTCGAGTGAGTGCGGCTTTGGATTTTATTGAGTATGACTTTGGATTTAAGCGAACGTGGTTTGCACTTTTGGTTTGGCGTGCATGCCGCGCGACTAGTGCCGCCTTAACGGACTAATTTTATGTTTGTGAAGCGATGTGCTGCGTTTAAACTAGTAAAATTCTACGCCGAGCAGCTTTATGCGGCGCGCGAATACGGCTGGCGCTTTAATTAACGAAGTCTCGCACAGCGCAGCTCGTCGCACAATTTGAGCTGATACGGTTAAAACCACTATATTTTGGCACACATAGTGCGCAGGTATCGCCCGGCGCAGCATAGCTTGGCTTTCTATACGGCTTGTTTTTTCCGCGCAACGAGCAACTTTGGCACGGTGCAAATTTTTAAAATTTAAAGCGAAATTTCAAGCCGAAACGACGCTAAAAATTTCAACTGCCAAAAAGTAAAATTTGACGATCAAATTTTGTTAAATTTAGCCCGCGGTTCGCAAGCCGCAAGTCGTGCTATTCAGGCCCAAATTCAAATTCACCGCAACCTTGTCTTTGGCGCGGCAAATTTTATCTGGCTGATATTTTAAAATTTGCCGACCGCTTTACTAAACAAAATTTTACGAATAGGGCATGGGTGAACAAAGCAGGGAGGCAGAGAGTGCCTCTCTATATAATTACGGAAGCAAAGAATGCGCTGCTTATTTCGGTATGAAAATTTCATGGGCTTATTGCAACTTTAAAATTTTGCAAGATGCTCGCTCGTAGCGTTAAATTTCAATACGCGGGCAGTGGAAATTTTAAGAAAGCAGAGCTAGATAAAGCGAAATTTCACATAAGGTCTGTGTAACGCGGTATTTGCGCACAAGATATAAGCGCTGAAAAGGAGAAGCACTCGGAATTTGGCGCGTAACGAGCGGTGAATTATAGTCAAACAAACTTCAAATTAAAAATCTTAAATTTTAATCCGTGGACGCCAAATGAGCTCAAGATCAAAATCCACGTAAATTTTATACGGCGAGATAGCAAGCCTAAGGTCTCGCGACGCCACGGGCGATACGGTGCAGTATTCGCGACGCAAAATATAGACGCCAAGAAGCGGAAGGCGCTTGAAATTTAGCGCACGGCGGGCATAGAGAACCGAAAATCCGCAGCGCTCGAAGCTGTGTAACGAAAGCTCAAATCTACCCGCAGCAGCCACAATCGCAGCGCGAGGAGGCAGCAGGGTGAAGCTCGCTGATGTAGAGCTTTACGGAGTCAAGTCCTTGCTTTTTTGCCTGAAAGTAGGCGTCGCTTGCAAAGCCAAAGTCCGCAAAACGCAAGAAATTCTCCACGTAGAACTTGCGCGCATTTTGATGATCGACATAATAGGCGTGCTCCCAAAGATCGCAGGCTAAAAGCGGAATTTTACCACGCACGATCGGCGTATCCGCGTTTTGCGTCGTGATGATTTCTAAATTTGCGCCGCACTCGTCGCATACGAGCCAGCACCAGCCGCTGCCAAAAAGCCCCATTGCGCGCTTTAAAAACTCGCTTTTAAAATTTTCCATCCCGCCGAAAGCCTGCGCCAAAGCATCCGCGAGCTCGCCACTAGGCTCGCTTGGCTGCGCGATGCAGTCGAAGTAAAAATCGTGATTGTAAATTTCAGAGGCGTTGTTAAAAATACGGCTAAAACCTAGGCAGATCCGATAGAGCTTTGAAATTTGCGAAAAATTGCACTCCTCGCCGCGCGTATCCTTGAACGACTGCGTGATGATCATAAAAAGATCCGCGTTTTGTATCGGCGTGTCCGCAATATCTCGATTTAAGGCAGAGACGTAGTCCTCGCAAAGCCCGCCGTGATGGAATTTCAAACTCTGCAAGCTCGCGATTTTATTCGTGCGCGGATCAAAAGGCAGCACCCTGGATCTAAACACTAATAATCCTCGCTGTCCAAATCGCTATAATCGTTAAAACCGTCGTCGTCTTCGTAGCTGTAATCATCCTCGTCGTAGTTGTAGTTGTAACTCTCGTCGCCTCCGATTAAATCATCGTCCTCGTATTCGTCCTCATCGAACTCTTCGTCTTCGAAGTCATCGAAATCAGCCATTTTGCTCTCCTTTGTCGTTGGAATTTACTTTTGATTTTACGCATTCGCTTGCTATTTCCGGGATATTTTCGATATAAACGCTCTGCGATGGGAAGGCAAACGATAGTCCGTTTTGCTCCACGATATCCATTATTTTAAATAAAACATCCTCTTTAGTTTGGATGAAATTTGCCCATATTACGGTTTTTGTGAAGCAGTAAACTAAAATATTAATAGACGAATCGCCAAAGCTATCTAACGCCACGAACATAGTGCTTTTATAGCCCGCTAAATCGTCGATAGAGACCATATTTTGTCTATAGCGCATACGAAAATCTTTAGAATTTAGCGCCGTATCTGCAGATTGAGCGATACCCGGGTGAGATTTTAACATCTCTTTGATGTCGTTTACGCACTTTCGAAGTTGAGCCGTGCTCGCACCGTATTCGACGCCTACGGTAAGCTTTAAATTCCGTCCTACCTTCCTGCGGCTCCAGTTTTTGATATTTTGCGCCATTATGTTGGAATTCGGCACAAAAACAAGAGCGTTGTCAAAGGTTCTGATCGTCGTCTTTCTAAAGCCTGTTTCTACGACATTTCCTTCTATGTCTCCTAATACGACCCAATCACCTTGTGAGAACGAGTTATCAAACAATAGCATCACGGATGAGAAGAAATTTGCGATGATGTCCTTGGTTGCAAACGCGATCGCAAGTCCGCCGATTCCAAGCGATGCCATAAGCGCCGAGATGTCAAAGCCTAGACGCTTTAGTACCAAAAGCACGGCGATGATGATTACGATGACGTATAGAATTTTAACGACTAGATTTATGATATCTTTTCTGACGCCTTTTTTTGTGATGTTTCCAAGCACGACAATGCCGTAGCCATCGATGATTTCGATGATGAGCCATGCCCAAAGTACCACGTAAACGATCGAGAATAAATTTGCAAATTTTATCGGCACGGGCGCCGGATAATAAAAGATACTAAGACAGATATCAACCGAATAAGCGATCAGCAAAATACCCATCGGGCGCTTGATAATGCCCACTACTTGCGTTTTTAGAGTTTCGCTATCCAGAGAAAAGCTTTTATTAAAGAATTTAAATACGAAATAGATGATGTTGGCAAGTAGCCTGCGAAGCGAGTAGAAAAATAGCGTAATCAGCGTGATTAGAATCAGCTTGCCGAAATTTACGTGGCTGAGCTTAAACGGAATTTTATCGTTGATATAATCGATCACCGACTTAAAATTTAAGCTCGTAAAAACCACGCTGCTTGCGAGTAGATCGCTATTTCGCGATAGATACGTAAGCACCTCGTCGTAGGTCTGCTTGTCGTTTTTCAAATCGTTGATTTTAGACTCTAAGGCGTCTATTTGCTCTTGACTGCTTAGATTATTTTTCAAATCATTAAGTTTGCTAAAATCCCTAGTTTGGATATTTAGTAGCGTGCTACTTAGCTCGCTTTCAAGCGCGCTTCTGCTTGCGCCGTTTACAAACATATCCTCAATTTTCATAAGTGAGGTATAAAAGATCTCTGCCATCTCCATTTTTTCCAAATCCGCGCTTGCATTTACGTATTCGGGAGAGCTCTGCTTTTTAGCGTATTTTTTTAGCGTAGTTTGGATGTTCTTTTTATTTTGTGCATACGACATTATGCTTTCGATATCCATATCCTGCTGTGTAATCGCGAAAGGTAGGCGATCAAAGAGCTTGGCTTTATTACGATCGATGGCGTCCAGCTCGTTTTTGCTCGCGTTGGCATCGCCGCCGTTAAGCAGGGAGCTACGCTGCAAATTTAGCTTTTTAATCTCTTTGATTACAGAGATAAGCGTCTCGCCGTTAGGAGTTTTTTTCTGTGAAGTCTCCGTTTTGGCGACCTTTTCTGCGATCATATTTATTACTTCGGTTTTATTGCCATCCTCCGCACCGAGGGATTTGGATAAAATTTTAGCGACCTCCTTTTTGATCTCGGTTTTGTTATTTTCTAAAGTAAGATTTGCCTCTGGAGTAGAAGAATTCGTCTCTACAAAGCTTCCCTCGCCGGTCGTGTTGAGGTCTGCAAACGCTAAAGCGGCGCTAAAAAGACTAATCGTTAAAAAGCTGATTATAGATTTTTTCATAATCCATTCCCTTATTTAATAGCGTAAAATGCGCGCCTTCGTCGTCGTAGTTGAATAGCTCGCCCGTTTCGATGACGTAGTGCCAGCCGTAAATTTTAATCTCGCCGTTTTTGTAGGCGTCTTTGATGCCAGGAAAACTAAGTAAATTTTGCATGGAATTTATAATATTTAATCTCTCGGTGATCCACTCACGCTTGTCGGTGCCGAGATCTTTGAGCTTTTCGACCTCGTCTTTTACGGGCTGCATTAAATTTAGCCAGCGCCTTACGTTTGGAATTTTTTCAAGTTTTTTAGCGTCGTAAAACAGCGCCGCGCAGCCACCGCAGTTGCTGTGCCCGCAAACGATGATATTTTTGATTTTTAGCGAATACAGCGCGTATTCAATCGCCGAAGTAGTAGCTAAAAATTCCTCGCTAATTCGGTATGGAGGAACGACGTTTGCAATATTTCGTACAACAAAAAGCTCTCCTGGAAGCGTCGAGGTAATTAGACTCGGCACCACGCGCGAGTCGGAGCAGCCGATAAAAAGCGTGTGGGGCTTTTGATGATTTGCTAGACTTCCGAAAAGCTCGGCATGCTCGGCAAAATTTTCTTCCATAAATTTAATAGCTCCATTTATTAACTGGCTGGGCATACTTTCTCCTTAAAAAAGTCGGGAATTATATATTACTTTCATAAATAGATAGAATTCTGCGAATTTTTAATTATATATTTACCAAATTTTCGCTAAACTCCCCGCTCATAAATCAAAAGAAGGAGAAAAATATGAGTCTATACGACAGACGAAATTACGCGGACGGCTATGAACTATCGGACGCGTCACTGGAACAAGGACGAATCTCTCAGACCATTAAACAAACCTATGCGCTTCTAACCGCTTCGATGATAGCTGCAGCGGCAGGGGCTTTTGTGGCGATGAGTTTCGGCGTGAGCTTGGCTCTTCATCCGATTTTATATCTGGTAGTTTTAATGGGGCTGATCTTCGGTATGCAAGCAGCTGTAAATCGCGGCGCTAATACGATTGCGCTAGTTTTGCTTTTTGCATTTACCTTTATTACCGGTCTTACTCTAGGTAAATTGATCGCTATTTATATCGCAGCAGGCGCTGGAGACGTAGTAACGCATGCGTTTGTGGCTACAGCGATTACTTTCGGTGCTCTTACCGTTTATGCGATGAATACAAAGACAAATTTCGACTCTTGGGGCAAACCGCTATTGGTATCGCTTGTGGCTATTATCGTGCTAAGCCTTTTGAACTACTTCTTTTTCAAAAGCACCGTGCTTGATATAGCGATTTCAGCTTTTTCGGCTTTAATCTTTTCGATGTATATCATCTACGATACTAAAAACATCATCAACGGCACCTATACTTCACCGATAATGGCTGCCGTAGATATGTATCTAAACATCTACAACCTCTTCCTTTCGCTGCTAAGAATTTTCGGCGCAAGCAGAGACTAAATTTTACGCACCGCTTCGTGCGGTGCACTCTTAACTTAAAATTTATAAATCTTTTATTATAATCGCGAATTCAATTTTTTCAAAAGGTTTTATAGTGACTACGTTATTTTTGGTTTTACAAGTCGTTTTTGCCGTGATAATTACGATCTCCGTCCTGCTGCAAAAGAGCTCTTCTATCGGACTTGGCGCATACAGCGGAAGCAACGAAAGCTTATTTGGTGCGAAGGGTCCAGCGGGATTTTTGGCTAAATTTACCGCCGCGATGGGAATTCTATTTGTGATAAATACACTCGTGCTTGCGTATTTCTATCAGCAAGATGCTAAATCTTCTGTCGTAGATCGCGTAAAGATTGAAGCAAATGCTACTAAATCCGTGCCAAACGCTGTCCCTGGCGTGCCATCCATCCCAGCTTCAGGCGCAAAGCCTAATTTCGCTCCGGCAAGCACCGAAGCAAATCCTGTAAATAGCAGCGAGGTAAATTCAACAGCTCCGAAGATCGAAGCACCCGCAACTCCTGCTACCGATACAGCCGCAGCTAGCGCGCCTGCTCGGTCGCAAGCATCAAGTGATACCAATGCTAGCGCTGCTTCCGCAGATCAAAACACAACCAAATAAACTCTAAATTTTAAAATTTAAAAGCGCAAAATCCGCGCTTTTAAATGCTATTCTTATTTTTTTAACGCTATAATTCCGCAAATTTTATTTAAAGGATTTGAATGCTAGAAGCTATCTACAAAGAGCAAAGAGCAAACGGCGATCGAGCTATCGAGGCTTTGAAAAAGGACTTTACGACGCTACGCACCGGCAAGGTGAGCGTGGCGATCCTGGATCATATTTTCGTGGATTATTACGGCTCGCAAACTCCGCTGAATCAAGTCGCGACCGTCCTTTCGACCGATGCGGTAACGATTTCGATCACGCCGTGGGAGAAACCGATGCTAAAGGCGATCGAAAGCGCGATCGCAGCGGCGAATATCGGCGTAAACCCTACTAACGACGGCGAGAGCGTAAAACTATTTTTCCCGCCGATGACGATCGAGCAACGCCAAGAAAACGCTAAAAAAGCAAAAGCAATGGGCGAGAAGGCCAAAATCGGCATTCGCAACGTCCGTAAAGACGCTAACGACGAGATCAAAAAGCTCGAAAAAGACAAAGCGATCTCCGAAGACGACGCCAAAAAGGGCTACGACGAGGTGCAAAAGATCACCGACTCTTACTCCGCCAAGATCGACGACGCAGTTAAGGCCAAAGAAGCCGAGCTTTTGAAGGTTTGAGCTGTGAATATAGAAAAAATCTATCGCGACTGCGGCGCATATTTGCGAGGGCATTTTCTACTTTCAAGCGGCAACCATTCGGAATTCTATCTGCAAAGTGCCAAAGTACTTGAGGATCCGCGGCTCGCGGGACGGCTCGCAGACGAACTCGCCGCGATCATCGAAAAAGCGGGCGTGGAGTTTGACAGCGTCTGCTCGCCCGCGCTGGGCGGAATTTTAGCGGGCTACGAGCTAGCTCGCGCGGCAAAAAAACGCTTTATCTTTACCGAGCGCGTAGATCGCGTAATGAGCCTGCGCCGCGGCTTTGAAGTGCATAAGGGCGAGAGATTTATCATCTGCGAGGACATCATCACGACGGGCGGCTCGGCTCTTGAGAGCGCCAGGCTCATCGAAAACCTCGGCGGCGAGGTCGTGGGCTTTGCCGCGCTTGCCAATCGCGGATTTTGCAAGGTCGCAAATTTAGCGGGCAGCGTCGCTAAGGCTGGCGCCAAGCTGCCCGCGGATAAGCCGTTTTTTGCGCTAGGCAATTTCGAGTTTGAAATTTACGAGCCCGCGACCTGCCCGCTTTGTGCTACCGGAAGCAAGGCGATCAAGCCTGGTAGTCGCGGAAACTAGGCGCCGATTTGCTGCTAACAAACCGCAACGAGATTAAATTTTACCCTTCGGCTTTACCGCGCCGGAATTTTAAAATTTAATCCAAAACGGATCAAAATGGCAAAACAAAAAGCTAAAATTTCACCGATTTTTCTGCGCGTAAAGGCCTTCATCGTCGATCTTTTCATCATCGCGATGCCTCTATTTTACGGCGTTACATATCTCGTCTTGGGCTCGAAAGAAGCCCTGTGGCGCAACCAAGTTGCGATCGCGCTTATCTGGCTTGCTTACGGCGCGATTTGCGCGGCATTTTACGCCCGCAGCGCCCAGACGCCAGGCTACAAGCTGGCGGGGCTTTACCTCATCGATGTTCGCAGCGGGCGCAAAGTAAGCTTCTTTAGAGCCTTAGCGCGCTTTGCGTGCTTCGTATTTGCAGGCTTTAGCGTCATCGGGCTTTTGATCTGCTTTTTTCGCAAAGATAGATTAAATTTACACGACCTGCTAAGCGGGGCCGCACCCGTCGTGCGAAAGGACGCGCAGTGAGCGGGCAAATTTGCGGCATTGACGAGGCGGGGCGCGGCTGTCTTGCGGGTCCGCTTTGCGTCGCGGGCTGTGTGTTGCAGCGCGAGATCGCAGGACTTGCCGATAGTAAAAAACTAAGCGAAAAGCACCGCGAGGAGCTCTACGCCCAGATTATCAAAAACTCGCGCTACAAAATCGTCGAAATTTCAAGCGCACAGGTCGATGAGATCGGACTAAGCGCATGTCTAAGATCGGCGCTTGAGCAGATTCTTGCGTATTTTGCGGATTTTAGCGGACAGATCATCTACGACGGCAACGCAACCTTCGGCGTACGCGGGCTTCAGACGCTCGTAAAAGCCGACGCGCAAATCGCCGAAGTAAGCGCGGCGAGTATCCTCGCTAAGGTCACGCGCGACCGCACGATGAATGAGCTCGCGCAGCGCTACCCGCAATACGGCTTCGCGCAAAACAAAGGCTACGGCTCGCGCGCGCACATCGCGGCGATCGAGCGGTACGGGCTCACGCCTTTTCACCGCGCAAGCTACAAGATCAAATCGCTGCAACCCTCGCTGTTTGATTAATGAAATTTCTTTTGCTGCGATTTGTTTCGCGCTGTTTAGGACGCGCTCACTCGCTTAAATTTCGAC
The DNA here is from genome assembly GCF_938017615.1 of uncultured Campylobacter sp. GTDB lineage: Bacteria > Campylobacterota > Campylobacteria > Campylobacterales > Campylobacteraceae > Campylobacter_B. Next base: position 30,157 of record NZ_CALIJA010000103.1, on the reverse strand, counting down.
CTCGCACCCTCTGCGTGCATTCGGCACAGAATTTAACTCATCCGCATTGCGCCGCCAGTCGCTGAATTTATTTACTGAAAAGAATTTAGAAATCCGCGTCTAAAAGTTAAGTTTGCTTGATAAATGGCGTCAAATATCTTGGAGGGGGATTATCTTAAATATTGTCTATGTTGTGCTATGCTTATGGCAGAGAATAATGAATTTTGTGGAAGCGCAAATGAAGATAGAGTTTTTCCAACACCTAAAAAAATGAAAGGAGTAAAATGCTATGCCAAGACCGACTACAAAAAATGATTTAATGACTGCCGCCGAGCAAAACTATGAGAAGTTAAATTTACTCATTTCGAAGATGAGCGAGGAGGAGCTAAATACGCCGTTTGATTTCTCAAAGGACGAGAAGAAAAAGGAGGCTCATTGGAGAAGAGATAAAAATTTGAAAGATATTTTAATCCACCTCTACGAATGGCATAGGCTTGTTTTGAATTGGGTAAATTCCAATCGAAAGGGAGAAGAAAAACCGTTTTTGCCCGAACCGTATAACTGGAAAACTTATGGAGATATGAATTTGGAACTTTGGAAGAAGCACCAAAAAACCTCACTTGAAGAAGCGACTAAGATGCTTCATAAATCGCATAAAGATATTTTAGAGTTAGCCGAAACATTTACAAACGAAGAGCTGTTTTCAAAAGATGTATATAAATGGGTCGGGGGCAGCACGCTTGGATCATACTTCGTAAGCGCCGCTTCGAGCCATTATGACTGGGCGATGAAAAAGCTTAAGGTCCATCAGAAAAATTGCAAGACAAAATAGCGGAAATAGGATAGTAGGGCGTATTTCAAAGCGAGTGCGCTTATTGCGACTAAAGAAGTAAAAATTTTGATTAAAGCAAACCCGCGCCGTAAATTTAAAATTTAGCTCGTAAATTTATCCGCGCATTCACTCCGCAGCAGTTTAGAAAGTGAAATTTTGTGCAGCATGAATATGAACGCGCGCTACGCCGCACTAAACAAATTAAAATTCCGATCTATGCTAAATTTAGCCCATATTTGCGCCGTATCAAAACTCAAAATTTTAAAATTCGAGACTTTAAATTTAGTGCGAAATCAAACGCGGAATTCCACGCGCTGTTTCGCGCGCAAAGGCGGTAAAATTTAGAAATTTTAACCAAACTTTCGCTATCATCACGGCTTAAATTTCACCCAAAGGAAACCGATGTTTGAATGGATCGCCTCACCCGAGGCATGGATCAGCCTGGCGACGCTCACGGGGCTTGAGATCGTGCTTGGCATCGACAATATCATCTTTATCGCGATTTTGTGCGGCCGCCTGCCCGAGGCGCAGCGCGGGCGTGCCCGTATAATGGGGCTCGCGCTTGCGATGTTCACGCGCATACTGCTGCTTCTTAGCCTAAGCTGGATCATGGGGCTTACCAAGCCGCTATTTAGCGTGCTTGCGCGCGATTTTAGCGGGCGCGATCTCGTGCTGATCGGCGGCGGATTGTTTCTACTCGTCAAATCCACGCTCGAGATCCACTCCAGCGCCACCGGCGAGTCACACGAGCATAGTGCTAGCGGCGGCAAGGCGAGCTTCGGCGGCACGCTCGTGCAGATCGCCGTTTTGGACATCATCTTTTCGCTCGACAGCGTCATCACCGCCGTGGGCATGGCGCAGCACCTGCCCGTGATGATCCTCGCAGTGATCATCGCCGTGGGCGTGATGATGCTCGCTAGCGGCGCGATCGCGCGCTTCGTGGACGCAAACCCGACGATCAAAATTTTAGCGCTTGCGTTTTTGATCCTAGTGGGCGTCTCGCTGATCGCCGACGGGCTGGGCTTTCACATACCTAAGGGCTACATCTACTTCTCGATGGCGTTTTCGCTGCTGGTGGAGCTCATCAATATCCAGATCCGCAAAAAATCCGCCGCGAAATAGAGGGGCGAAATTTTGCGAGATCTGAAAGGCACGCATGGGCTTTGCTAAATTTCTTTCGCCGCGGCAGATCAAGCTTGCTCGCGGCACGGCTAGGGATTTGAAGCTTGAGCCTGCAGCTGCAGACATAGCGAAATTTAGCTTTACGCTGGAGCGCTTGCGCTTTGCGGGAAATTTGGACTTAAGGCGCGACGGGCTTTATCTGCCGATACGCGAGGGCGACGAGCTGGCGGTAATCTATGAAGATGAAGCTTTGGGCTTAAATTTCGGCAGTGAGGCTTCGAGGGGCTTAAATTCCTGCCGCGAGGATTTAAGCCACGCCGATTTAAGCGGCGATAATTCCGCAGAGCGCCCTAGCTGCGAAGTTTCAAGTAGCGGAAATTCCACCGCCGCAAATTTAGACTGCGACACACATAGTGATACCGCGGCAAGTGTACGTCAAAATTCTACAGCATCTGATTTATCGGACAAAGATCGCAGCGGCATAAACTCCGCCGCTTTAGGTTTTATCCGCAAAGATTTAAGCGGCTCCGCCTCTTTAAATTCTACTCGCGAGAGCCGTGACGGCGCTTCGGTAAACTCCATTGCTTCCGCCCTTCCACTAGATTTCGTTAATCTAAGCCTAGGCGCGCAGCGCTGGAAGGACGCTGGTAGCACGGCGCTCGCCGCAATATTTGCAGCCTTCGGCGTAGCGCTGACCGCGATGAGCATCTACTGCATAATCTTTATCTTTGATGCAAGGGCTCCTGCCGGACTGCTAGCCCTGCTCATCCTCGCGCCTTTTGCGTATTGCAGCTTAGGTTTATGCGAAGAGACTGGCGCGCCGCAAAGTTTGGACGCATATTCGCAGCGCTTCCGCACTCCAAAGAGCCCAAGCGAAGCGGCGAAGCGGAGGGCTATGCTAGCGGCGTGCGCGTGCTGCAAAGCGGCGACGTTTATTACTATGGCTTCGCGTTGGACGGGCTATATTTATCGGGCGACAACAAGCGGCGTATCGTCTCCGGTGCGCTACGTGCGGATCAAAATTTAGTGGAGCTTGCGGACGGCGAAAATTGCATGAAATTTAAGAATTTAGACGCAGAAAATTCCACAAATTCTGCGAGCATCAAGAATTTTGCAAAATCAGCAAATTCCACAAGCTCTGTGGATTCCGCTAACGCAGCAAATTCTATAAATTCCGCCCGCTCCGCCAAAACCGCGGCATCCGTCAAGGCGAAGGACGCCTCGCAGAGCTTCGAGCTGCAAAACGGCGATATTCTCCGCGCCCGCTACAAAGACTACCGCGTAAGCGGGCTTTGGAATCAAAGCCGCGGCATGAAGCTCGGCGATACGCGCAGCGGACTTCGGCGCGTGATAGATTTTATCGCGAGCGTGGCGCTACAAATAGGTCTGCGTCTAGGCGGCGCGCTCGTGCTGACGCAGCTCGGCGATCACATCGGCGGCTCCTTCGGCAACGCCCTAAGCTTCATCGGATTTTTGCTGCTGCTTAGCCTTATGCTTTGAAAGGCGAATTTCAAACGGCAGCCTCACGAAATTTTGCAACTTCAAGGAATTTCAAATTTCGGAATTTCGCAGAATTCTGCAGCGAGCGGATTTGGATTTTAAATTTTAAGGCTTTTGGGCTGCAAATTTAAAAGCGTAGAATTTCAAGGCGCGGAATTTTAATTTCAGAATTTTAAATTTTGCGGTGCGGAATTCCGTAGCGTGGATTAAAATTTTAAATTTCAAAACGCGCGGGATTTTAGGGTGCATGAAATTCCAAAGCGCGAAATTCATGAAATTCAAAAGCAGAATTTTAAAATTTCAAATTTTACGGCGCGTGAGGTCGCAGCACGGCGTGTGAAGCTATAGTGCGCGAGGCTGTGACACGCAAAGCTGCGGCGAGCCGCCTGCTAGCTCCAAATTTTTTCGTTTAGTTTTAGGTTTTTTACGATCGCTAAAAAGTGCGAAAGCTCGCGCTTGAGCTGCGCGGCAGGGTCGCGGCGCAGCACGCTTTCGTCGATGTCCGGCTCGAAATTGTCGCGCCCCGTATTTACGAAAATGTAAATTTTGCTATCTGCGAAGCTAAGACTGACGGGCGCGGCTACGGCGTCTGCGAAGCGCAAGAGCCTGCGCATAAAGGCTGGCGTTAGAATATACATCGCGCCCGTCGCGTCCGCGGAATACACGGCGAAGGCGGCGTTAAACTCCGCATCGTCCATATCGATCTTTTTTAGCCCGCGGGTGTTCGGCGCGCCGGCATGAGCGGGAAAAATCAGGGTTTTGGCGCTTATGCGTTTGTTAAATTCCGCGTAGAAAAAGGTGCCGAGGATTTCGCTTTCCGAAAATCTATTAAATAAGCTCACGTCGCAAAATGCGAACTTCACGCCGTCATAAACGCCCGAGACCCTGTCGTTGCCGCCTAGATATCTGTCTAGTCGAAAAAAGAGCCCGGAGAGCTTGAGTTTGGCGGGATCGATACTGCCTCCAATATCGTATCGATAGCCGAACGCCTTAAAATAGGGCATTAGATAGTGCTCTTTAAAAGCGCGCCGAAATTTTATCGAATAATCTCGTTTGAAGACTCTAAATAATACGAATAAGCTGGAAGCAGCCAAGATTAAAATTATAATCGCGAGTAAGATATATTTGGAAATCGTGGGGCGATTTTGTAAATCGTTTAGAAATAGGCTCATAGCAAAAAGGCAGGCAGCGTAGATTATCTTAGCTTTTATGGAGCTTTCATCGCACAAAACGGCTACTATAAGAACAACCGCGAATAATCCGATAAGAGGCAACAAATCTGTCATCTCTCCTCCGTCGCGTAGCTTGTATAACAAAAACACGCCGTAGCCGAGCATGCACGCCGCCGCTAAGATCGTATTTCTTTTCGCCTTATACAAAAGCCCCAGTCTGATCTTCTCCAGCTCGCTCGCGCCCATTTTGCCCCTTTTAAATTTAAGATGGATTATGACGCCTGCGGGCTTTAAATTTGCTTACGAACGGCGCCAAAATTTTGAAATTTAGACTTGGATAAATTTTCGGTTAAATTTTAGCAGCGGATTGTTTAAATGAAACAAAGACGGAATTTTTGTAGGAATTTAAGCGGCGCGAAATTCTAAAAATTCCATGCCGCAAATGGAGATAAAATTTTACGAACGCGTTTAAATTTCGCTATAAAATTTCACTGCGCCGAGTCGTAAAATTTCGCGAAACAAACGCCGCAGATTATGCTGCGAAATTTAGGGCGCCCGAGCGAACGCCGATAAATTTACGAACGCTCGCGCCGCAAAAAGCGCCGCGCGGACGCCGCTAGCAAATTTAAATTTTTCTATAAGGCGCCTGTCCGACTTCGTAGAAGTTATTGCCCTCGCTGTCGATCGCTACGATAGCCGGAAAATCCTCTACGGTAAGTCGCGCAACCGCCTCGGGGCCGAGCTCGGGATAGGCCAATACTTCATATTTTTTGATACTTTGGCTGATTAGCGCGCCCGCTCCGCCGATAGCGACCATATAGACGCAGCCTGATTTTTTCATCGCCTCTACGACGGCGTCGGAGCGGTAGCCCTTGCCGATCATGCCGTTGATGCCGACTTCGTTTATCATCGTCGGAGTGTATTTGTCCATTCGTCCACTAGTCGTAGGTCCCGCAGCACCGATAGCCTGACCCGGTTTGGCGGGGGTCGGTCCCAGATAATATATCGTCTCGCCTGCTAAATTTACGGGTAGCTTCTCGCCGCGAGCGAGGGTTTCGGTTAGAGCCTTGTGCGCGGCATCGCGAGCTGCGATGATGGTGCCACTGATTAGGACGTTATCGCCCGCCTTTAGGCTTTTTACTACGCTTTTATCGAAAGGTGCGGTAATTCTTTTAACTTCTGACATGATTTCCTCCTTATAGTTCAGCGTCGGCATGGCGAGCCGCGTGGCAGTTGATATTAACGGCGACCGGAAGCCCCGCTATGTGGGTCGGATACCACTCTACATTTACCTTAACAGCGGTGTTTATGCCGCCCAAACCTTGCGGACCGACGCCCGTAGCGCGCGCCATCTCCAGTAGTTCATCCTCTAGTTTGGCGTAGCGCTCGTCGGGATTTCTGCTGTCGATCGAGCGAACCGCGGCTTGCTTGGCTAAAAGCGCCGCCTTATCCATCGTGCCGCCGATACCGACGCCTACGACCATAGGAGGGCAAGCGTTAGGGCCTGCGTATTTAACCGCCTCTAAAAATACCTTTTTTACCCCCTCGATGCCGTCTGCGGGAACGAGCATTTTTAGTACGGATTTGTTTTCGCTGCCAAAGCCTTTTGGGGCCACTTTGATCTTAAGCTTGTCGCCGGGGACGATACGGGTATTGATGACTGCGGGAGTATTGTTTGTGGTGTTTTTGCGCTCAAAAAGTGGCTCTGCGACCACGGATTTGCGCAGATAGCCGCCTACGTATCCGTCTGCAACGCCTGCGTTGATAGCATCCTCCAAATATCCGCCCTCGATATGCACATCCTGACCGAGTTCGACAAAAACCACCGTCATACCGGTATCTTGGCAGATCGGCGCGACCTCTTTCGCCGCCAAATCGGCATTTTGTAAGAGCTTGCCTAAGATATCCTTGCCGATAGGCGAAGTCTCATTCTCGCGTGCTTTCTCAAATGCCGCGCGCATATCTGGCGTGACGTGATAACAGGCTTTTTTGCAAAGCTCGCTGACTACTTTGGTAATTTCATCCGCTTGGATCGTTTTCATGATCTCTCCTCATATTGAAATTTTAATGGATTATATTCCGTTAAACTAAAAATTTAGTTTAAAATTTTATCTTCATTTAATAAATTTTAACAAAAGGCTAGAAAATAAGCGGTTTTTAATCTTTTTATAATAAAATACCACTTTTCGAATTATCAAATACTAAAAATTTTGCGAAGAAATTTTAAAATCAAGGAAACCTATGAAAAAGAAAACTCTTGTGCTGCTCGTGGGCGCTTGTGTGCTTATAGGAATGATACTTTCTCTTGGGATTGCGGAGATGGTTCACCTTACGGGCACCGATAAATTCTGCGTATCCTGTCATACGATGCAGCCGATGGCAAACGCATTTCACAACGATGTTCACGGCGGCAATAACCCGCAATGCTTCAAGGCCGATTGCGTCGCCTGTCACGTTTCTCATGAAAATACCTTTATGTATCTTTGGACTAAAGCTCTAACCTCCGCAAATGATGTCTACAAAACTGTCTTTACCGATGCCGATAAGATCGACTGGCAAGAAAAACGCAAGGAGCGAAATCATTTCGTTTATGAAAGCGGCTGTCTAAGCTGCCATCGAAATTTAAAAGAGCAGAATAACCAAGTAGATAAAGCCTGGCTCGCGCATAGGGATTATTTCGCGGGCACTACCGGCAAAACCTGCGTGCAGTGCCACGAAAACGTCGGCCACAAAAATATGGGTATAGAGATTACCAAATATTGGGATAAATACAACCGAGAAAATAACAAAACCAAGTAAAGGAGAAGCAATGCTAAAAAAAGTCGCTATTTTAATAGCCTGTATCGCATCGTTTGCATTCGCAGAAATGCCCGCGCAGCATGCGAATATGTCCGCGTCGGATGCGAACGTAAGCAATTCTGTAAACGTTAGTCTTACGAAGAATTTAAAGGTAAATAGGCAGCTTACGCCGCTAGCTAGACGCTGCGTCGAGTGCCATGCCGAAAAAACTCCGGGCGTCGTTGCGGATTGGAAGATGAGCCGTCACGCTCACGTAGGCGTTAGCTGTACCGACTGCCACTCGCAGCCAGCAGATAGCCCTATGGCAGCTAAAGAGCCGCATCCGAAAGACACAGACAATCATATTTCGGTGCTAGTTAGCCCAAAAACCTGTGCCAAATGCCACAGCAACGAGGTTAAAGAGTTTGAAAACAGCGGTCACGCAAGAGGCGCTATGCAAATGCAAGCCAACAAAGGAATAGTTGATCTAATGTATCACTACGAAGGACGTGATATCCCTGATCTTAAACATGCACCTGATATTACCGGCTGCTCTCAATGCCACGGTAGCGTCGTTAAAATGGATGAGCATAACAAGCCTACCAAAGAGACCTGGCCCGTTTACGGCATCGGTACGGTTTATCCGGACGGTAGCGTAGGCGGATGCAAATCGTGCCACTCGGGTCATAAATTTTCGATCGCCGAAGCTCGTAAGCCTGCTGCTTGCGCATCTTGCCACTTAGGACCTGATCATCCGGATATCGAAATTTACAATAACTCAATGCACGGACACGTATTTAACGCTGAAGGTAACGAGTGGAAATTCGATAGCGCTCCTGGTACTTGGGCGGTTCCTGACTACCGCGCCCCTACATGCGCGACCTGCCATATTAGCGGCGGTGTGGGCGATCTAAACTCCACTCACAACGTATCTCAACGCTTGAAGTGGAATTTGTGGCAGCCTAAGAGCAATCTACGCACCGGCGGTAATGAGACCGCGGTAAGCGAGTTTTTAAATACCGGCAAACTAAACGTTGGTAATCCTTTGGCGGGTAACCTAAACGGTCCTGAGGCAGCGCGTGCCGAGATGAAGCAAGTCTGCAAAGAGTGCCACGCAAGCACCCACACGAATAATTTCTTTGAGGTGGGCGATAAGCAGGTACTTCTATATAACGTTTACAACGACGAAGCGACTAAGATGCTAAAAGAGCTTAAGGAAAAGAAACTTCTAAAAGACGATCCTTGGGCGGATGCGTTCCAGCGAATCTATTATGTTTCATGGCACCACGAGGGTCGCAGAATGCGTCAAGGCGCGCTAATGGGCGGACCTGATTATTCGCATTGGCACGGCGTATTCGAGGTCAAAAATGACATCAGAGAGATGCGCGAAATCTACGAGCGCCGCATCAAAACCGGCAAGATCGAGGAATAATCCTTCTTAGTCTGCTAAATTCTGCCGGACTAAACAGATCAAGCTTGTAAGCCCCTGCACTTCGCAGGGGCTTTTTTGTTTGGATAAAATTTTGGAATTTTATTTTGTAATCCGCGCAAAGCCCATCGAAAATCGCCCCTAAAAGCCACTACAAAATCACTATCTAATTATTTAAGATTATTGAGAATTTATGACGGAAGTAGCTGATAAATTAGAGTAAATTTATCTCTTTGCAATCCAAAATTAGCTACAATCGCGCATATCATTTAAAAGGAATTTTATGGACAAGCAAACGGCATTAGACTTTTTGAGACTTCATCAGCCGATGCCTGCGCAGCTTTCGGATCAGCTCGTGGCGGAGTTTCGTGCGGTACGGGAGTTTTTGCGTGATAATCCCTGCGACGAGGCGCTTGAGCCGCTTTTGCGCTCGCTAAACGAGGGCGACGGCGCAGGTGAATATCCACTCGTGGACGAGGTGCTAGGTGCAGCGGACGATGCTGCTGCGGTAGCTGCGATTAGAGCGGTCTTGGAAGATCCGAGCACGGGCAGCGGAGCGCGATTTTGGGCGACGCTTTTTAGCGTGAGCTTCGTTCGTAAGGAGCTCATCGCAAGCCTGGAGACATCGCTTAAATACGCAAACGATGATTTGATCGAGCTTACGAAGGAGCAGATCGAAATGTTTAAGCAGCTGGTGTAAAGCTAGCTGCGTAACTTAGAGTTGCGCCTTATTCGCCAGATTGTGCATTGCAAAGCAAATCCAAATTTATAAAAATCGGCTTAATCGAAGGCTGCTTTTAAATTTTAAAATTTTGCGGTCGCTTAAATTTTTTAGAGGCTACGATTACGAAAGAGGCGCACTTTATTTTCTATGGGCTGTGGCAGGCGCCCTGTGCGAGGGTTGCTATCGGCAAGGATATAGCGTCGCCGCTAAGTGCGAGCGGCGCAGGCACTGCGAGATATGTATCTAGGAGGGTAGAAATTTCACGGCGTCGTTTGAAGTAAAATTTTAAATCTGCGGGCTTGTGATAGAATTTAAGTCGTAATAATGAAGCAGAATTTAATATGCGGCGAGCTCACCGCTGAAATTTTAAGATTACGTCGCGCAGTGACGAGATTTTGCTCGGTGCAATCCGTACGAAATTTTAAGCCGTAAAGATAAAGCGGAATTTCTCATACGTGATTTTTTGAGACGAAATTTTAAGTAATGAGTTTGAAGCGGAATTTTAAGGTGCGAGTTAGAGACTATAAACTCGCACCGTCGGTAGAGGATACCGCGCCTTTTTGCGGGCTGAGAACTTCGACCGCGCAACAAAGAATTCCACGCCATTTCGCACTATAGCTACGGACCTCGGCCACGCAGTGAGCAAGGCTACGCTATGCGACTAAGGATACTGCGCATTTCATAAGCGATCTTGTAGCGAGATTAGGCTATGAGCCTTGGCGCACAGCATAGGAATTTGGGCGGGTGTGATCCGTGCAAGGTTGCGTGGCACAGATTTTGCGCCTCCATCTGCACCGCCAAAAAATTCTACCGAGCGGAGTTGTGATCTAGAAATTTTGCAGCGGCACGAAATCTTCTAGCGCGGATTTTGAGCTTGCGTAAAATTTCGCACCGCTAGCATGTGAGAGACCTGAAATTTTAAATTGCATGTCGCTTTAAAATTTTAAACTTATGAATTTGACCCGCACTTACTTTTAAATCCTAATTCCACGCCATGTTTGGCGATGAAATTTTAAAATTTCATCGCGCCAAGAGCAGCTCGATCAATTGGCGGACGCAGTTAAAAATTAAGTATAGATAAAATGCATCGGCGCGCGTGAAGCGGAGTTAAATTTAAATTGCGGGCTAAATTTTAAAGTGCGGCTTAGACCGCTTGCGGGCGTTCGGCTCGGTTCTAAAATAGTTAAATTTAGCGCTAGCGCCTGCGGAGCTTCGGCTACCTGATTTTTGCGGTGCCGAAGCAAAGTCCGTTTTCGTTGCACTGCATATTTTCGATTTGCGGATCCTCGCTTTCGCCGCAAATTTGAATCATCTGATGCGATGCTTCATCCATTTTAGGCTCGCTGCAATACGAAACGCCGGGCTTTGGATGCTCAGGATTGGAGCAAGCGCATACAAACAGCGCTGCGCAGGCGAATAAGAGGGTGTTTTTCATTTTAAATCCTTTTAAAAAAATTTTGTAATTCTATCTTTGTAAAACTGAAATTTTACGGAATTTAAAGCGTTTCGGATAAATTTAAAGCATCTGCTTTTGCAAATATAAATTTTCTAAATTTCACGTTAGATACAAAGAGGCGGCGTGCGAGGCGAGATTAAAATTTAATATTTGTGAGCGAGTTTTAAGACGCAGCCCAAATCGTTTTATGGAAAGATAAGATTAAAGGTGCACTTAATCTTATCTATTGTTTTAAAATTTTTTACCGAAAGCCGCTAGAATTGCGCCCTTTAAACCAAAATAAGGAGAAAACATGGCAATGACGAATTACATGGAACTTTTGATGGCAAATCAGCCGTGGAATTTGATTTTATTTATGGCGGTGCCGATGGGCTTAGCAGAAGCGATAGTAGCGAGCGAATTTTTTAGCTTGTACCGCGCGAAGGAGGGCTCTTTGGCACTAAAAATCAATAAATGCCTTAGCATCATTCTCGGCGCTTATTTTACGATATTAATCATTTACGTAGCGGTTAAAATTTTGCCCGTCATTCATTTGCGTGGTGCTGCGGACGCCTTAGCTTTGGCGGCATACGTAGCGGCGGCGCTGCCTGCGCTGGTGCTGCTACTTTTGGAGCTCGGAGTTATCGCAAAAGGAGCGGAATTTAGAGCTAGGCTTAAATTTCATTTCTTGGCGCTGATTGTATTTTTGGTGCTAGGACACGTCGCGATGATTTTTGGAATGACCGATCCAGGTGTGAGCGGCATGGATCATTCTATGATGAATCATGGCTCGATGGAGAACATGGATCATGGCGGCATGGATCACTCAAAGATGGAGCATTCACATTAACTTTAGTATGCCCGGCTTGGGCTAAATTTTAAATTCTATTCCGCCGAGCTGCGGAGCTGAGATTTTATGTTTTAATTGCCTTTCGTCTACAAAATGCATATGTAAGCCCCTCTAAAATAGAATTTTACCGCCTTTCATATGCCGCCTGCGAGGCGGTAAAATTTAATATCAAGCTTATCGCCCCGCCTTTTATGTTCTTGTGATCTTTTAAGCCGACTTATGCAGGCGCAAAGCTCGCACATAGGTAGTTTTCAGTTTAAATTTGCGTGCAAACCGCTTTGGTATATTTTTTAACGTTAGTTTAATGCTAAATTTATATAATTTAAGCGAGTTATATTTTAAGAGACGATTAAGAATGAAATGTGCTAAGCTTGGAGGCGGATAGAGTATGCAAGATTACGAATTATTGGACGTTTTGTCCAATAAAAGGGTTCTTTGCCTAGAGGACGAGCCTGGGATTTTAAAAAATATAACCGAATCGCTACAGCTGTTTTTCGGCGAAGTAGTGGGGGTTAAGGACGGGCTGGAGGCGCTCGATGAAGCGATGAGCGGTTCGTACGACGCGCTGGTTTTTGATATCGGCGTGCCGCATATGGACGGGCTAGAGGTCGTTAAAAAGATCCGTGCTGCTGGTATCTCAGTGCCGATCGTGATACTTTCGAGCCACACCGAGCAGGAGTATCTGTGGCGGGCGGTGGAGCTTAAGATCACTAGATATCTGCCTAAGCCGTACGACAAAAATGCCTTTATAAAGGCACTGCAAGACGTCGCAGCGGAGCTGATAAATCACGCGCCGATATTTAGCATAAGCAGTGAGCTGAAGTATGATTTTGCCAAAAAGATCATCTACGTCAAAGACAGCGCCTGTCATCTTTCCAAAAGCGAGAGCAAGCTTTTGGAGTACTTCTTAGCGCGCAAAAATCAAACTATAACCTACGAGCAGCTATTCGACTATATGTGGGAGTTCGAGCAGCCCAGCAAGGAGGCGATCAAGGCGATCGTCAAAGAGCTACGCCGCAAGATCGGCAAGGACGTGATCAAAAATTTATATGCGGTGGGGTATCTCTTTGAAGTATAAATTTAAATTTATCGTAGCGGTTTTCGTGCTGCTATATATCGTAATTACGGCGTTGGTTTTTAACTTCTACCGCGAGCTCGCGCTAAAGGACACGAGGCGCGAGGCGTTTTATATCCTAGATACGATGAATGCGGTGCGCGATTACGTCTCGACCGTGCAGCGCCCGCTAATAAACGAACTTAAAGAAAAAAAGCTTCTGAGTGAGGATTTTTTCGATCCGAGGCTGATGTCCTCGACCTACATAACGCGCGAAATTTATAAAATTCAGCTCGCTAAAGAAAACATCAACTACGACTACAAGCTCGTCGCTACCGATCCGCTCAATCCCGAGCACGAAGGAAGCGAGTTTGAGAATGAAATTTTAGAGGGCTTTAAAGAAAACAAATATAAAGAATACTCCAGAGTCATCTATGATAAAGGTGGCGCCTCGTATCTTTTGAGCCTGCCGATAACAAACTCCCAGCCTTCGTGCACTGAGTGCCACAGCATCAACGCAGCACCTAAAAAGATGCAAGAGCTCTACGGCGATGTAGGGAATTTCAAAGGCGGTCTAGGCGATACGATCGCGATGATAAGCTTTAAAATTCCGATAAAAAGCATTCTGCTCTATCACACCAAAGAGTTTGTCGTTAGCGGCCTAAGCTTGCTTGCAGTGTTTTTGATCTGCATATTTTGTATCTATAAAATTCACAAAAAAAACGAGACCTTAAAGATGCAGACTCAGCTTTTACTGATAAATCAAAGCCGCCTCGCGCTAATGGGCGAGATGATCGGCAATATCTCGCACCAGTGGCGCCAGCCGCTATCGCAGATCAGCTCCACGCTTATAAATTTAGAGCTTTACAACGAGCGAGGCAAGCTCTCAAAAGAGAGGCTCGAAGGCGGTATAAAAGACGCGGGCGAGCAGGTGAAATTTATGAGCGATACGATCGAGGATTTTAAAAATTTCTTCAACCCGAACATGCCGAAGAGGGAATTCAGCGCCGGCGAAGCGATCGAGCAGGCGCGTAAAATTTTAAACGCCTCGCTTAAAAAACACGTCATCGATATAAGCGTGCGGATAGAGGAAAATTTCACCCTTTACGGCAACGTAAACGAGCTAATCCAGGTGATCATAAATATCATAAATAACGCAAAGGAGGCGTTTTTGGACGTACCGCTTAAACGGCGCGAGATTAAAATTCGCTCGTTTTTAAAACAGGGCGAGCGGGTAATCACGATCGAAAATAACGCAAGCCGCATCGATGAAGCGCAGCTAGATAAAATTTTTGAGCCGCACTTTACTACAAAGCAGCAGGGCAGCGGGCTAGGGCTATATATGAGCAAGATGATAATCGAAAAAAATGGAGGGAGCATAAGCGCTGCGAATTCCGACGAAGGCGCGATATTTACGATATCTTTTCGTTAAATTTAGACTTTATTAAATTTCTCCCTTTTTCACCCTTTTTTGTTGGTATTATTTCAATCGTAAAACTTTGCTAATTTAAAAATTTGATTTTCAAAGGAGGAGCCATGAAAAAATGGAATAAGATGCTACTAGGCGCGCTCGCCTGTATTAGCATTTTTGCCGCAGGAGCCTGTGCCGACGAAGGCATGGGGCATGAGATGGAAATGTCGCAAAAATCGCGCGACGTCATCGCAAATCCTAAGGGCACGTTGCAAAGCAGAGGCGTCATATCCTTGCAGGACTACGTCGTAGAAGAGCGAGAGATGTATGACTGGCTATTTAAAAATCACCCGATTTTTACCAAATACGGCGGTAAGACGGTCGGTAAGATGGATGTACACGACCGAGGTTTGGAGTGGCTTGCGGAAGGTCATGGATTTGACTTTTCAAAGGCGAGTAAAAGAGACGACGGCAAGGGCTATAGCTCTATGATGTATAGAATCCCTGCGGGCTCTTCTTTGCAATTTCCGAATAAATTCATAGGTCCTGAAAAATGCGGCGAGTGCCACCCTGCGCAGTATGAGACATGGAGCAGATCGCGCCACGCCACTACTATCCGCTTCCCGGGCGAGCACCCGGAGGTTAATAACAACCTAACCGATCCTGTATTTAGCCCGGATACGGCGTCGATCCTTCCAAAAGGTATTACCCCTGACGTAATTTATGCGACCGTGGGGCATCTAAGGACAAAATTTGGCTACGTAGATGCGTGGCTTCTACGCGGAACCTATCACGTAGAGGGCGGCTTGCTAAGAGATGGTACCGGTCAAATCGTAGCCGGCGGCAACCAATTCCAAAGGACTTGGGCGTTAAATTTAGACGATGAGACGGTCAAAAAGATTAAAAAGATCGTTCCGGAATTCCCGGAAACTCTAGCCGATTATGGCGATAACGGCGGTTACGTAAGAGGTCTTGCGTCGTATGCTGCGAAATATAAAAAATCGATGTTTTTCCAAGCAAACAGCTCGTATTGTGAAGTCTGCCACCCATTCAAATTCGACTTTAAAACTAAAAAAGAATTCTATGCTGCTTTGGGTAATGCAAAAGAGCTTCAAAAGCACACTATCTCCAAAGGTATCACCTGTGAAGAGTGCCATGGAGCGGGCGGTCACCTTGACGGCGCTACAAATTTTAGAACCTCAAACTGCGAACGCTGCCACCAAAGATTTAACTATAGCCCTGATTTAGCTCGTGCTAATCCGCTAAACAACGGAAATCCCGATCTATCTCTTAGCTCTAAATTTAAATCTATGGGACCAGGATGTGGCTCTGAAGGCTCTCAGTCCTACTTCACCGCTCACTACGAAAAGGGTATGCGCTGCGTAACCTGTCACGATCCGCACGATAATACTGGACCGGTAGTTGGCGATAAAACCGTCAAGGGCGTAAATTATAACTCCGAGCAAGGCTATTTAAGCGCGTTTTATACAAAGCCTAAGATCACAAAAGAGTGCAAAGACTGCCACCAAGAGCAAGCCTACATCGCCGCAAGAGCCGATACGCATAAAGACAATACCTGCGCATCTTGCCACATGCCGTTTATGATGAGCTGCGAGAACTTCTACGCTATTCAGTTCCAAGACAACGCGGGATTCGATACTCAAAGAAGATCGCACATCTGGAAGATCGACATCGATCCTGCTAGAAAATCTCTAGTCGCAGGCGATGCCGCTAAAGGTCCAAGAGATGCAAAAGATTGGCACTTCCAAAGAAATAAAGAGGGACGAAATTTCGTCGATCTTATGTGGTCGTGCGCACGAACGTCTTGGGCAGATAAAGATATGCAAGATACCAAAGGCTGCCATAGTCCAGTCGTCTCCGAGCTAAAAGAGACGCTTCACTTCAAGAACCAAAAGCAGGTTTACGATGAGGTTATGGGCTGGCAAACTCCGATTAAGAGCGACTTCTCGCAAGTTAAGATCGGTATTCAAGGAATTTACTCTATCCTTGAGACTAAAAAGCTTAACTCCAGCGACAAAACTCGCGTTTACGAGCTAATAGAAAAAGCTCAAGACACCGTCGATCTTATCGAAAAAGACGGCTCATGGGGAATGCATGGCTTTAAATATACTAAGCAAAGGCTAGAGGCTGCTAAAGAGTATATCAAAGAGGCTCAAAGAATTCTAAATAATAATTTATAATTCTTTCGGGGTCGCGTAAGTTCGCGGCCCCGAAATTTAAAAGGCAAATGTATGCAAAAAAGACTAAAAATTTTCTTGCCTATCGTTTTGGCAAGCTGCGCGTTGGGCGCGAATTTAACTACGCAAGAACAAAAAGAATCTTATAGCATCGGAGCTTCTACCGGAAGCTATGTTTCAAACCAGCTGCATTCACAAGCCGCATTAGGCGTCAAATATGACTTAGATGCGGTGATAGAGGGGTTTTTGGACGCTCTTAAAAAGCAGCAGAAGCTAAAAGATGAGGAAATTATTGCGCTTTTGAATCAAAGAGCCGATAAGCTAAATAAGATCGTAGAAACAAATTCCAAAGCGGAGCTTGATAAAAATTTAAAAGCGGGCAAGGAATTTATGGCGAAAAATGCCAAAAATCCGGACGTTAAAACCACAAAATCCGGTCTTCAATATGAAATTTTAAAGCTAGGTATGGGCGAAAAGCCAAAGCCTGAGAGCGTAGTAGTGATGAACTACAAGGCGTATTTGACGAACGGTAGCGTATTTGACGATACTTTCGCGTCTAAAATTCCGGCGCATCTTTCTATGATAGGCTTAATCGACGGATTGCGCGAGGGGTTGCTTTTGATGAATACGGGCTCGAAATATAAATTTACAATCCCTAGTAATTTAGCCTACGGCAACGTGGACGTAGATAGAATTCCTGCGGGTTCTGTGGTGATTTTTGAAGCCGAACTACTAAAGGTTTTAAAGCCCGGCGAGCTTGCCGATGCGGCCAAAAAGCTTAGCGAGAGCGAGGCTAAAAGCTTTCACGACGCGAATAAAACAAAGTAGTTTTGCTTAAATTTAGTCGGAGGAGAATATGCAAAAGCAAAGAAGAAATTTTATAAAATCCGCCGCACTCGGCTCTTTGGGGCTCGGCGCAATCGCCTCAAGCTTGCTCGCACAAAACGGCACAGATAAAAATGCGCAAGATGTAAACGCAAGTGCTAAAAAGCAAGAGCCGAAAAAGCCGCACTACGGCATGATATTCGATCAGAACAAATGCGTGGGCTGTACCGATTGCGAGATCGCCTGTAAAAAGGTAAATTTGGTTCCGAAAGGTCAAATGAGGCTTTTTATCCAGGACAAAACCGATCCGCTAAATTTGAAAGAAAAGCGCTATGTTAGAGTATCTTGTCAGCAGTGCGAGGACGCGCCGTGCGTGAACGTCTGCCCGACGAAAGCCTGTCACAAGGACGAAAAAACCGGCATCACGACGATGAACACCGATGATTGCATCGCCTGTAAATACTGCATCGTCGCCTGTCCTTACGACGTGCGCTTTATAAATCACGAAATAAGAGCCGCAGAGAGCTGTAACTTCTGCTTGGATACGAATTTAAAAGACGGTCACGAGCCGGCCTGCATCGAGGCGTGCAGATACGAGGCGATCGTGTTTGGCGATCTAAACGACGAAGACTCGCACATCAGCAAGCTACTTCGCGTAAAAGACAGCCTGCGAATGCATCCTGAGTGCGGCACGAAGCCGAGCCTGCGCTATATTCCTGCGGTAAAACTGGGGGTGTGATATGAACGGAGCCATAAATTTCACTGCGACCTTCTCGCACGGCGTAGAGTGGGGCTGGCCGATAGCGGTCTATCTTTTGCTGGCGGGTATGAGCGGCGGCGCTTTAGTAGTCGCGATCCTCGTCAAATTTTACAAAAAACAGACCGAAAGCACGCCGCTGTTTAAGGCCGCGTCGCTGCTATCTTTAGTTACGATTTTACTCGGTATGGTCTGCCTGGTAGCCGACCTTGAGAGGCCGCTACTTTTCTGGAAAATTTTGATTAATTATAACTTCACCTCGGTTATGTCCGTGGGCGTAGCGGCGCTTTGCGTCTATATCCCGCTTAGCTTCTTAGCCTGCCTTTATGCGTTTGAAGCTGATCTTAGCGGATTTTTATCGCGCAGACTTACTTTTTTAAAAGGGCTTTTCACGCTCGTAATAAAAATTTTAAACGCGCTTCGCCCGCTACTTCTTGCGCTTACGCTTGTTTTTGCGGTCGCGATCTGCGCCTATACGGGCTTTTTGATCTCGGTTTTGGTTAGATTTCCTATCCTTAATACCGCTGTTTTACCTGCGCTTTTCGTGGCGTCTGGCTTATCGGCTGGTATCGCGGGATCTAGCCTAATAGCCGCGCTTTTCTTTAAAGCCGACCCGCACGGCGGCGATCTTAAAATTTTACACGCGGTCGAGTGGCCGGTTTTAGCGATGGAAATTTTACTAATCGGCATGATTTTCGTCTCACTAATAACGGGCAGCGACGTACAAAAAGCCGCGAGCGTCGCATTTAGCGAGGGATTTTATGCGAAGATGTTTTGGCTAGGCGTCGTAGGCGTAGGCTTTTGCGTACCGCTAGTTTTAAATTTCGCACTGGGCAAAAAGATCGCTCACACCGCGTTTGCGTTCTACGTTAGCGCGCTTGCTAGCGTGGTCGGAGTATTACTTCTTAGAATGTTTATACTATACGCGGGACAAACTTACGATATAATAATGTAAAACTGCGGAGGGTTAATGAGCGCGCTAAAAATATTAAAATTTTTCATCTCTTACAAGTTCGCGCTCTGCCTCCTTTTTATTCTAGCCGCAGGTGCCGGCGTCGCAACCTTTTTAGAGAGCATTTACGATACGCAAACTGCTAAAATTTTAGTCTATGAGGCGCGCTGGTATGAGTGCGTCATGGGTGCTGCGACGCTGAGCCTGCTCGGCATAATCATAAAATCTAAAATGTGGCGCCGCTTCGGCTCCTTCGTCCTTCACACGGCATTTATCGTTATCTTTATCGGCGCGGCGCTGACGCGCTATTTCGGCACCGAGGGCGTGCTGCACGTAAGAGCGGGCGAGAGCGAAAACGAGATGGTGAGCGTCAAGCCATACTTGCAAATCCGTACGCAAGACGCGCTGTTTGAGCACCCGCTAAATTTAAGCCAGATCGGCGATAACGATTTTAGCTTCACGCAAACCATAAACTCAAAAAACTTCACCGTCAAATTTAGCTCCTACAAACCCGCGCCCAAAGGCGAGCAGGGCACGCTTGCGGTAAAGGTGGGCTTTGAGGGCGGAAGCGAGCAAGAAGCGCAGCTGCGCGGCGGCGCTGGCTGGCTCGGGGAACCTAAAATTTTAAACTTTGACGGCGAGGAGATAATGCTAAGCTGGGGCTCGAAACTCATAGAGCTTCCGTTTGCGGTAAAGCTTTTGAAATTTAAGCTCGAGCGCTACCCTGGCTCGCAAAGTCCATCATCCTATGCTAGCGACGTTGAAATTTTAAAAGAGGGAAAGAGCGCGGGGGAGTATGAAATTTATATGAACCATCCGCTAAGCTTTGGCGGCTTTAAGCTCTTTCAATCCTCCTACGACACGGACGAGCTGGGCACGGTGCTGGAGCTTAACCGCGATCCGGGTAAAATCCCTACCTATTTCGGCTATTTCTTGCTTTGCGTCGGATTTATCGGAAATCTTTTTACCGCCGGCAGCAGGTTTAAAAAGCTAGCTAAATTTATCAAAAATAACGCGCCTGCCGCGCTTCTTTTGATCGCGCCGCTTTTTTTCAGCATTGAGCTTCGCGCCGCGGATGAAAACTATCTAGCAAACCTTAAAGCCAACTCGCGCGTTCACGCAAACGGCGCGTTCGCGGAGCTTTTGGTGCAAGATTACATGGGTAGAATCAAGCCGCTTAGCACCGAAGCAAGCGAGATCGTAAATAAAATTTCGGGCACGGAGGGGCTTTACGGCTTAAGCGCCGAGCAGATGATCCTAGGAATGAGCCTAAACCCCGCGTTTTGGCGCGATCAAAAGATCATCAAGATCAAAAACGACGAGATCAAAAAGATGCTGGGCTTAGCCCCGCAGGAGCGATATGCGAGCTTTAATTCGGTCTTTGATGAAAACGGCAACTACAAGCTAGCCCACGCCCTGGACGAGGCGAATGAAAAAAGCGCCTCGCGCCGCGGCGTACTCGATAACGAGCTGATTAAATTCGACGAGCGGCTAAACATCGCGTATCTGACCTTTAGGGGGGTGTTTTTTAAATTTATCCCCGTGCCGAACGACCCGCAAAACGCGTGGCTCTCGCCGAACGACGCCTTTGCGGATTATAGTATCGCTCCGCAGATCAAAGGCGTGCTAAATGACTATCTAAACGGCTTGCAGGATGGAATTTCGGATAATGATTGGGCTAAAGCGGATGCCGCACTTGCGGAGCTGAAAAACTACCAAAGAGCCACCTCGGTAGCTATTCTTCCAAGCGTTAGTCGCGTCAAAGCCGAGGTGTTTTACAACAAAGCTTCGGTTTTCAAAAAGCTCGTTTATTGCTATATGGTCCTAGGCGGCGTAGCTCTAATATTGGCGCTTTTGGGCGCACTTTGCGGCAAGCGCTTTGTGCTCGCGCAAAAAATTTTATTCACAGCCTTTGCCACAAGCTTTGCGGCACATACCCTCGCGCTTGCGTTGCGCTGGTATGTCGCGGCTCACGCGCCGTGGAGCGATAGCTATGAGTCGATGATCTACATCGGCTGGTCGGCGGCGCTTGCAGGGATCATATTTTTTAGAAAGTCCCTACTTACGCTAAGCGCGAGTTGCCTGCTAGCTAGCATCGTAATGCTCGTAGCGCATATGAGCTTCGTAAATCCGCAGATTACCAACCTCGTGCCGGTGCTAAAATCCTATTGGCTTAGCATCCACGTCTCGGTTATTACGGCTAGCTATGGATTTTTAGGGCTTAGCTGCCTGCTTGGGCTTTTAGCTCTTGTTTTGATGGCGCTTAAAAACGGCGCCAATCGCGAGCGGCTCAATGCGCAGATCAGATATATAACGGCGATCAACGAGATCAGTCTCATAGTGGGGCTTTCGATGCTGACGCTCGGAAATTTCTTCGGCGGCGTATGGGCGAATGAGAGCTGGGGGCGATACTGGGGCTGGGATAGCAAAGAGACCTGGTCGTATGTCTCGATCATCGTCTATGCAATCGTGCTGCATCTAAAGCTTATCCCGAAGCTCGGTTCGATCTATGTTTATTGCGTGAGCTCGACGCTCGCGTATAGCTCGATCATAATGACCTATTTCGGCGTAAATTTCTACCTCACCGGCATGCACTCTTACGCCGCTGGAGATACGCCGCAGATACTCGCGCCGTTTTATTGTATAATAGCGGCGATAATTTTAATAATCGCTCTTGCTTTTAGAGGCAGGGACGTAAAAACGATATAAAGGAGTAAATTTGAAAAAAATTCTAATAGCGCTGGTTTTGGTTGCCGCGGCAAACGCGGGCTTTATAAGCGAGGGCATTCAAGCTCAGCAAAGCGGCGATCATAAAAAACTCGCAGAAATTTACGAGCGAGCGTGCGGTTTGGAAAATAAAGCTTCGGGATGCTATAATCTAGCCGTTTTGTATTTTGAGGGCACCGGCAACGTAGAGAAAAATTTCGAAAAAGCGATCAGCCTCTACGAGAAGGCGTGCAGCGCTAAATTTGCGCTTGCGTGCAACAATCTAGGCTATATCTACGAAAGCGGCAACGGCGCGGATCAAAATTTCACCAAAGCCGCGGCTTATTACGAAAAAGCCTGCAAAGATAACGAGGGCTGCACATCGCTCGGGCTTTTATACGCAAACGGCGCCGGGCTCGCGAAAGACGTAGCCAAGGCCGCTAGCCTTTATGAAAAAGCCTGCACCTACGGCGATATGATGGGCTGCAACAACCTGGGCTATCTGTATCTGAAGGGCGAAGGCGTACAGCAAAGCTTCGCAAAGGCTAAAATTTTTTACGAAAAGGCTTGCGGTGGCGACATCGGCATCGGCTGCAACAATCTGGGCTATCTATACGCCTTCGGGCAGGGGGTGGACCAGGATTATAAGCAAGCAAAGCAGCAGTATGAAAAGGCGTGCAGCCTCGGCCACTTCGACGGCTGCAATAACCTAGCCATAATGTACGCCGAGGGCAAGGGTGTGAAGTCCGATAACGCCAAAGCAAAAGAGTTTTTCAAAAAAAGCTGTGACGGCGGCATCAAGATGGGATGCGAGAATTTAGAATTTTTAAACTCGATTAGTAAGTAAATTTAAAACATCAAATTTTTAAGGAGATAGTATGATTTTACGTTCTATTTTGGCTTCGGCTTTACTGGCGGCAGCGGTTTGCGGCGCTTCGATGAATGAGCAAAAAGACAAACAAATGCCGATGTTTCAAAGTGTGGATCCTAGCAAGGCTACGCTCGTAGGAAGCGGCGAGGGCAAAGAATACTGCGCCGTTTGCGGAATGAATTTGGTTAAATTTTACAAAACCAACCACGTTTGGAAAGGCAAGCAAGTAGCTTCTCTACACTGCTTGTACGAGATTACGGAGGGAAAAATTCCAAGCGATGCACAGGTCGTCGATACGAAAAATCTAAATTTGATCGACGTAAATAAAGCCTTTTACGTCGTGGGCAGCAAGGTCAAAGGCACGATGACGCGTAATAGCAAATACGCCTTCTCAACCGAAGCCGACGCTAAAGAATTTCAAGCCGAAAACGGCGGCGAGATAATGAGCTTCGCCAAAGCCTACGAGATTGCGGGGCAGGATTTCGAGGGCGATAATAAGATGATTAAAGCCAAGCGCGAGGGCGGCGTTTACGCGCACGGTAAAGAATTTTACGAAACAAACTGCGCTAAAACGTATGCTAAAAGCTTCAAAGCCATCTCCGAGCTTAAAGCTCATCTCAAAAAGACTTGCGATGCAAAGGGTGCTAGCAAGGCTCCTGAGTACGACAAACACCTGCAAGCTGCGGCGCTATATTTGTGGGACGCGCCGGCAAATTTAGGCAGTAGCGATAAAAACGCAAAAGCGAAAAAGCCTGAAAAGATCGTCGTGCCGGAAGGCGCTAAATGCCCGGTCTGCGGCATGCTAGTGGGCAAAAACCCTAACTGGGCGGCGATGATAGAGATTCAGGGCGGCGAGAATTTGTATTTTGACGGCGTGAAAGATATGATGAAATACTACTTCCAAAAGGGCAAGGGCTTTGATAAAATTTTCGTAACCGACTACTACAAGCTACACAAGATCGACGCTAAAAGCGCCTTTTTCGTGCTCGGCTCCGACGTCTTAGGACCGATGGGCGACGAGCTCATTGCGTTTGATAGCGAGAGCGCGGCTAAGACCTTCGCTAAAGATCACGGAGGCAAGAGCGTGCTTAAATTTGACGAAATTCAAGAGAGCGTAATAGAAGGGCTATGAGGCTCATTTGCGCTTTAATGATCTTTTTTGCCGCCCTTTACGCGCTCATCGCGGTACATTATGTGAGCTTTGATCGCGCAAAGGGCGAGCAGTGCCTGCAAAAGCTCGCACGCGAGATAAAGGACGTGCGGCTCTCAAGCAGCTTTAAGAGCAAGGCCTATGCGGAGTTCGTCTATGATAAGTAAAAATTTCATCGACTACTCCGTAACTTTGCTGCGAAAAGACAGAGCCGATCACGCTTTTAGCTTCGCGATCTTTGCGTTTATCGTTTTTATTTTAAGCTCGGTGCTTTTTATCTCGGGCTCCATTCAAAACGATCTTGAAAAGGTCATCAAGCTCAGGCCCGACATCGTCGTAGAGGCTCTACGCGCGGGCAAACGCGATCTGATGCACGACGGCTATATCTACGACATCTCTAAAATCGCGGGCGTCAGCGAAGTGCAGGGCGCCGTGGACGGGATGTATTACTTCGCTCAAAAGCGCGTTTGGTTTCATATCGTAGGCGACGAAAATTTGAATGAAAACGAAATGATCGTAGGCGAGGGGGTAAAGGCGGCGATGGGCGAGTGGTACTACGAGGATGAGTTTCACTTCTTAACCGAACAGCGCCTAATCGCGATTAAGATCAATAAAATTTCGCCGCACGAAAGCAGCATCGTCTCAAACGACGTGATCTATCTCAACCCCGATACCGCGCGCGAGGTGCTAAGCCTGAAGGAGGGCGAATATACCAAGCTCTACGTAAGCGTGCCCAACCCCAACGAAGTAAGCGAAGTGGCGCTTAAGATCGTAAATTTATACCCCAACACGGAAGCCCTTAGCGCCGAGGACGCGGTGGCAGAAGTAAGGCATCTGTATTATTACAAGGGTGGAATTTTTATGGTGCTTTACGCCGTGGCGATGATCTCGTTTTTCATCTTGCTGAAAAATCAAATTTCGCTCGCATACGGCGAGAAGAAAAAGGAGATCGCGATCTTGCGCAGCATCGGCTTTTGTATAAAGGACATCATCGCGATGAAATTTATCCAAAATTTCATCGTCTCGCTAAGCGCGTATCTACTCGGCGTCGCGGGCGCTTATGCTTATGTTTTTATCCTGGATGCGCCGCTTCTGCGCGATATATTCTTAGGCGGCGAGCTGCGAAATTTCATCACCTTCACGCCCGCGATAAATTTTAATATGCTCTTTTTGATCTTCGTCTTTAGCGTGATCCCGTTTTTGGCGTTCGTCATCATCCCTTCATGGCGCATCGCTATCGGCGATATGAGTGAGGCGGTCAAATGAGCAAGATAGAGATCAAGCAGCTTTTTAAAATTTACAACGAGGGCAGGGCGAATGAGTTTCGCGCCTTAAAAAACATAAGCCTAAGCGTCGAGGAAGGGCAGATCGTAATCTTAAAAGGGGTCAGCGGCAGCGGCAAAAGCACGCTTCTATCCATCATAGGCGCGCTTTCTAAGCCGAGCAGCGGCGAGGTTTTAGTGGACGGCGCAAACGTCTCCAAGCTCGCCGATATCGAAAGCTCCGCGTATCGCCACAAAAAAATCGGTTTTATCTTTCAGTCTTTCAACCTGCTTGAGGCGCTTAGCGTCTATAAAAACGTCCTTGCGCCGCTTAGTCTTGAGCGGCTGAGCAGGGATGAGTTTAGCGCGCGCATAGACGAAGCGATGCAGATCGCTAATATCGCGCATAAAAAAGATCAGATCGTCTCGAGCCTTAGCGGCGGCGAGAAGCAGCGCTGCGCTATTGCAAGGGCGCTCGTGATGAGGCCGCAGATCATCTTGGCCGACGAGCCGACGGCAAATTTAGACAAACAAAACTCGCTCGGTTTTATCGAGATGCTCTCAAAGCTTAAAGAGCTTAAAAAGACCGTTTTGATCGCGACGCACGACATACTCTTCGACGAGTTAAGTTTCGTAGATCGATACGTGTTTTTAAAAGACGGAGAAATTTCCGCATGAGCGTATTTTTATCGGGCAGCGTGATCGCGTTTTTGGCCGTGGAGCTGATCGTAATAGCGCTGATGGCGATCTCGCAGTTTCACATCGTGCGGATCATGCGCTACTGGGACTTTAACGCCACGTCAAATTTACAATACGCCCTGGAGAAAAGAAACTATCTCATCAACACCATTTTGTTCTTCACGATAGCGTGCAAGATCATTTTGTTTATATTTTTTGCGCTCTGCTTAAATGAGCTCTCTTCGGTCGTGCCGGGCGCGATGTGCTCCGCGGGCGTCGTGGGCTCGAACCGCTACGGCAATATCCTGCTGCTTTTAAAAATTTTACTGATCTTCGGCTTTGGGCTCTGGCTTATTTTAAACAGCCTCGATCTTAAAGCGGGCAAATTTCCCTATCTAAAGCGCAAATACCTGATCTTTACCATCCTTTTTACGGGTGTTTTAGCGGAGTTTATTTTAGAAATTCTATTTTTTATCAATATCCCGTTGCGCGTGCCGGTGTTTTGCTGCTCGGTCGTATTTCGCGCGCCGAAGCTTCCGTTCGGCTACACGCAGGCGCTTTTGGCAACCTTTTTCTACGCGATATTAGGCGCCATTTTGATCTTAAATTTCTTAAAGCAGTCGATGGCGAGCTTTGCTTTAAATTTACTCTTTTTGTTCGTCGCATACTACGCGATTACCTATTTTTTCGGGCTTTACGTTTACGAGCAGCCCAACCATAAATGCCCGTATTGCATGCTTTTGAAGGATTATTACTTCGTCGGCTATGCGATTTGGGGCTCGCTGTTTTTGGGTATATTTTTCGGCATCGTGCCGTTTTTAACGGAGCTTATCACCAAGCGCGCCTACACCCACCTGCTTAAATACTCCTCGTTCTGGCTTATTCTAAACGCGCTCATCTGCAGCGCCTACGTCGTCAAATACTACTTCGTGCGGGGTGCGCTGCTATGATTAAGAAAATTTTTGCCGCGGTTTTGCTCGCCTGCGTGATGGGGCTACTGATATCGTTTATGGATATAGCCGAATCCAAAATTTCCGTGCGCCACGGCAATAAGGATAAGCAGCCGCTGCAGATCGAATTCGGCAAATACCTATGTCACGAGAGCGGCACGGTGATAAACGATCTGTACAACACCGCTCAGGCCGTTATGCCAAACGGCGATACATATTTTTTCAACGACATCGCAAACGTCTTTATGTGGCTGATGCGGCAAAAAAACAAAGATGAGATCGTGGTGTGGGTTTATTCGCAAGACACCGAAAAATACATCATCGCCAAGGACGCCTGGTACTCGCGCGTCGAGATCACGCCGATGGGCTACGGCTTTGGCGCGTATGAGTTTCACAACTACGGTAGGAGCGATTACTACTACGACGAGATCGTGCTGTGCGCCGCTCGCGGCGAGACGCTGCTAAATCCGCTCATAAACATCCTGCTATCGGAAAATAAAATTTAGCTTTGCGGCGGATCGGGAAATTAAATTTAGTCCTGCGATGGATCGGAAATAAAATTTAACCCTTCGGCGGATATGAAATAAAATTTAGCCGTGCGGCAGGTAGGAAGTAAAATTTAACTCCGCAGCGGGCGCGACTTGTTGTAGATACGGCTCGCCGCGTAAATTTTACCCGTGCTTGCTGCTTTTATTAAAATTTTGCTCACTCCCGCCTATTTCGTTAAATTTGGCTCGCGTCTGCTTGGACGTTGCCCGTCGTGCGATCAATAAATTTATATCAATACGGGCGCCGAAATTTTAAGCTATAATGGCACTAAATTCCAGATCAAAGGAGCGAAAATGAGCGAAATTTTAGATCAGACGCTAGAGTGCGCGAAAGAAATTTTAGGCGCCCAGGCGCTGGATCTTAAGATCGAGCGCGCGGTCGTGGGGCTGTTTTTTAGCGGCGTGAAGCTGAGCGGAGGCGCGTGCGGGCTTAGCTATACGCCGCTAAAGTCCCTATCGGGCGCCGTTTGCTGCCCCTCGCAAGCAAGCGTGATGCCCGATTCGGGCAATATTGCGGGCAAGAGCGTGCGCTATCTACTGCGTGATCTGGGCTCCGCCGCGCCGCTTAAAAAGACGCTCGCGCTCGCTGCGCTAAATGCGCTTGGAAGGGCGTGTTTTGATAAAATCCGCGCGGATTACGACGTGAAATTCGGCGCCGATCCCTTTGAGCAGCTGCGGATCGAGCGCGGCAGCTTTAGCGTCGTCGTGGGCGCGCTGGTGCCCTACATCAAGACGCTGATGAAAAATGGCGCGGATTTTAAAATTTTAGAGCTTGATAAAAGCACGCTCAAGCAGGCGGAGCTGCCGTTTTATTTGCCCGCAAGCGAGGCCGCAAGCGTCGTGCCGCGCGCCGATAACGTGATAATCACGGCTACGACGCTCATCAACGACACGCTCGATGGGCTTTTGCGCCTGAAAAAAAGCGGCGCCAAGCTCGTGCTCGTGGGGCCTACCACGCCGCTACTGCCGCAGGCGCTGTTTGAGCGCGGCGTGGACTTTGCGGGCGGCACGCTCGTGCGGGATGCGGACGCGGTACTCGATATCATCGCACAGGCGGGCTCGGGGTATCACTTTTTGGGTAAATTTGCCGATAAAATCACGATTTGCAAGGGCTAGGGCGCGGATTGAAATTTTAAAATTTTGCGCACAAGCGGCTTTGCAGCAGATTTTTATAGATCTACGCGAACGTTTTAAGAGGTCTTTTTTAAAAAACGATGTAAAATGTCCGCTTTAGAAATGAGAGGAGCTATAGATGAATAGCAAAAGACGAAATGCGATGAAATTTAGCTTGGCGTGCGCAGCTTCGCTACTTTGCGTCGGTACCGCCTCGTTTGGGGCGAGCTTAAATTCGAAGGAGAAAAATATGCAAAAGTGCGTCTATATCGTGCACGGCTACGATGCTTCGCCTAAGAAGCACTGGTTTGCTTGGCTTAAAGGCGAGATCGAAAAATCGGGCGCGAGGGCGGAAATTTTAGCGATGCCTACGCCTGCGCACCCAAGGCTTGATGAGTGGCTGAAGACATTGCGAGAAAGCGTAAAATTTGAAGGCGAAGTCTATCTGGTCGGACACAGCCTCGGATGCCCTACGATCTTAAATTTCTTACAAAGCAGTGCCATGGGCGGCGCAGTAGAGGGCATCGTGCTAGTTTCGGGGCTTGCAAAGCCGCTTAGCGATCCGCAATTTAAAATTTTAGATGAGTTTATGGATAAAGGCTTTGATTTTGAGCGCATAAAAGCCGCCGCAAAACAGCGCGCTGTAATTTCTGCGAAGGACGATTATATCGTGCCGTTTAGCTTCAGCCGCGAGTTAGCGGGGCAGATCGATGCTAAGTTTTACGAAGTGGAGAAGGGCGGGCATTTTTTAGACAGGGACGGCTTTACGAAGTTTGATCTAGTCTATGAAATTTTAGAAAAAATGATGAAGCTAAAGGGCTAGATTTGGGGCAAACGCACCCGCTTGGTTTTTGCTTCTGCATTCGCCGCTCGTATTTTTCTCTACCGAAGCTTGGACTTGCTTTGCGGCTAAGATAAGGGTCTCGTCTTTAGCCCGCCGAAGGCTTCCGCTACCCGCATAAATAAATAGATAAGCCTGCGGCGTAATCGTCGTTTGCGAGGCGAGTTCCGCGCCGTTTTAAAATTTTGCAAACGCCGCAGCGGCAATAGGCGCGTATCGTGCGAGTGCTAAAGCGCAGTGTGTATGGCGGCAAGTAGGTTTCGAGTTGCGGCAAGATAAAATTTAGCGAGCGCGGCGGAGCTTTTTCGACTACGAAATTTTAAAGCAAGCGGGATAAGCTAAATTTTAAATAGCGCCCAGCTTGCGAGGGCTAAATCCGCACCTAAGTCCGTATCGCGCGAGAGATAAAATTTGGCGGGCGCGAAAGGCGCATAAGTTTAACTTTTCTTTTCGTTAAACACATACGAGATCACGAAAACGATCAGACAAACGGGTGCAAATGCAAATGCCACGCTCCAGCCGGCGGCACGCTCGCCCCAAAAATACCCCGCCGCCAAGCACGCCAAAAACCCGCCGTAAAAAGCGCCGAGCGATAAATTTTCTACCGCAAAAAGCAGCAAACTGAGATTTGGATTTTTTATAAATAGCTTACTTAGCTTAAAGTTTTTATACCTTTTGAACAAATACCAAAGCGGCGTGCAATCCAAAATCGCAAATATTGCTACAAAAACAGCAATCCTTAGCGCGCCATCAAAAGGCAAAACCGCCAAAATCAAAGCCGCCACCAACCAATCAAGCAAGAAGACCATCGGCAAAGCGAGCAAATATCTCGCTGTCCTGTGAAATTTATACCTTTGCTTTGCACTCACTATATCTTGCGCACTCCTTGACATTTTATCAGGGCATATTTGCCAATTCTTTTATCATACTCTCAACACTTTTGTCTATATTGGTTTTCGTAGTGCCACAGTTATCAAATTCTAAATAGCTAATATTTTGTTTAAGATCTGATTTATGGTT
>NZ_CALIJA010000102.1 GCF_938017615.1 uncultured Campylobacter sp. | reverse complement strand
TTGATATTTTTTAGTTTTGCACAAACTTTTTTCACTTTTGATGAAATTTTTATTGTTTCATAATATTTTCATTTGCTTTCATTTCGTATTTGTTTCCGCAACTGAAAATTTCTGGATTCACAAATGGTGAAAATACCTGAAACTATTTTTTCATGAAAATCCTTTTTTTGAAATTTTAGGAATTCTACAAAATATACTCTTATTTATTAATAAATTGCGTTTTTATGTCCTTTTTTAGACTTTTCCGTCTTAAAATTTAAAATTTAATATTTAGATAAGCTCTATCTTTCCGCCCAGATCGCACGCGCCCTGATTCCAAACCGCCGAGCTTACGAGCACGTCCGCGCCGGTAGCCGCAAACTCGGCGCAGTTATTTTTATTTATGCCGCCCGCAGCGCAAATTTTAATCTGCGGCGCCGTTTCATCTCGCCTCAAAACGCAGGCTCTAAGCTCGCCAGGGCTCATCTTATCGCACATTATCGCATCCGGCTCGTATCTTAAGAGCTCGCTAAATTCGCGCTCGCTCGCTACTTCGATCATTATCTTTCGCTCGGGCGCGCGCTCTTTAAATTTAGCGATCTGCGCGCAAAACTCGCTAAAACTCGCAAACGCGCGGATATGGTTTGAAAAAAACAAGATGCTGTCGTGCAGCCCCAGGCGGTGCATGCTCCCGCCGCCCGCAATCAGCGCATTTACGCAAAGCTCCTTCGCAAAAGGAAGGCTCTTGCGCGTCGCACCCAGCACGCAGCGCGGATTCGCCTCTCGCATCAGCGCAACCATCTCGTGTGCGTAAGTAGAAATTTTGCAGGAGTACTCAAACACGATCTGAACGATCTTCCAAGCCTTATGGAGGCTCTCGAAGCTCCCTCGCGCGCTAAAAATTTCATCCCCTGCGCTAAATGCGCTTCCCTCGCGCGCTAGATGCTGCGTCTCGCAACCAAAGCGCGCCGCTACTTCGCGCGCTATTCCTCCGCCGCTAAAGATCAGATCCTGCCTCGTTACGATCGAAAGCCGCGCGGGCGCGTTTAAATCCACGAAGTCCTGTAAAAGCTCGGTCGTAAGGTCCAAAAACGCGCCGTCGCTAGCGATTAGATCGTCGATTTTACTCTGTGAAATAAACATATCTAGCCTACGAAGTGAATTTTAGCGGGCTCAAAACGTGAATGCGCCTTTGTGACGCGAGACGGAAAGCCCAAAGGCATAATGCAAAACGCCTCTAAATGCCCAGGCAGATCCAAAATTTCTCTTACGCGCTCCATCGCGTAAATATCGGGCGCTACGCCCAGCCACGTGGTGCCAAGCCCCAAATGGTGCGCCGCCAGCCAAAGATTTTCTGCCGCACAAGCGCAGTCGTAGCGAGCGTAGGGCTGGAATTTTAAGCCGCTTTTGCGCGTGCAGACCACGATCGCAAGCGGCGCATCTTTCGTGCAGCCGCCGTAGGTGCCGACGCTGCTAAGTAGCGTAAGCGTGGTGCGGTCGCGTACTACGTAAAATTCCCATGAGCGCTGGTTGCCCGCACTAGGGGCTTGCATCGCGGCTTTTAGCACAAGCTCGATCTGATCGTCGCTCGGCATTTTTTCGGTAAAATTCCGCACGCTCGTGCGTGTAAAAATTTCATTCATCGCTGCTCCTTTAAATTAAATTTCTAAATTCCGCTTTTTGCGAGCGGTAAAAAATGGAATTTAGAAGTAAGCTTGCCGCTGCGTTTGCTTGAGCCCTGCTTACACTTTACGCTTAGTCGCTACGCGGCGACCGATGCGCGCTAATTTGGTTTTGCTTGCCTGAGCGCGCCTTTTCTTGCATCAAAAAGCGCAAAGTCGCGATAAAATTTCAAATCGCGCTGCTATGAAAATTCGCCGCAAAGAACATTTGCGTAAACTTGGCTTGCTTAAATTTCGCTCACGAGCAAGCTTGCGATCCGCCTATTTAGATTTTTAATCCTAGGCTTGCTATATGCGCTTGTTAAAACTGCGCGCCGTATACATTGACCTACGTGCGTAGCTTGCGTGGTCCTTAAATTTCATCTCGCGCCGAGCCTGTGCTGGTCTTTGCGGATAAAATTTTATCCTTCGCAGCAATGAAATTTCACCTTCGTGCCGAGCAAATTTTATCTTCGTCATCCGGTAAAATTCCTCTTTCGCCGCTTTGTATTTTAACCGCACGCGTCCGCAAAGCACTTGCCGCGCCGTACCGCATACAAAGCGCGCTCAGATCAAAAGCTCAAAATATCTAAAATTTAACCTCAAAGCCCGATTAGCCGGAGCCGCACGCCGAAACGCTATAAAATTTTAAGCATTTAAATTTATCGCTTGCTTATCAGCCTGCGCACGACGTAGCTTGCGATGAAAAGCCCGAAGCTCGCGGTCACGCCCATGAAGCTGCCCATCGATTTGACGCGCGGCGGCTCGCTCGAGCAGACGACGTCAAAATCGCCCGCAAAGCCGCGCTTTCGCAGCTCATATCTGATCTTGCGCGCGAGCGGATCGCCTTGCGTCCGCCAGATTGAGCGGATTTCGATTTTAGCGGGATCGAGCCTCTTTGCGCCGCCCATCGAGCTTACAAACCCTACGCCAGCCTCACTGCAGCGCAGCGCAAGAGCGATCTTAGCGCCCACGTCATCGATAGCGTCGATTACGAAATCAAATTTTGCCAGATCAAATTCCGATAAAAATTCCTCATCGATCCTGGCGGCGATCGGCGTCACGCCTTTAAATTTGCGCGCGAAAACCTCGCATTTTAGCTCGCCTACGTGCTCGCTTCCAAGCTGGCGGTTTTGGTTGGTGATCTCGAAGCGATCGCAATCGATTACGCTTAAGCTTACCGCGCCGCTGCGGTACAGCGCCTCTATCGCCGCTCCGCCCACGCCGCCGCCGCCGCAGATTAAAATTTTAGCGCTTTGAAGCCTTGCAAAATCCTCGCCGAAAAGTAGGCGCGAGCGCGAAAAGCGGTCTACTACGACCTCACTCATCGTTTTTCATCCACCTTTCTAGCGCGCTCATCTGCTCGTGCGCGGTCAAATTTAGCTTGATCGGGCTTAGCGTCGCTCGCCCCTCAAAAAGCACCGAAATGTCGCTGTTTTCGTTTTTGCTCGCATCAAAACTGAGCGTAGATTTGCCGAGCCAATAATACTCCATTCCGCGCGGATTGCGATTTAGCTGCGCGTCGGTGTCGTAGAGCTTCTCGCCGCAGGGCGCGACCGTTAGCCCCTTAAAATCTTGCTTTGAGACGGCAGGAACATTTAAATTTAAAAACTGCTTCGGCGGCAGCGGAAAGCCGTTTTTAAAGATTTTTTCCACTAGATCAACCGCGAGCTCGCATGCAAGATCAAATCCGTACCGCTGCAGCGAGTCCGCGACGTAAAACTGGCTCACCGCAAGCGCGGGAATGCCTTGCAAAACCCCCTCCATCGCGCCTCCGCAAGTGCCCGAATAGGTCACGTCCTCCGCGACGTTGGCGCCGTGATTTATGCCGCTTACCACGAGATCGGGCTTATGGTTATACAGCGCGCGGAGCGCCAAATACACGCAGTCTGCGGGCGTAGCGTCGTCGAGTTTAAAAAATCCGTCATCGAGCTTTACAAATCTAAGCGGGCGCGTGAGCGTGAGCGAGTGTGAGCATGCCGATTTTTCCGAGCTCGGCGCTACGATGGTGACGTTTGCGACCGATCTTAGCGCGCTTGCGAGCTCTAAAAGACCGCGCGCTTCGAATCCGTCGTCATTGGTGATTAAAATTTCTTTCATATTCTCTCTTTAGCTAAAATTTCACGACAGACCTATCGGGGCGGAATTCTATCTGCAAAAATTCTAACGCTCAATTCTTTACTATGCAAAATTGCTACTTAGCTTGCGCGGCGTAAAATTTCATCGTGCCAAATTTTTTCGCAAAAATTCCATCACGAACTTAGATTACAAAATTCATAGAAAAATTCCGTCTTTTTGCTACGAAATTTTATCTTTTTTCGCTACAAATTTTATAGCCTGCCACGTAATTTCATCTCCTAAATTTCACTTTCGAAATTTCTTAAATTAAATTTTGCGACCGCACTCCGCAACTCGCCACAAAATTTCGCCTTTTAAATTATCACAGATTTTACACCATAAAATTTCGCTTTCGCGCCGATGTAAATCCGCGGCATAAAATTATGCGAGATATTCTACAACTCCGCTTTACGGCATATCTCCTCACTTACTTGCGAATCAAGTAGATGCGAGCTTGGATAATCGTAGAAAAATCGGTGCACTTCGCGCACTCCGCTTCGCAATAAAGCTCGCGTACTAGGTGCGTTGCAGTCATTTTCGGTAATATCTTTGGCTAGCAATTTGAGATATTTTTGCCGATCGGAGCTTTTTAAGCTCGCCCAGCCAGGGCTTAGCGAGTAGGCATAGATCAGATCGCTTCCTTGTGCGCTAATTTCTTCGAGGAAGGCAAACTGCGCGACCTTAACGTGGGGCTTGGCGCCGCCTACGTCTGCTGCGATCTCGCTAGCTGCGGCTTTAGCGACGAGTGCGGGCGAGCCTAGCTTACTAAGCGCCTCAAAGCGTGCAGTTACTGCGGGATCCTCGGTGACTTGACGCTTTTGATATTTAGCCGCGCCGCAACCGCCTAGCAATATCACGAACGCGCCACATAGCGCTAAAATTTTAAAATTTCTCATCTTAAATCCTTTGTCGGCTTAATTTTAGCACATTTTGCTATAATTAACAAAAATTTAAAAGGCTAAATTTGAAATATTTAATCTCTTGCCTAGAGCCCTCTGCGAACCTGCATTTCAAAGAGGTTCTAGCGCATCTTAAAAGGCTCGATCCCGCTTGCGAGATTTGCGGAATTTTCGATGAAAAGCTTGGCTCGCCGATATACAAAAGCAGCGAATTTTCGGCGATGGGCTTTATAGAAATTCTGCCGCTGATTTTAAAAGCAAAGCGCGCTATAGCGCAGATGACGCGGCTTGCGGCGGAGTGCGATCGCGTGCTTTTGATCGACTCGCCCGCGTTTAATCTACCGCTTGCCCGCGCGATCAAAAATAGCGGCACGCGCGCGGAAATTTCATATTATATCCTGCCGCAGGTTTGGGCGTGGAAGCCGCACAGAGCGGAGAAGCTGAAGGCGTTTTGCGATAATCTGCTCTCAATCTGGCCTTTTGAGGCAAAATTTTTCGGCGCGGATTGCGAGGGAGATAAAGGCGCTGTGCCGCAAGAAGCGGAAAGCAAAGACGCTGCACTACAAGAAACAAAAGATAAAGATACCGCGCGCCCAAGCGGTCAAAGCGCCAAAACCGCAAAGTACTCTTTCGTGGGACATCCGCTGCTTGACGAGATAAAATTTCAAAAAACAAGCTACGAAAAACAGGGCAAGATCGCCTTTATGCCGGGCTCGCGCAGGGCTGAAATTTCAAGACTGATGCCGATTTTTAGAGCCCTTGCGCCTAAATTTGAAAATAGCGAGCGAGTCTTGATAATCCCGCCGCATCTGATGGATCAAAGGGATGAAATTTACGGGCCTCTGGACGGCTTTAGCATCGCAAACGATACTCCCGCCACGCTTAAGGATTGCGATTTTACCTTTATCTGCTCGGGTACGGCGACGCTTGAGGCGGCACTCATCGGCACTCCGTTCGTGCTGTGCTACAAGGCTCGCGCGTTTGACGTTTGGCTCGCGCGAAAGCTCGTAAAGCTAAAGCACGTGGGGCTTGCGAATATTATTTTTGATTTTTTGGGCGAGGAGCCGCTGCACGAGGAGCTTTTGCAAGGCGAAGTAAGCGCGCAAAACCTACTCGCCGCATACGAGCGCTGCGACGCCGCTAAATTTAAACTTGCGAGCGAAAAGCTGCGAGATTATCTGAAATTCGGTTCCAGCGAAAACGTGGCAAAAATTTTAACGCAGCCTGCGAGCTAAAATTTTAAGGCTAAAGCTTATATAATTTGATAAAAAGAAAGGAAGATTATGACGACAGAACCAATGACGCTTTACGGATATGAAAAGATCACCTCCGAACTCAAAGAGCTTCAGAGCGTGAAGCTGCCCCACATCGTGCAGCAGATCGACATCGCGCGCGGACACGGCGATCTGAAAGAAAACGCCGAGTACCACGCGGCGCGCGAAGAGCAGGCGTTTCTGCTCTCGCGTATCGCCGAGCTTAGCGACATCGTCTCTCGCAGTAAAATCATCGACCCTTCCACTTACGAGCACGACCGCGTAAAATTCGGCTCCACCGTTACCTTTATGGACGTGGAGACCGAGCGAGAGGAGACCTACGTCATCGTGGGACTTAGCGAGGCGGACATCTCGCGCAAGCTCATCAATATTAATACGCCGCTTGCGCGCCAGCTTTTAGGCAAAGCCGAGGGCGATGAGGTGGTGCTTCAGCTCCCATCCGGCACCCGCGAAGTAGAAATTCTAAGCGTCGAATACAGGCCGATCAAATTTGGAAAATAAGATGAAAAAAGCGGGGATCATTGGCGTTAGCGGCTATACGGGGCTTGAGCTGATTAAGGCTCTACTTTCCCACCCGGGCTTTGAAATTTCGTATTTGGGCGCTTCGGCGCAGGGCGAGATAAGTGAAATTTTCCCTCAGCTTCGCGACGTGTTTGAGATGCACGTAGAAGCCGCGGATGCTCGAGTTGCGGCGCAAAGATGCGATCTTATTTTTTTAGCGTTGCCGCATGAAAAAGCGATGGAATTTGCCCGCGAAATTTTAAAATTTAAAAACGTCAAGGTAGTCGATCTATCGGCTGATTACCGCCTAAGCCGCGAGCTTTACGAGAAGAATTACACCACGCATTTAGACCCGCAAAATTTATCTCACGCCGTTTACGGACTGCCCGAGCTAAATCGCGAGAAGATCCGCGCGGCGCGGCTTACGGCAAATCCGGGCTGCTATCCCACCTGCTCTATTTTGGCGCTCGCGCCGTTTGTGCGGCTACTAGATCCCGCCCTCGGCGTATTTATTGACGCAAAAAGCGGAGTAAGCGGCGCAGGCAAGACTCTTAAAGCAAGCAGCCATTTCGTAAGCGCGAACGAAAACGCAAATGCCTACTCGCCGATCTCGCATCGCCACGCAGACGAGATCAAAGAGCAGCTGCAAATTTTAAAAGGCGGCGAATTTAGTACGATTTTCGTGCCGAATTTGCTGCCGATTACGCGCGGAATGCTGGTTAGCGCGTTTGGCGTACTGCAAAAGAGCGTGGATGCAGAGGCGGTGCTACGGGAATTTTACGCAAACGAGCCTTTCGTGCGCGTCCGAAGCGAGCCCGTGAGTATAAAAAACGTCGCAGGGACGCACTTTTGCGATATTTTTGTAAAAACTGCGGGCGATAAAATTTGGATCAACTCGGCAATCGATAATCTTTTGCGCGGAGCATCGTCGCAGGCGGTCGCAAACGCAAATTTAATGTGCGGATTCGCCGAAGCTACGGCGTTGCCGCGTATCGCACACGGAATTTAAGCGATGAGCTTTTTGCAAAAGCGCTCATGCGCGGGAGCCTAGATGCAAAATGATCAAATTCAGGCGATAAAACCCGGCGCGATCTTTATCGGCGATGCGCACGCGGGCGCGAGCAGACCGCAATTTTTGAAATTTCTGCGCGCGCTGAAGGCTGAGCCCGCGCCGCCGCCTCAAATTTTTATGATGGGCGACATGTTTGATTTTTTGGCAAACACGACCTACGTACAGCGCTTCTACGAAGAGGAGATCGCGCTAATAAACGAGCTGTCGCAAAAATGCGAAATTTTTTACTTCGAGGGCAACCACGATTTTAACCTGCGCGAAATTTTCCCCCGCGCAAAAGTTTATCCAAACGCCGCGCAGCCCGTGAAATTTATCTGCGAGAGCGGCGAAGCGGTGCAGATCGCGCACGGCGATCTGTTTTTGCCGCGTCTAACGCAGTTTGCGCTGCTTTCGCTACGAAACAGAGCTTTTCTGAAATTTATGGACCTGCTCGATCGCGCTTTAAAATTTAAAATTTCAAAGATGATCTTAAAATCGCAAGAGGGGAAAAATCTATACAAAAAAATGCCAAATTTTAAGGATATAATCGCGCCGAAGATCGATTTTTACGCGGCAAATTTAATCATCGAGGGGCACTATCATCAAGATGAAATTTTATATTTTGGCGAAAAAAAATATATAAATTTATGCTCGTTCGGGGTTAGGAGCAAAATTTACGAGGTCGCAAAAAGCGAAAAATTTATGCTAATTCCAAAAAACTTAAACTTAAATTAGCTATAATTCCTAAATTTTTGCGAGGATATTTATGATAAAGCTTTGTGTTTTCGACTTTGATTCTACGCTGATGGACGGCGAGACAATAGGTTTTTTCGCCGCTAAAATGGGCACGCAGCGACAAGTCAGCGAAATTACGAAGCGCGCGATGGCGGGCGAGCTTGATTTTTTCGAGAGCCTTAGCGAGCGAGTGGCGCTGATAAAGGGGATGAAGCTTAGCGATGCTAAAGCTATCGCAGAAAGTCTGCCTTTTGTTTGCGGCGCTAGCGAGATCATCGCGTATCTGAAAAATAAAGGCATAAAGGTGATCGTCTTTAGCGGCGGATTTCATCTAGCCACGGACGCCGCGCAGAAAAAACTGGGCTTTGACGCGAGCTTTGCGAACTATCTGCATGAAAAAAACGGAATTTTAACCGGACTTTTCGGCGGCGAGATGATGTTTGGATACTCAAAAGGCGCGCTGCTTGCGCAGCTTAAATCGCTGATGGGTCTAGAGACGAGCGAGGTAATGTGCGTGGGAGACGGCGCGAACGACGTTTCGATGTTTCGCGAGACGGGACTTAAAATCGCCTTTTGCGCGAATGAAATTTTAAAAGAGCACGCGAGCGTCTGCATTGAAAAAAAGGATTTGAAGGAGATTATGAAATATGTATGATAAAGCCCTAAATTTCAGCCTTTGGTGCGACTTTTTGGAGCGCGATTTTATCGATAAAGATTTCGACGAGCTGATCAAAAAAGGGATAATTAACGGCGCAACTTCCAATCCTGCGATCTTTAAAAACGCAATCCTAAGCTCCCCCGCATACGATACGGCTAAAGAGGAATTTAGAAAAAAAGAGCCTAAAAAGCTGTATGAAATTTTAGCCACCGCGGACATCAGAAGCGCGGCGGAGAGCCTGCTTAAAAATTTTATTAACGGCGATGACGGCTTTGTGAGTATCGAGGTCGATCCGTATTTCGCAGACGACGCCGAGGCGATGTATCGCGAGGGCAAACACCTATACGGCACGATCGGCATGCCAAACGTAATGATCAAAATCCCTGCGACCAAGGCGGGCTACGAAGCGATGCGCGATCTGCTGAAAAAGGGGATCAGCGTAAATGCGACTTTGGTTTTTTCACCCGAGCAGACCGCAAAATGCATCGAAGCGATAAAAGAGGGTATCGCGGGCTTTCGCCGCTACTTCCCGAAGGCAAATTTACCAAAAACAGTAATTAGCATCTTCGTTAGCCGCTTCGATAGGTTGCTAGATGAAAAAATGGCCGCGGCGGGTCTTCCTACCGGTAAAATCGGCATAATGAACGCCGCAAAGTGCTACAATATCATCGCTAAAGAAAATTTAAACTACGTAAAGCCGCTGTTTGCGAGCACGGGCGTAAAGGGAGACGATCTGCCGAGGGATTACTACGTAAGCGAGCTGATGTATCCGGGCTGCGTAAATACCGCGCCGCTTGAGACGATAGAGGCTTTTATAAGCGGCGATCAAAAGCCCAAAATGCCGCCTAGCGACGCGCAGATAGAGGAATTTTTCGAGCGCGTAGCGGATGCGAAGATCGATATGAAAAAGGCGTATAAAAAGCTACTCGATGACGGGCTAGTAGCCTTTGAAGAGGCATTTAAAGAGATAATAAAAACACTTAAAAAGGAGAAATGATGGCGGGTTCTATAGATTATTCGCAGTATCAAGTTGACGCTTCTACGCTGGATTTTAAGCAGCGAGATAGGCTAAATAAATATCTGGAATTTCTGATCCAAAATGGCGGTAGCGACCTTCACATAAAATCGGGCGCGGTTATCAGAGGTCGTATCCACGGCGAGCTAGTAAAATTTAGCAAAACGCCATTTTTGAAAGAAGACGCGATGACGCTAGCTAAGGAGCTTCTCATCACGCGCTTTCCTGAGCTTATCGAGAAAAAGAGCGTGGATTTTACTTATAAGCTAAACGAAGATTACCGCTTCCGCGTTAATATTTTCTTTCAGATCGACGGTATCAGCGCGGTTTTCCGAACGATTCCGGTTAAAATTCCAGAGATCGATGATCTAGGTCTGCCGCCTTCGATCAAAGATATTTGTGACACAGCTATGCGCGGCGTCGTGCTACTTACGGGACCTACGGGAAGCGGAAAGACGACAACGATCGCAAGCATGATCAATCGCATAAATAGACAAAGAACTAGCCACGTCGTTACGATCGAAGACCCCGTGGAATTCGTATTTAAAGACGATAAATGCATCATCAATCAGCGCGCTATCGGTGAGGACTGCAATAACTTCGCCGATTCGCTTCGCGCCGCGCTGCGAGAGGATCCCGACGTTATATTCGTGGGCGAGATGCGCGATTTGGAGACGATCGAGACCGCACTTCACGCCGCAGAAACGGGCCACTTAGTGTTTTCGACGGTGCACACTATTGACGCAAAAGAGACGGTAAACCGAATCATCGCGATGTTTGAGCAGGCTGAGCAGGAGCGTATCCGAATGACGCTAGCGTCCGTCCTAGAGGCGGTCATCTCTCAGCGCCTTGCTCGTACTATCGAGGGCAAGCGCGTAGCCGTCGTTGAAATTCTACGCAAAAACACCCGTATTAAGGATATGATACTTGATGCGCGTGACGATGAAATTCCGGACGCGATCGCCGACGGTCGCAACACCTACGGCATGCAGACCTTCGATCAGCACCTGCTCGATCTTTACAGAGACGGCGTCATTACCCGCGAGGAGGCGCTAGATAAGGCCTCTAAGCGAAACGATCTTGATCTACAGATCAAAAACGTCGATCTTGCCAAAAAAAGGGATTTGGCGGCAGAATCCGGAGAGAGCGCCGAGGAGATGCTCGCCGGCGAAGTCGTACAGCTAAAAGAGATCCGCTAAGTCGTAAATTTTAAAATTCTAAATTCTTGCAATTTAAAATTTTAAAGAATTCTGCCTGCCGCTAGGCGGGCGGAATTTAATTCGTTTGCCCGCTGCTATGCGGGCAGATACTACCTTAAATTTCGTTTTAAAATATCTATAATTTCGATTAAAATTTCACGTCCGATTAATCTTATAAAATTCCTATTCATTTAATCTTTAATAAATAAAATTTCAACCAAATTTCAGGGGGGGGGGTATAATTACGCATATTTTTTCTAAAAGGAGTAAGAGATGGCAAGTCATGGACCAAGAAACCACGACAACAGAACTAGGACGGGATCTTGCAGAACCCCTAAGCAAAGAGCGGGCGATAAAAAACGCCGCAAAAAGTAGCGATCTCGCGTCGTAAGCCGGCGTAAGATTAAAATTTAAAGCGCTGCGAGCTGAAACTCTCGGCGCTTTAATAAATTTTAAATCGTGCAAACAACCAAATGGATAAAATTTTAGAATTTCATCGCAAGAGAATTTTATGAAATATGAGATAATCGACGTCCATACTGCACTAGAAATCGTTTTTAAAAATTTTAAATGGACTTTGCTCATTGGAATTTTGCTGTTACCATTAGGCGTGGGTGCCGTGATTTTAGTGCTTTTGCCGTTTCAAAGCATTTTGATCTACAACAAAAACAAAAGATACCTGATCGATATGCAAACAGGTAAAATCACCTTCCCTAGAAGCGACGTTGAAAATAGCATTGTAGCTGTTTTGCTCTGTGCGCCGTATTGGAATTTAATGCGCAGCAGAACCGTCACGGCAGATCAAATCGAGGATATGCGCTTAGAGAAAAAAGAGGTAAAAAGCGCAAATATTTTTAAAATTTTCCTAGCGGTGATTAAATTTTTTAGGATGAGCTCCAAAAATGCCAAAACAGCTAGATTGGGGCGGCGCATTAATGATATCCAAACAAGATATTATCTCTACGTCTTTGGAAGCTTCGGCTCGACGGGACTATACTTTTATGACAAGCAAAAGCGCGACGAGGTACGTAGCGCCATACGAGAATGCGTGCTTAAATTTAGCGCCAAAAATATAGATAGGAATTTATTCTGAGATGATAATTATAAATCGAATGTTTTCGGGCGGCTATTTGAACGAGAGCTTGGGGCACGAAATCATCAATCTTTTTAAGGCAGACAACGGCAGGCACTACATCTACGTAAATCCTTACGGCACGATAAACGAGGATGCGAAGGACGCACACAAAGTCCTTTTAGTGCGTGCCATCTCGAAACATTGTTTTGAAATTTTAGCTTGCGCTAGCGAGTTAAAACTGCTTTTGAGCGATGAACTTTTTGCTAGCGGCAGAAAGCGTGGCGCTAAAGAGGAGCTTAAAAGACAATCTGAAATGATTGAAGCACAAAATATCGCTTACGGCGGTGTGCTTCTAAACGAGCTATTTGAAAGCGAAAACGATAGCCCCAATGCGGCGTATATAACATTTGAGACGTCGAATTTTAAAAAACCAAGATTTAAATTTTACATCGTTGATGATGAGAAGCTGATAGACGAAACGCATTTTTTAGTGCCATTTAAATTTTCCTCGCAATCTTTAAAGCAATATGTCCAGGGCGAAAGCGCGCTGGATAAAATTTTCGCGCCCGAGCTTTGGCAGAGCGGCGACACTGCGAAGCGGATCAAACGAGATGAAATTTTAAATTTTAAAGCTAAAGAGCAAAACATCCTAGAGATAATCGGCAAGATGGACGATGAGTTAAGCTTTTCAAATTGGATAGTCTATTATCTGCGAAACGATACGGAACTATTTTTTAAATTTGCAAGTGAAATTTTACGGCTAAACGTAAGTGCGGATGCACAAATTTTAAGAGAATACAAAAATATCGACATTTTTATCAAAGATCAAAATCACGCAATCGTCATCGAAAATAAGATCAAATCCGGTATCAACGGGATAAGACACGATTTGCAAAGCGGCGTAATACGCTCTCAGCTAGATAAATACTCAAAGATTGCCGATAAGCAGGATTCAGGCGGCAGAGCAAAGTGTTTTTTGCTTCTACCTGATTATAGCTATGCGGATATAGAGTTGGCAAAATTTGATGAGTATGGGCGCTATTCGGTCATAAGATACAGCGTGCTTTTAAAATTTTTTGAAACTCACGAATGCAGCTTCAAATTCTACGACGAATTCAAAGACGCGCTGCGAAAGCATGCGAGCGAATACAAAAAGGATTTTTATGAAATTATGGGAGAGCGGCTGATTATGATAATTTTGCGGCATAGAGGCTTATCGTCGTAATTTATATTGCAGTGCACAAAAGACATCCTAACATGCATAAATAAATTCCACTATTGATCGATCTGCATAAAGTCCCATATTTCTTAAATAGATTTAAAGCAACATTTAGCTATTATCACGCTTCATTTTTTCACAAAGGAAACCTAATGTTAGAAGGTATCGTTAGAGATAGTATCGGTAAAAGGGCTTCAAAATCCCTAAAACGAGATGGTTATCTAATCGCTAATATTTATGCGAAAGGATTTGAAAATATTAACGCAGCGTTTAAAGTAAACGACTTTATCAAGGCTATGCGCGCAAAAGAAGATCTTCCTTTCGAGGTTAGCGTGGGCGGTAAGACATATCGCGTTATAGTGCAAGAATACCAAAAGCACCCTGTCACAAATACCCTAACTCACGTAGATTTGCGAGTAGTTCAGGATGACGTCGTAAGCAAATATTTAGTGCCGGTTAAGGTAACTGGCGTCGCTAAAGGACTAAAAAACAAAGGTATTTTGGTGCAATCCAAGCGCCGTATCGCCGTAAAATGCGCCGGCAAAG
The DNA here is from genome assembly GCF_938017615.1 of uncultured Campylobacter sp. Taxonomy (GTDB): domain Bacteria; phylum Campylobacterota; class Campylobacteria; order Campylobacterales; family Campylobacteraceae; genus Campylobacter_B. Next base: position 33,958 of record NZ_CALIJA010000102.1, on the reverse strand, counting down.
ATCTACCAAACGATTTTACGCTCGATGTGAGTGATCTTGATGTAGGCGATTCGCTTTTGATCCGAGACATTCCGGTAAAAGAGGGCGTCAGCATCATTCTAGACGGCTCAGTAGCGGTAGTCGGAGTTACTTCGGCTAAATAGGGGCGCCTATGATACTGATCGCAGGACTTGGGAATCCTGCTCAGAAATACGCAGATACCAGACACAACGTCGGTTTTATGCTAATCGACGAAATTTTAAAGACGGGCGGCTTTAGCGAGCTCGGCGCGTCTAAATTCCAAGGCGAGCTTTTTAAAAAGGGCTCGCTGCTTCTTCTAAAGCCCCAAACTTTTATGAACTTAAGCGGCAACTCCGTAAAGGCGGTGAATGATTTTTACAAGCCCGAGCGCATCATTGTGGTGCACGACGATATAGATTTGGATCTAGGCGCCGTTAAATTTAAAAAAGGCGGCAGTAGCGGTGGGCACAACGGCATCAAATCGATCGATGCGCTAATCGGTGCGGATTACGAGCGCGTGCGTATCGGCGTGGGCAAAAAACGGCAGGACCAGGATGCGGCAAATTTCGTGCTCGGAAATTTTAATGAAAGCGAGCGCGAAAAGCTAGGCGAAATTTTACCCTACGTCGCGCGCGCAGTAGAGGAGCTCATTTGCTCGGATATAGAGCAGGTCGCGCAAAAATTTACGATTAAAAAGGCTAGGGTGTGAAGTTATACGTAAAATACGCGGCTCTTTCTTATCTGAAGTATTTTTTTATCCTGCTAATAGCCCTTGAGTGCTTTTATGTAGGCATCGATGTGCTTACCAATCTCAAAGATTTTCCTTCAAGCGCGAATACCGCTCTTTTGTATATTGCTCTAACTGCAGCGGTCGCGCTTAGCTACACGCTGCCGCTAAGTCTTATTTTTGCGCTTATTTTGATGGGCTTTAATATGATCCGTAGCAACGAGCTGGTGAGCTTTTATGCGCTTGGGGTTAGCAAAAACGCTCTGATAATCCCTCCATTTTTGATCGCACTTGCGATTACTGCGGGCTTTATAGCTTTAAATTCCACCCCGTTTGCATACGCGCTAAAATTTCAAAAGAATTTAACCGATTTATCGCCTACGGGGGGAGATATGTTTTTGAAATTTGAGGGTAAATATATCTACATCAAAGCTCTAAACGGCAAAAACGCAAATGATATAACGATCTTTAATATAGGGGATAACTCCGTTGCTTCACGCTCGCACGCAAGCTCTGGCGAATACGCAGGCAAAATTTGGCATCTGCGCGATATAAATACCACTACTTTACCAGCGCAGCTTAAGCTTGGAGGAAGTGGATTAAGAAGTGAGTTTAACGTGCAGAGCGAGGCGCTTAAGGGCTTTGATCCAAGCTCAATTGCGAGTGTTTATGATACGAGTAATGTATATTCGATCAGGGATGCTTTGCGTTCGATCCGCACCTTTTCGCATCAAGGCGTGAATATCTCCACTATAAAAGCAAGCCTTTATAATATGATATTTTTTCCGTTGTTCGCGCCCTTGGCGGTGTTAGTGCTGTATTATTACCTGCCCGTTACGGGGCGATTTTTTAATCTTGCGCTACTAAGCTTTGGATTTTTTATCGCTACGCTATGCGCTTGGGGCGTGCTTTTCGTGTTAATTAGGTTTTCTCTCAACGGCGTCATCATCCCAGAACTTGGCATTATCGTGCCCATAACAGCGTTATTAGGCTTTGCAGCATTTTTAGTTTTTAAGCATCGTTAAGCCTTGATTTGTTAGAATGGCGCAAAATTTATCGGTGGAAATTCTATGGATTATTCAAGCTTAGCCCGCAAATACGGCACCCCTTTATACGTTTACGATTTTAACGAGATACAAAAGAATTTCATAGCGCTCAAAGAGGCCTTTGCAGCGCGCAAGTCGCTCGTTTGCTTCGCGATTAAGGCAAGCTCGAATTTAAGTATTTTAAAATTTCTATCGGATCTGGGCAGCGGCTTTGATTGCGTCAGCATCGGCGAGCTGCGCCGCGCTCTGTATATCGGCGCAAAGAGCTATAAGATCATATTTTCAGGCGTCGGCAAGCAAGACAGCGAGCTCGAGTTTGCGCTGGAGTCGGACATCTTGCTGATAAATTTAGAAAGCGAAGCCGAGATGCTGCGCCTCGAGCAAATCGCGCAAAAGCTAAATAAGCCCGCTCGCATCAGCATCCGCGTAAATCCGAACGTTGATGCTAAGACCCACCCCTACATCTCCACGGGGCTAAATGAGAACAAATTCGGCGTCAGTATCGAGACCGCGCGCAAGATGTATATCTACGCCAAAAAGAGCAAATTTTTAAACCCCGTCGGCATCCACTTTCACATCGGCAGCCAGCTTACGGACATCTCTCCGATCTGCGACGCGGCAAAGATCGTAAGCGATCTGCTGCGAGAGCTGCGAGCCCTTGAGATCGATATAAAATTTTTCGACGTAGGCGGCGGCATCGGCATCCGCTACGAGGATGAAAAACAGATCGTGCTCTACGACTACGCGCAGGGGATTTTGCGCAGCCTAAGCGGGCTAGACGTCACGATCGTGTGCGAGCCGGGGCGCTTCATAGCAGGAGCTTCGGGCGTCCTCCTTACTCGCGTGCTTTACGAAAAACAAAACTGCGGCAAGCGCTTCGTCATCGTTGACGGCGCGATGAATGATCTCATACGCCCGAGCCTCTACGGCGCGCACCACGCCATCGAGATCGTTAGGGCTTCGGAGGGTATAAATTTAGACGAACCGGGTGCGAGCGAAGTAAATTTAGGCGGCAGGGGCTCGGATCAAACAAGCGGCTCGTGTACGGATCAAAAAAATTTGGGCGGCGTAAATTTAAGCGAAGCTAGCCTCTGCGACGTCGTGGGCCCGATATGCGAAAGCGGCGATTTTTTGGCCAAAGGCGTTAGCCTGCCTAGCCTACAAAGCGGCGATCTGCTCGCGATCAAAAGCGCCGGCGCCTACGGCTTTTCGATGTCGAGCAACTACAACACCCGCTGTCGCGCCGCCGAGGTCGCGGTTTACGACGGGCAGGACCGCCTGATTAGAAAGCGCGAGAGCTTTGATGATCTAATCGCGCTCGAAAAGGATTTCGTATGAGCCGCGCGGCGAGCCGTCCAAAACGGGGCGCGATCTTAAATTTCAAACCCGAGCGTGCAGCGGTTTTAAAATTTAAACGCACCGCTGCTTTAAATTCTAAGCCTGAACGCGCCGCCGCTTTAAATTTCAAATCCGAACAAAATGCGCCTCTAAATTTTACGCCAGAACGAAGCCCAGCTTTAAATTTTAACCGCGCCTCTTTAAATTTCAGATCCCGCTGCGACGAATTTTATCGCGTCTTCTTAGTGCGCGGAAGTTGCAGCGTAGCTGTACTAAGCGATGAAATTTTAAGTTCGCGAGGTCAAAATTTCAAAGCGTGCGACAAAAGAGGCAGCGTGAAATTTCTAAAATTCGCGCCGAAATTTAGGGGCGAGCAAAAGGAGGGTTGTGATGCAAAATATCGATGATCTGCGCGTTTGTATCGATAGGCTGGATGATGAAATTTTGCGCCTTATCGACGAGCGCATGGGGTTTGTCAAAAAGATCGGCGAGCTGAAGCAGACCGCGGGCAGCGCGATCTACCGCCCAGAGCGCGAGCGCTCGATCATCAGCAGGCTGGACGGCGGGAAGGCACGAAATTTAAGCAAAGAGGCGATCGAGGCGATATTTTTTGAAATTTTCTCGGTTTCGCGAAATTTAGAAAAGCCGCAGATCGTCGCGTTTTTGGGGCCTTTCGGCACCTATTCGCACCAAGCCGCCAAGAGCCGCTTCGGCGCGGTAAGCTCCTATCTACCGCTCTCAAACATCGAGGCAGTCTTTAAGGAGCTTGATAGCGGCGAGGCCAAATACGGCGTCGTGCCGATCGAAAACAACACCGAAGGCGCGGTGGGAGCGACGCTTGATTGCTTGCGAAAATACGAGGGCGTAAAGATCGTCGCCGAAATTTATATGGATATCCACCACTGCTTTGCGAGCCACTGCGACGACGTAAGCACGGTGGATCAGATATTCTCTCATCCGCAAGGATACAATCAGTGCCTTAAATTTTTAGATGATCACGGCCTTAGCGGCGTTAAATTTACCGCGACCAAATCGACCGCGCTTGCGGCGCAGATGGCGGCTGCCACGCCGCATTCCGCCGCGATCTGCTCCAAGATCGCCGCCGATCTTTACGGCGTGCCGATGATGTTTCAAAAGATCGAGGACAACTCCGCCAACCGCACGCGCTTTTTCGTGCTGAGCGACTTTAAAAACCAAAAGAGCGACCGCAACAAAACGAGCATTCTAGCCAAAACTGACGACCGCCCTGGCGGGCTCGTGGACTTCTTGCAGATGTTTCGCAACGAGGGGATAAATTTAACCAAATTAGAAAGCCGTCCGGTCAAGCTTAGGGATTTTAAATGCGTCTTTTATGTTGATTTTGAAGGGCATATCGACGACGAGCGCGTGGCGCGCGTGCTGCAAAACGCGCAGAAAAACGGCCACGAAATCACCTGGCTGGGAAGTTACATAAACGGAGGGGAGTGATGAAATTTAACGAATTTGTAGAAAATCTAAGCAATTACGAAGCGGGCAAGCCGATCGAGCTTGTGGTGCGGGAGTTTGGTATCCGCAAGCAGGACGTATTAAAGCTTGCCAGCAACGAAAATCCCTTCGGCACGAGCAAGGCGGTGCAGGAGGCGATCGCACAAAACGCGGCACGCGCACATCTTTACCCCGATGATTCGATGTATGAGCTAAAGGACGCGCTCGCCTCTAAATTCAGCATAGAGCCGCAAAATATCATCATCGGCGCGGGCAGCGATCAGATCATCGAGTTTGCGCTGCACGCCAAGCTCAATTCGCGCCGCGCGATACTGCAAGCGGGCGTCACTTTCGCGATGTACGGCATCTACGCAAGCCACTGCGAGGCTAAAGTTTACAAAACTAGCGCGCAGGAGCACGATCTAGCCGAGCTTTTAAAAATTTATAACGCGCATAGGGATGAAATTTCGGTCATTTTTTTGTGCGTGCCGAACAACCCGCTTGGCGAGTGCCTGGATGCGGAGGCGGTGTATAGGTTCGCCGGCAGCGTGGATGAGGATACGCTTGTGGTGATCGATGCCGCGTACAACGAGTTTGCAGCGTTTAAAGATGAACGCAAAAAGCTCGATCCGAAATTTTTAATTCAAAATTTTAAAAACGTGCTCTATCTGGGTACCTTCTCGAAGGTTTACGGCCTGGGCGGCATGCGCGTAGGCTACGGCATCGCGCCGCGCGCGATCATAAGCGCGCTTTATAAGCTACGACCGCCCTTTAATATCACGACGCTTAGCCTCGCAGCGGCGATTGCGGCGCTAAAAGACGAAGCTTTCGTGCAAAAGAGCCTGCAAAACAACGCCGCGCAGATGAGCCGCTTTGAAGATTTTGCGCGCGAGCGAAATTTAGAATTTATCCCTAGCTACGCAAATTTCATCACGTTTAAACTTAGCCCGCCGCTAGATAGCAGCGAGCTTTGCGAGAAACTTCTGCGCCGCGGCATCATAATTCGAAATTTAAAAAGCTACGGGCTAAACGCCGTGCGCATCACGATCGGTACGCCTGAGCAAAACGATCGCGTCTTGAGCGCTCTGGGAGAGATTTTGAGTGGATATTAAAAATAAAAGCCTAGAGGAGCTACGGGAGCTTTGCACGCAGATCAGAGCGCGCATAATCGAAGTCGTGAGCAAAAACGGCGGCCATCTAAGCTCAAATATGGGCGCCGTTGAGCTCATCGTGGCGATGCACTACGTATTCGATGCCGCGAGCGATCCGTTTATCTTCGACGTAAGCCACCAAAGCTACGCGCACAAGCTTCTAACGGATCGCTGGGAGGAGTTCGGCTCGCTTAGGCAGTTCGGCGGTATCAGCGGCTATACGAAGCCTAGCGAGAGTAAATTTGATTACTTCGTCGCAGGACACGCCTCGACATCGATCTCTTTAGCCGTGGGCGCGGCAAAAGCGATAAGTCTAAAGCGCGAAGATCGCGTGCCGGTCGTACTCATCGGCGACGGCTCGATGAGCGGCGGCATGACTTATGAGGCGATGAATGAGCTCGGCGATCTGCGCCTGCCCTGCATCATCATCCTAAACGACAACAAAATGAGTATCAGCAAGCCGATCGGCGCCTTTAGCAAATACCTAAGCCAAGCGATGGCGGGCGAGACATATCAAAAATTTAAATCCCACGTAAGAGAGCTGCTCTCGCACGCCCCGCAAAGTGCTACATACATGGCAAAGCGCTTTGAAAATTCCTTAAAGCTCATTATCCCTGGGATGTATTTTGAGGAGCTTGGGCTTGATTACATCGGTCCCGTGGACGGGCATAATCTAGAGGATCTAATATCGGCGCTAAAGACGGCAAAAAGCGCGCGCAAACCCGTCGTCGTGCACGCTCAGACGATCAAAGGCAAAGGCTACGACAAGGCGGAGGGCTATTTGGAGAGCTGGCACGGCGTAGGGCCTTTCGACATTCAAAGCGGAGAATTTAAGAAAAAATCCGCCGCCAAAAGCGCCACGCAAATTTACGCCGAGGCGCTTTTAAGCTTAGCCGCCAAGCATGAAAATGTCGTGGGCGTGACTGCCGCGATGCCAAGCGGCACCGGAATGGATAAGCTGATCGAGAAATTTCCCCACCGCTTCTGGGACGTAGCGATCGCCGAGCCGCATGCGCTAAGCTCGATGGCTGCGATGGCGCGCGAGGGTTTTAAGCCGTACGTTACGATATATTCGACCTTCATGCAGCGCGCGTTCGATCAGATCGTCCACGACGCGGCGATTATGAATCTAAGCTTAGTCCTTGCGATGGATCGCGCGGGCATCGTGGGCGAGGACGGCGAGACGCACGAGGGGGTCTTTGACGTGAGCTTCTTAAATGCGATCCCGAACGTCAGCATGTGCGCGCCGCGGGACGAGGCGAGCTTTAAGCGGATCATCGAGTATTCTTACGCACACGAGGGGGTTTTGGCGATCCGCTATCCGCGCGGAAGCTTTATTTTAGAGAGCTCCATCGCTACGCCTGCCGTAAAATTTGGCAAGTCGGTATTTTTACAAGAGTGCGCGGACGCCCGCATCGCTCTCATCGGCTACGGAAACGGCGCGGGCAGAGCGTATAAAACGGCTGAGGCGCTAGAGGGGCAGATAGAGGCGGATGTCGTAGATCTAGTCTTTGCAAAGCCTTTAGACGCCGAGTTTTTGCGAAGCTTGGCTCGCAAAGATAAAATTTGGTACGTCTTTAGCGATAACGCCAAAAAAGGCGGCGTCGGTGAAATTTTAAGCGCATTTTTGCAGGAAAATGAAATTTCGGACGTAAAGATCGTGAGCTTCGAATTTGCCGATATCTTTTTACCGCACGGCAAGACTGCCGACGTGGAGCGTAGCTTGGGCTTGGATATCCAAACTCTAACCGAGCGAATATTAAGTGATAAAAAGTATTAGTTAATATCAACTTTGTTTAAAGTAAAATTTGATAATATCACTTTAAAATTTTTTGAAGGACAAAAATGAGCCACGTAGAACTACTCAAAACTTGCGGTTTGAAAGCAACTCCTCAAAGATTGTGCATCTTAAAGGTGCTGGATCGCCACGAACATCCAAGTATAGATGACCTATACGAGGGGATCAAAGAGGACTATCCATCCATTTCGCTAGCGACGGTTTATAAAAATTTAAACACCCTGCTCGACGAAGGCGTCGTAGTCGAGGTCAATGCACCGAACAAAAAGAGCCGCTACGACATCTATCAGATGCCGCACATCCACGTCGTGTGCGAAAAATGCGGCAACGTCACGGATCTTTTCATGGACGATGCCTTTAATAAGGACGTTTTGAAAAACATCGAGCGCAAAGCGGGCAATTTCATCCGCAAGCTAAATATCACGGCTACGGTCGAAGACTGCGAAAAGTGTAGATAGTTTAAAGAATTTTCTGCTATTATTACCCACTTTATTTTTGGAGCGGGTATGCAAACTAAGCGTAAATTTTTATTGAGCGACGATTCGATTCTGCGGACGCTAGAGCGTGCGGGGCTGAAATGTCGCAAGGTAAAGATCGCTTGGTTTTATACTTCGTTCTACCCCGAAATTTACTACATCCGCCAAAACGACGAATGCTCTTTGCACCACAAAAAAGAGGATCTTGACAGACAAACTCTAAATTTTAAAATTTCAAAAGATGATTTCAAAGAGGCTTTAAAAAGCAGAATCGCCCGCGTCGTGCAAAAAAACCGCTACGGCTTTGCCAGCGACGAAGCGGAGTTTTGGCTAGAGCTTTACGGCGGCGAGCTAAGCACGCTCGTGATTTTACGAACGAAATTTCAAAGCGAGGCGGCAAGCGCAAATTTTGATTTTGCAAAAACCTTCGGTAGCAGCGATTTTTGCGAGATCACCGACGATTATCGCTACAAAAGCCGCTATCTGGCGCGCTACGGCATCCCGCCGCGCTCGCTTGATTTCGCACACGCTCGCAACGTTTTTAAAAAATTTAGCCGAGTTAAATTTTTCGCGCCGCCCTATGCGGACAGCGTTAAGCTCGCGCGTTTGGCGCTTGAGCTAGCGTGGACGAGGGCGTGCGGCGCAAAAAGCGAGTATCAAAAAAGCCTGGCCCCCGAAGCGCTTCACGAGCTGCGCGTGCAAATCCGCAAATTTAGAGCCGTTTTGAAGCTATCCGCGCCGCTTTTCGAAGCGGAAAAAAAGGATGAAATTTTAAAACTCCTCGCAGGATTTATGAGCCGCACCAATCAGCTGCGAGACCTCCACGTTTTTGCGGAGTTTTTAAGGGCCGACGACGCGCCTGCAGGCTTTTTGCAGCAGCTAAATCTTATCGCAAAGCGCTCGGAGGATAAAATTTTAGAATTTCTTTCTAGCGCGGAATTTGCAGATTTAAACGGCGCTATTAGCGGCTTTTTAAGCGGCGCGGACGGCATCTACGCGCGCAGCGAATATGAAAAAATTTCAAAAAAGTTCGCCTCCGCTCGCCTCTGCAAACTGATTAAAAGCTTGCGCACAGAGCTAAAAAATTTAAAGCAAGGCTCGTCTCTGCAGGCATTTCACGACGCGCGCATAGGGCTAAAGAGGCTGCGATACGCGCTTGAAATTTTTGCAAGAAGCTTTGATGAAGGCTGTGTCAGGGAGCTGTTTAAACACACCAAGGCTGCCTGCGAGGATTTCGGCGCGCTGCAAGATATCAGCGTGTGGCGAAATTTCATCGCGATCTATCAAAAAGCAAGCGATAAAAGCGGCGTCGCGTTTGCGTATCTGCTGGCTCTGGACGCCCGTTTAAACGACCGCCGCGCCGAGCTGGAAGAAAAAACTTTAAATGAAAAAGAGGCTCTTTTGCGCGCGCTGAAAAGATCGCTGCGTAAAATCAAAGCATACGAATAAGGAAAACCCGTGCAAAAACAGGAAAAAATCATAAAGATGTTCGATGAGATCGCGCCTACCTACGATCTGGCAAACCGCGCTATCAGCTTCGGCGTGGACGTTTCGTGGCGCAAAAAAGCGGTCGAACTGACGCTTGAAAAGCTTAAAGGAAAGCTCGTGAGTATCGCCGATGTCGCGTGCGGCACGGGCGATATGATAAGCTCATGGCGCGACGGCGCGGCGCAGCACGGCGTGCAGATCGAGCGGATCGTGGGGATCGATCCTAGCGAGGGGATGCTCGAGGTAGCAAGACAAAAATTCCCTAGCTACGAGTTTATCAAAGCAACCGCGGGCGCCACGACGCTGGATGACGCGAGCGTGGATATTTTAAGCATCAGCTACGGCATAAGAAACGTCGTGGAGCTGGACGCGGCGCTTGCGGAGTTTAACCGGATCATCATACCGGGCGGATCGCTCGTGGTTTTGGAATTTACCAAAGCCGCAAGCGGCGGGCTCGCGTTTAAAATCAGAGATTTTTATGTAAGTAAAATTTTACCCAAAATCGGCGCTTTCATCTCGAAAAACAAAGAAGCTTACGAATATCTGCCAAACTCCATCGGTAGCTTCCTAGACGCCGCGAGCTTTAGCAAAAAGCTCAAAAACGCGGGCTTTGAACTACGCGTGCAAAAGGGCTTCAGCTTCGACGTCAGCACGCTTTTCATCGCGGAGAAAATCGCGCGGAAGAGCGACGATGCTTAGCGTAAGCGAGCTCAACGCCCAAGCCAAGACGCTTTTGGAGACGAGCTTTAGCTTCGTCGAGGTCGAGGGCGAGATCTCTAAGTTTAGAATTCAAAGCACGAGCGGGCACTGGTATTTCACGATCAAAGACGCGAGCGCGGCGATCGATTGCGCGATGTTTAAATTTAACGCCGCGCGGATAAATTTTATCCCCGCCGTCGGCGATAAGCTCATCGTAAGCGGCAAAGTTTCGCTATACGCTCCCACGGGCGCGTATCAGATCCAGGTATCAAATATACGCAAAAGCGGCGAGGGCGAACTGGAAGCGGCGTTTGCCGCGCTAAAAGAGAGGCTTAGCAAAGAGGGGCTTTTCGATGCCGCGCACAAAAAACAGCTTCCGAAATTTGCCCGAAGCATCGCGATCATCACGAGCGCGGGCTCTGCGGCGCAGGCGGATATGCTTCGCACGGCGCAGAACCGCTTCGCGCTTTGCAAGATCGATCTATATAACGCGCTAGTGCAAGGTGAAGGCGCACCTGCTTCGATCATAAACGCTCTGCGCGTAGCCGACGAGAAGGGCTACGATGCGATAGTCATCGCTCGCGGCGGCGGCTCGCGCGAGGATCTGTGGTGCTTCAACGACGAGGCCTTGGCGCGCGCGATCTACGCAGCCAAAACGCCCGTAATCTCGGCAGTCGGGCACGAGATCGATTTTAGCATCAGCGATTTCGTAGCCGATCACCGAAGCCTCACGCCCACCGCCGCGATGATCGATCTGCTGCCCGATATTTGCGCGATCTTTCAGAGCCTAGACGGCGTAAGTGACGCATTTGATAGGCTGATAAAAGATAAAATTTCATCCGCACAAAACGCGCTGAGCCTCGCGGCTCTGGAGCTTAAATCAAAATCGATCGAGCCAAAAATTTCAGGCTCGCTTGCGAGGCTTTTAAATTTCGAGCTTAAATTTAAAAGCTTCGTGGACTCCAAACTAAGCGCCGCAGAGCATACGCTAAGCGCAAAGGATGAGCTTTTGGCGCAAAAGGCGAAATTTTTTGAGATCACCAAAGACCTCGTTCAAATCCAAAAGGGCGGCAAAACGGTGGCCCTAGGCGAGCTTGCCGCGGGCGACGAATTCGTCCTTTGCTCGCAGCAGCTCAGCAAAAACGCAAAAATCATCTAAAGGAGGCAAAATGGATAGGGTTTTAAATTTTAGCGCGGGGCCTAGCACCATCCCGCTGGGCGTGTTAAAGCAGGCGCAAGAGGAGCTGCTAAACTACGCAGGGCGTGGATTTTCGATAATGGAGATCTCGCACCGCACCAAAATTTTCGAGGAGGTTTTGCATAGCGCGATGAGCCGCGTGCGCGATCTCTATGGCTTTTCAGACGATTTTACGATTTTGTTTTTACAAGGCGGCGCGAGCCTTCAGTTCGCGCAGGTGCCGATGAACCTATACGCAGGCGGCGTCGCAGAATACGCCAACACGGGTAACTGGACGAGCAAAGCGATCAAGGAAGCGGGCGTGCTCGGCATAAACTACCGCGTGGTCGCAAGCAGTGAGGAGAGTAAATTCGATCGCATCCCCGAGGTTGAATTCTCTGACGGCGCCGATTACGGCTACATCTGCTCAAACAACACGATCTACGGCACGCAGTATCCGCAGCTGCCGCAGTGCGGCTGTCCGCTCGTAGTCGATAGCTCGAGCGATCTATTTTCGCGCCCCTTGGATCTTAGCAGCGTAGGGATGTTTTACGGAGGCATTCAGAAAAACGGCGGTCCCGCGGGCGTCACGATGGTTGCGATCCGCAAGGATCTGCTGGATCGCGCGAACCCCAAAACGCCGATGATCCTGCGCTACAAGACGCAGGCGGACGCGGACTCGATGAGCAACACCCCGAATACCTTTGGAATTTACATGCTAAATTTAATGCTCGGTTGGATCAAGGACGAGATCGGCGGACTTGCGGCGATGCATGAGCGTAACAAGCGCAAAGCGGCGCTACTCTACGGCGCGATCGATGCTAGCGGCGGCTTCTACCGCGGCCACGCGCAAAAAACTAGCCGCAGCCTGATGAACGTGAGCTTTAATATCGCAGATGCTGCGCTTGAGCCGGTTTTCGTCGCGCAAGCGGAGGCGGAGGGGATGATCGGGCTTAAAGGACACCGCGTCTTAGGCGGCATCCGCGCCTCGATCTACAACGCGATAAACTACGAAGACGTTGAAAAACTAGCCTCCTTTATGAGCGAGTTTGCGCGCAAAAACGGCTAGCGGCGGTTAAATTTAGGGGGTTTGAACGCGGCTCGCGCTTATAGACGAGATTGTTTAGGATCCGCGCTTGCCTTGCCGCTAAGCTGGTATTTGCCATAGTCCTCGCTTTTATAGCCGGTATTTTACGGCAGAAATAGCTTTGATGCGGCTTGGATTTCGCTGCTAGAATTTTATTGAAGGCAAAATTTTATGATGTTAAATTTTGCATTGGATGAAGTCTGATGGCTTTGATTTTGCAGCGGCGAGCGGACTTGGCGCTGCTGGGATTTATTAGGTAGGATTTAATATTTAAAACGCTATTATCGGTGTTCGAGGATGGAAGGCGGTTTATTTATGTAGGCGCAGGTTTAGCGTATCTAGCGCCTAAATTTAAGCTTAACCCTAAAAACAGGCAAAATTAAACGAAAGGATTTAAATGAGTTTTAAGAGATTTTTTGCAGTAGCGCTTGCGGTGGGCGCTTTCGCTTCGGTGAGCGCAGAGGCTAGCGCTGCTGGGGATTTTTGTATCAAAAACGGCGGCGAGCTGATCGTCCGCAAAGACGGCAATGGCGTGGACTACACCGTTTGTAAGCTGCCTGACGGTACTATGATCGACGCTGAAGAATTTTATAAAACAGGCGGCGATTTGAGCAAATTTAAGAGCGTAAATCGATAGAATTTTATCGCTTGTGAGATTTGCGGCAGCGAAATTCCATAAAATTCTGCGTCAAAATTCTACTTTAAAATTTAGATGAATTTCGACTAGCAAGCGTTGGCGAGAGTGAATTCTCGGGCGCTACAAACGAAGTGATGGCAGCAGAGTGATGGAAAAAATTCAATTATCCAAATATCAACGATGTGTGGAGATTTTGCTCTAGCAAGGTGCTGAAAGCGGGCGGCTGCGCAAAGCAGAAACATTTTAAGTGATTTGACGCGACGCGCAAGAAACCTACTAGATTGCTTGATTAGGACGCAGATTTTTTGGATATGCGATAAGCGTTTGTGCCCATAGTTGCTGAGCTTAAATTTCAGCCATTTGTGGGCGTAGCTCACTTTATTGTTTAAAAAGTTTAAATTTTAAATGCTTACGAGCGCCCATTCGCTTCCTTTGCCCGCGTAAATTTAGTGCATAAAAACCACGACCTCGCCGCGCTCAAACGTAATATGCCGTCCCGCTAGATACAGCTCGAAGTAGGGTTTCAAAAAGTCCTCTTGCGGCCTTTGCGCGTAGTTCGGATACTGCAAGTACACCGAGAGCAGGTATTCGCAGTCGATCGAATAATACGCCTCGCCGAGCACCCATAGCTTTGCATCGAGCTTAGGCGAATCTATCATCCACTCCGTGATCGCCTCATAGACGGCGCACGCAAGCCCATCTTTGTTATGCGCGAGATCAAAGCTCTCCTGCACGCGAGCGGATTTTGTTTCGCCAAGCATCTTTAAAAGCTCGTTCTTGCCTAGAAAATCGGCGAAAATTTTTAAATTTCGAACGTGCGCTAAAGCTAGGCTCTTAAGCAATTCGTCATCAAATTTCGGATCCTGCGGCGGGCAAAAATACCCGGGCGCCACGCCTCGACCAAACGTCTCTCGCGTTTGCTGCGCCGTGACTGCGTAGATCGGCATTATGTGCGCTTGCAGCTCGGTGCCGTTTTGCAGCGGCGCAAACACCGCCTCGACGCCCGCACCCTCGGGCATAAAGCACTGAAAAAGCCCGTAAAGCTTATCCTGTAGATCGATCTCTTCGCAATCTAAATCAAGATCTAGCCCCGCAGCCTCGTTAATGTGACTAGCGTATTTGAAATTCGTCATCTTCGCCCTTTTAAATTTTGACCGTCAAAGCGTTTAGGTGGAATTTACCTAAATTTTACGCATTTGCCGAATTAAAATTTATGTGCGATGAGACTTTTGTAGAATTTAAAATTTAGCGGTTCGGTTTTGATTAGGTACTGCGACAAAGCGGCAGGGCGATTGGCGGCGGCAGGTGTCGCGTGACGGGGTGATGAGCGGCGGAGATGGGTTATCGCGCGGCGGGAGAGCGGCGCCTAACGGCGAGACCTACGGCACGTGACGACAGGGGTAGCCGATGATCGCGACCGCAGAGCTCGCAGTCTACTTGCTCGCAGAAGCGGATTTTTCGCGCCCAGGCCGTCGCAAAATGGCGGGCGGTGTATTGGATAATGGCGGCTGCTGCAGTACTCGCAGGCAGCTCGCTCATAAAAGCGCTTTTTCGTGCTCATAGCGCGCATTAGCGGCGCAAAGTCGGCGGCATTATTTGATCCGTTGTGCGCGAAATGAAATTTTATCGTTTAAATTCTAGAGCAAGACCTGCGCCTGCGGCGGCAAATTTGCTTGTAGTAATGAAATTTATCGTCCAAATTTTAGTAAAAGATAAAATTCCAAACCGCGCATTAAGTAGTGTGAAATTTTATTTGGTTTTGTTTCACCGCGCAGCGGTTTGCGCGGCTTGCTTTAAATTTTATTCTATCCCCGCAAATGCTGCTTTTGCGTCCGCCAGATCCTTCTCGTCCGGGTGTTTCGCAGCCTCCGCCCAGCGCGCAAGTCGCTCGGGGGTGATAGGGTGGGGCGAGTTGCCGCCGGTCGCCATTTTGCGCATCATTTCAAGTAGATTCGGATCGATCGCGCCCTGGCAGGCAAACTCCCTTATAATCTCGTTGCCGTTTGCTTTAAGCCCCTCTTCAAAGGTATCCAGGCACTTGCGCGAGTGCTCGCCGTCCGGCTCTGCGCCTAGAGTCATAAAAACGCCAAGCTTCTTGCCGTGAATCTTGCGTAAAAAGCGCATAAATTTCGCCTCTGCTTCGCCCTTATCGACGTAAAAGCCCAAGACTATGAAGTCATAGTCATCGACCTCACCCTCAAAGTCGCGGAAATTTAGACTCTCGCAGCCCAGTTGCTCGGCGATCGCGTCGCCCACCTTTTTCGTGTTACCCGTTTGTGAGGTGTAAAGCACGATTTTTTTCATACAAAATCCTTTCTAACAATGTTTGCTATCTCTTCGTTGATGTTGTTGCCCCAAAAAATTCCGTCCAAGCTCAAGATCGATTTTCCATCCTTAAGCTCCAAAAGCCCCCAGTTCTCAAATTCTTTGAGTTTTTGCACCGCTTCGTCGTAAATGCTCGCGCTCAGAGCCTCTTTTAGCTCGTTTAAGCTTACGATCGGGTATTGAAACAGATTGTTTAGCACGCTATATTTTGCCTCGCGCTCATCGATTCGCGAGATCATCTTGTGTCCCGACACGCCGTAAATTCCGAAGCCCGCTACGTGTCCGCCCGCGCCGTTGCCGATAGGTAGGATATCCGTGCCCTTGTGGCTTAGCTTGATGTAGCCGTAGTTATCGCGACCTTTTCGAGCAAGTTTGGTAAGCTCCAAAACCTCGAAATTCCCGCTTTGCAGCAGCGCCTCTGCAAAGGCATGGTGCAGCTTTTTATCAGTCGGCAGATCGTAGTAGGAGGTGTCGATCTTTTTGGATAGCTCCGAGCCTTCGAAAAACATCAGCGAGTAAAAGCTAGCGCTATCTAGACCTAGCTCATTTACGTAGCGCGCGTCTGCGATCGCTTCCTCCACGCTTTCGTTCGGGAAGTTGTAGATAATGTCGCAGCAGAGCATGCCGTCAAATTTTTCTCTAAGATCCTTTAGTCGCTCAATCGCGCGAGCGGGCTTGTGCACGCGGTTTAGAAGCGCGCGCCCCTGTCTGCTGAAGGTCTGCACGCCGATGCTAAAGCGGTTTACGCCAAAGCTTTGCAAGGCAAGCGCCTTTTGAAGGTCTAAATTATGCAGCGTGGTCTCTACGCTGATCTCGCAGTCCTCTGCGATCTTAAAATTTTTATGCAGCGCGCCGAGGACCTTTTCGAAGTGAGCTTCGCTAAATACGCTCGGCGTGCCGCCGCCGAAGTAGATACTTTTAACGTTTTTGGTATCGAAGTAGGGCATCTCGCCGTAGTCTTTGATCTGGTGGATTAAAAATTTAGCGTATTCGTCCAGCTCGTCGCCGAGTTTGGAGCGCATCATCGAACAAAACGAGCAGATGTTGTCGCAAAAGGGCACATGCAGATAGATCACGCAGTCGCTGTCTTTCGCGGGCTGCTCCAGCGCGTCGAACAGCTCGTTTTCGCTTGCGGAAACGCTCTCGAAAAGCTTGGAGCGGTGGTGGGTTTTAATGCGTTCTTTAAACATCTATTTCGTTGCCTCCGCGTAAATTTCATCCACCGTCTCGCCGATCTGCGGGCTGCCCCGCAAGATGAGCGTCGGAGCCTTTAAAATTTTGCCAGATTTTACCGCTTTGGTATTTTTAAGGATCGGATTTGCCTTTAAAAAATCCTCCGTCTCGCCGCCCACGATGACGATTATATCGGGGTTTTGCTCGAGGATGTATTCGGCAGATACCGAAGGCGTGCTGCCTTTTAGGCCGTCTGCGATATTTTTGGCGCCTAGTCGAGCGAATATATCGCCTACTAGGGTTTTGTCGTTAAAGGCCATAGTGGCGTTTGAGCCGAAAAATAGCGCTACTTTTTTGCCGCGAAGAGCGGGTTTGTCTGCAAAAATTCCATCCATCTGCGCGCAAATTTTATCCGCCTCGCTCTCTTTTTTTACGATCGCGGCGACCTTCTTTACGTTTTGGCAGATCTCTGCGGTGGAGTTCGCATCCATCGCAAGGCTCTTAAGTCCCAGCTTTTGCAGATTTTCGCTAACGCCCGCGGAGTGAAAGCTCGTGATAACCAGATCGGGCTTAAGCTCGACGATCTTTTCCATATTCGGCTTTACGTAGGTGCCTACGCTAGGCAGTTTCGCGGTTTCTGCCTCCGGGCGGATCTTGCTCATCGAGGTAGTTGAGATCGCAGCGATCTGATCCTGTGCGCCTAAAGCGTAGATGATCTCGACTGCGGCGGGGTCGAGCACTACCAGGCCTTTGGCGAGTGCAAAACTCGTCGAAAGCAAAGCTATAAGAATTTTTTTCATAATTTCTCCTTTTTGGGTAGTATAAACTTTACCCCGTTTTCTTCTACTATTAAGGCTTCAAAGCCGTAAATTTCTTTTATGATCTGCGGCGTAAAAAGCTCGCTCGCGCTACCGCGATACCTTACTGTGCCGTCTTTTAGCATCAAAATTTCGTCGCAAAAAAGCGAGGCTAAATTTAGATCGTGCAGCACGATGACGCTCGTTAAATTTAAAGAGCGCGTCAGGTTTTCGCAGATCCTCATCGCCTCGATCGCGTAGTTCATATCAAGCGCGCCCGTGGGCTCATCGAGCAGTAAAATTTCAGGCTCGCTGACGAGCGCTCTGGCAAGCAGCACGCGCCCGAACTCCCCACCGCTTAGCTCAAATGCGCTACGCTTTAGGAATTTTTTCACGTCCAAAAGCTCTGCCATTTGCTCCACTTTAGCGTGATCGCTCGCATCGTAGCCGCTAAATGCGCTTTTTAGGCGGCAAAATCTGCCCGCAAGTAAAATTTCATTCACGTTTAGCGCGGCTGCGAGAGCTGTTTTTTGCGGCACGAAGCCGATGAGTGCGGCAAGCTCTTTGAGGCTATATTCGCTTGCTTTTTTGCCGTTTATTTCGATGATCCCGCTTGCGGGCTTTAAAATTTGCAATATATTTTTTAACAAGGTGCTCTTGCCGCAGCCGTTAGGGCCCAAAATCCCGTAAAATTTACCCCGTTTTAAATTTAACTCGATGCCTCGCAGAATCGCTCGCTTGCCGTAGCTAAAGTTTAGCGCCGAAATTTTCATGCATGCTTCCTAAACGCGAGGTATAGAAAAAAGGGCGCGCCGAAAAAGGAGGTCACCACGCCGATCGGAATTTCTACCGGCGAGAGGGCGTTTTTGGCGATTACGTCGCAAAAAACTAAAAAAACTCCGCCGGTAAGCGCGCTAGCGGGGATCAGCACGGCGTTGCTCGCCGTATGAAGCGCCATGCGAAGCGTGTGCGGAATGATGAGCCCCACGAAGCCTATCATCCCCGTAAATGCGACCGAAAAGCCGATGATGAGCGAGGAGACGATGAGTAGGCTCTTTTTGGACTTATCGACGTTGAGCCCGAGCGACTTCGCCTCCTCGTCGCCGTTTAAGATGATATTTAGCTCGTGGCGCTTCGCGTAAAAATACGCCATGCAAAACAGCAGCGGCGGCAGTAAAAGCGCGATCTTTTGCCAGTTTGCGCCGCCTAGATAGCCCATCATCCACGCCGTAATCCTAAAACTATCCTCTCCGATTAGATAGACCGCAAAGGATGTAAATGCGCCCAAAAAGGACGATACGGCGATGCCTACGATCAGCAGAGTAGAGATCGAGCGGGTATGGGCTGCGAGCTTAAAGATCACGAGCGAAAGCCCGCTGGCGGCCAAAAACGCGAAAATTCCGTAAAAAACGTCACTAAGCCCCAGCAGGTAGGCTATGACCGCGCCGAAGGTCGCTGCCGAGGCGATGCCGATGATGTAGGGATCTGCAAGCGGGTTTAAAAATACGCTTTGCACTACCACTCCCGAAGTTGCCAGCAGCGCGCCTATTAAAATTCCAAGCACGAGGCGCGGCAGACGCATTTGCGTTAGAATCAGCTCCTTGGTTTCGTCCAGCTCGCCGAAGGTGAAAAATTTTACGATGTCGCCTAGCGAAATGCTCGCTCCGCCGCTACTTACGGCCACTAAAGCAAGCAAGACGAAAGCTGCGATTAAAAAGAGATAAAATTTAAAGCTCATAGCCCACCAGGCGAACTATACGCGCAGATTTCGTCGCGGCGGATATTTTAAAATTTAAGCGGCGTCGGGAATTTATGCATATGGGATTTATGAAATTCTCGCGGCTGGTGCAATTATTTTTGAAGCTTGCATAGCTTTTGATATGGGCGCGAAAAAGTACATAGCCGCACACCTGATCCGGCATAAATTTCCTCCTAAAAGTATTCGCGATTTTTATTAAGAAATTAAAATCGTTATCATGGGATTTTATCGCTTGATTTCTTAAACCGCGATAAATTCCGTAACGGCTAAGAGCTGCGGAGTTAAATTTAGGGCGATTAAATGTTAAAATTTCGCGCGTTTCCAAGCCGTCTATTTAAATTTGAAATTCAAAATTTAGGCGTTAAATTTAAACGCCAAAAGAGCTCTTTTTAATTTCGCGATTCAGCTTTAAATGATAAAAACGCCGATAAAATACGCACTAAATTTTATTTAACGAGCCCAGCTTTAAAGGCGCGAGCCGTTTTGTTAAAACGACATACTGCCCAAGCCGCTCGCTAAGTTTTAAGGAGTGAGCATGAAATTTTGGCAAAAGATCCTTTGGGCGGCGGTCGCCGTCATAGGAGCGTGGTGTTTCGGCGTACTTGCGCTAAATAAGGGCGAGAGCATCAGCGCCGTCTGGCTCGTAGTGGCCAGCGCGTGCATCTATCTGATCGGATACACCTTCTACGGGCGCTTTATCGCGTATCGCGTCTTTGAGCTGGACGATCGCCGCGCAACTCCTGCGGTGATCCGAAACGATGGACGCGATTACGTCCCTACGAACAAATACGTCCTTTTCGGGCACCATTTCGCCGCTATCGCTGGCGCAGGACCGCTCGTAGGTCCCGTAGTGGCCGCACAGATGGGCTATCTGCCCGGCACTATTTGGCTTTTGGTAGGCGTCGTGCTCGCAGGCGCGGTGCATGATTTTATCGTGCTCGTGCTCTCCACGCGCCGCGGCGGCAAGAGCCTCGGCGAGATGATCAAAGAGGAGATGGGCAAGCTCACGGGCGGCATTGCGATGATCGGTATTTTTTTCATCATGCTGATCATCGTGGCGATCTTGGCGATGGTCGTCGTAAAGGCGCTCGCAAACTCGCCGTGGGGGCTTTTTACGATCGCGATGACGATACCGATCGCCGTATTTATGGGAATTTACATGAGGTTTTTGCGCCCGGGCAAGGTCAGCGAGGCATCGATCATCGGCTTTATTTTGCTGATGCTTTCGCTTTGGGGCGGGCATTACGTCTCGATCGATCCGTACTGGCACGACGTTTTTTCGCTAAAGGGCGAGACGCTCGCGCTTCTTACGATCGGCTACGGCTTTATCGCGGCGATTTTGCCAGTGTGGCTGCTGCTCGCGCCGCGCGATTATCTAAGCACCTTCCTTAAGCTCGGCGTCATCATCGGCATGGCGGTCGCGATAATCTTTGTCGCGCCCGAGCTTAAAATGCCCGCTACGACGAAATTTATCGACGGCACGGGTCCCGTTTTTGCAGGCCCGATATTTCCGTTTTTGTTTATCACTATCGCATGCGGCGCGATTTCGGGCTTTCACGCGCTGATCTCCAGCGGTACGACGCCGAAGATGCTCGAGCGCGAAACCCACACTCTTTTCATCGGCTACGGCTCGATGCTTATGGAGAGCCTCGTGGGCGTAATGGCGCTTGTGGCTGCGTGCATCCTAAGCCCGGGCGAATACTTCGCTATCAACTCGCCCGCTGCAGTGCTGGGCAAAGACGCGGTAAGCGCCGCGGCGTATATAAATTCTATCGGATTTAGCATTACGCCTGAGCAGATCGGCGCCTTGGCTTCAAACGTCGGCGAAACCACGATGATGAGCCGCACGGGCGGCGCTCCTACCTTTGCGATGGGGCTAACGATGCTACTGCATCAGATCATCGGCGGCAAGGAGCTGATGGCATTTTGGTATCATTTCGCGATTCTGTTTGAGGCGCTGTTTATTCTGACCGCGGTCGATGCGGGCACGCGCACGGGGCGCTTTATGGTGCAAGAAATTTTAGGCAACGTCTATAAGCCATTCTCCGATACCAAAAATTCCCTCTACGGCATCATCGCGACGCTAATCTGCGTGGCGGGCTGGGGCTATCTGCTCTACAGCGGCGTTACCGATCCTATGGGCGGAATTTACACGCTGTGGCCGCTTTTCGGCGCGTCCAACCAGATGCTCGCGGGCATCGCGCTGCTGCTTGCTACGGTGGTGCTTTTTAAAATGGGCAAGCAAAAATACGCCTTCGTCACGATCGCTCCCGCGATTTGGGTGCTTATAACCACGCTTTATGCGGCGATCTTGAAGCTGATGCCGGCTAACGGCGAGCGCGTGCACGACGCTGTAAGCCACGTAGCTATCGCGCAAAATACCGCCGCCAAGCTCGCTGGCCTGAGCGATCCCGCCGCGATCGAAAAGGCGCAGGCTATCATCAGAAATAACGTCATCGACGCCGTGCTATGTGCTCTTTTCGTCGTCGTTACGATCATCGTCATCGCCCAAACGATCCGAATGTGCCTTAAAATTTCAAAGGGCGGCGCGAGCGAGGGATATTTCAAGCTAGCAGAAAGCGAGTACGTGGACAGGGGCGTTTATGAAAAAGTTTAAATTTAATCCACTCGCAGCCCCGAAGGTCGTGGCGAGGCTTTTAGCGCGCGCGGATGCCGCACTTGCGCCGCTCATCGGGCTCGGCGATTATGAGGGCTATCTGCGCCATTTCAGAAGCGCTCATCCGGACGAAATCCCGCTAAGCAGGGCGGAATTTTTCCGCGCGATGCAAGATAGCAAGGCAAAAAACGTCAAGTGCTGATAGCGGCGAAAGGGCGCGGTCGCGCCGTACAAATCGCCGACCCGCGACGCTTTGCAACGGTCTCGCCTGCATGTCGTAGAATTTTTAAACGGGTATTTCCGCGTCTTGGTAGAATTCTATATAAAATTTTTGCAAAATTTTTAGCAAACCTGCTTTAATTAAAGGCGCGAAATCACAGCTGTAAATTTTAAATCAGGAATATGGGTGTGCTTGGACAATGGCTTAGATCTCATAGCAGGTTAAAATTTGATCCGCGTCCTCGTCGTAAGCATTATCGACTAGTACGAGATCGCGGGCGCACTCAGGCGCGCGATGCCTGCGTTTTTCATTTTTACCGGGAGCGAGGAGTGAATATTCACGGTTTTCAATACCGCGGCCGCCTCTGGACGCTAAATTTTGCTCGGCAAATGCGCCCTTCTGCTTCGCTTCGTATTTTGTGCTCGCAGCCCGGCAAGAAGCAGCTGTAACGACGCCTAAAATTCTCACACCCTTTTGTTTAAATTTATGCGCCAGCACGGGCTTTGCCGCGAGGTATTGGACCTGCTCGCCGAGTTTAAATTTAAAGGGCTCGTCGCACTCAAATTTATCCGTCGCTTCGCAC
Source organism: uncultured Campylobacter sp. (assembly GCF_938017615.1). Taxonomy (GTDB): domain Bacteria; phylum Campylobacterota; class Campylobacteria; order Campylobacterales; family Campylobacteraceae; genus Campylobacter_B. The sequence continues at coordinate 11,396 of NZ_CALIJA010000102.1, read as the reverse complement.
CTGGATTTGCTCGCCTTGCCCTGCGTAAATTCGCCCGAGCCGCCGCGATTAAATTCGTCCGCTTCGTCGCATCTAAATTCCTCGGCTTTATCGTGCGCAAATTTGCCCGAGCCGTCGTGCTCGCCGCTCTCGAGGTCGCCCGCCTCGCTACGCAGATCAAGAACCCTCAGCTCATTCGGCTCGTTTATAAAGTGCCCGCGCCAGCCGTCCGGTCCATTCGCTACAAGCTCGAATTTATCGAAATCAAAGTTCAGCTTCACGCGGAATTTAACGTTAAAATTTGCGTCCGTAAAAACAAGCTCGTTAGCTCCCTCTATTTCGCCGTTTTCGCCCGCTTCGCCCACGCGAATGCAATATCCGCCGCCCGCGCGCTGCACCTGCGTCATAGGGCAAGTTTTAGCGATGATTTTAAGCTCGCAACCGCTCAAATTTAGGCGGTAAATTTGACCCGAGCGCGTAAAAATCAAGAAATTTAGCTCATCTTGCTTAAAAATCGCCGCGCAGCCCTTTAATCGCTTTCGCATGCCCGTCTGCGTCTTAAAATCGTAAATAAAAAGCGTGTCGTATGTCGCCGTAATAGCCTTTTTATCGCCATCCTTGCTACTTAGCGCGATAAAGTTGCCGTATTTTAGCACGCCTTTTTTGTGCTTTGAGATGAGCGCGAGATCCGCGGCGTTAAATTTATAAATCGTGTCTACAAAGCCCAAAACTACGAGCGTACGGCCGTCATCGTCAAAGGTCGCAGTGCGGGTAAAATCGCGGAAAGGCGCGCCGGCTAGCTGCTCGCCGCTTTCGAGCGAGATTTTTCTAAGCTTCATCTGCTTTTGCTCGTCGTTATCGCCTATGTAAAATGCGTGATCGCCCTTTATCAGGACGTTTTCACCGATATCGCGAAGTCTGTTTTGAGGCCTACTTTGCCATAAAATTTTCATCCGTCGCTCCTTCCGTCTGCGCGTAAGAACACAGCACGATTTATTGCTTTTAATTTGTGCTAGCGGTTTTATCAGCGCGCATGCCAATCCTTGCTGTTGCTTAAATTTACGCTATTTGCGCGGTGCTCGGTACCGATTTAATCGACATTTTAGTCGTGCTTTGCAGGCAAATTTATCCGCGCAGCGTTTGGACCGGGCCAGAAATTTAGCTGCGCGCTGTTTGAACGAAACCGCAAAATTAGCCTCGCAAATTTAGATCATTTTTTCGGTTTATTTTCTTTGATATAGTCCACGGCGATACGCTGGCAGGCGATCTTGTCGTTCTTTTCGAGGCATAAAGTCTCCAGCTCCTCACGGCTGAAATTTTTATAATCTTTGATCGTCTTTTTGCCGCCGCCTCCCATGATGAAGTATATGAGAGCCGCTAAAATCGCGACCGCAGCGATTAATCTAAGCATGATTACCTCCTAAATTTCATAGATTTTGCGCCAAATGTGCGAGCGAATTCGGCGCGTATCTGTTTAAAATAGGCAATCAAAATTCTACGCCACGCGGATTTTGCGAGCAGTGCATTTTAAATCTAAAGCGATATCTGCTTCGGAAAGTACCTATCCAGCGTCTGCGCTACCTGCTCTAACCAGACCTTTCGCTCGACCTCGTCGCTATCCGCGACCACTCTAAACATCAGCCGCTCAAAGGTTTTCACGCCGCAAAAATCAAAAATGCAGCTTTTCCAAATTCTTTCCAGCGGATCGCCGAATATCTTGTTTTCTCTGGCCTCGGGGGTGTTGGAGGTGTTGAAAACTACGGCGGCTTTAGCCTTTAAAAGTCCTATCGGAAGCCCGCCGCCGTTATCGCCCGGCGCAAAATCGTAGGCTACTCTCTGCCTTAGCACACGGTCAATCCAGCCCTTGAGGATGGCGGGCGGCTCGCCCCACCAGTTCGGATGGACAATCACGATGCCGTGGGCGTTTGCTATGTCTTTTTGATGCGCTTTTAACAGCTCGTCGTCGCTTTCGTCGCTCACGAGCTCGGTGCCGCTAAGGATTGGGTTAAATTTCTCCTTATATAGATCGTGAAATTTAACCTCGTAGCCGCTATTTTGCAGCTTTTCTGCCGCTGCGTTTGCAATAGCCGCATTTAGACTTCTCTCGTAAGGATGCGCTAAAATGATGCAGATTTGTTTCATCTTACTCCCACTCTATCGTTGCAGGCGGTTTGCTCGAGATGTCGTAGACGACGCGGTTGATGCCGTCTGCTTCGTTTATGATACGGCGAGAGACGTTTTCTAGCAGATCATACGGCAGGCGCGAGAAGCTAGCCGTCATGCCGTCGCTAGCGTCCACTACGCGTATGCACACGGCGTTTTCGTAGGTGCGGTTATCGCCCATGACTCCCACGGAGTGCACGTTTAGTAGCACGCAAAATGCCTGCCACGTTTTGTTGTACCAGCCGCTTGATTTTAGCTCGTCGCGTAGGATCACGTCGGCTTTGCGCAGCAGCTCGAGACTCGGCGTATTTACCTCGCCCATTATGCGGATCGCAAGACCCGGGCCAGGGAATGGATGGCGGAAAACGACTTCGCGCGAAAGACCTAGCTCAAGTCCCAGCTGGCGCACTTCGTCTTTAAAAATTTCGCGCAGAGGCTCGATCAGTTCAAATTTCATATCCTTAGGCAGCCCGCCTACGTTGTGGTGGCTTTTGATCGTCTTGCTTGAGCCTGCGACCGAGCTTTCGATGATATCGGTGTAGAGTGTGCCTTGAGCTAGAAATTTTACGTTTTTGTGTTTTGCTGCTTCTTTGCTGAAAACCTCGATGAAGGTCGCGCCGATGATTTTGCGTTTTTGCTCGGGATCGACCACCCCTTTCAGCCTGTTTAAAAACAGCTCGCTAGCATCGATCACGTCTAAGCTCACGCCGAGTTTGAGCCTAAACATCTCCTCCACCGCCTTGCGCTCGCCAGTGCGGAGCAGTCCGTTATCGACGAAAACCGCTATTAGGCTCTGTGGCACCGCATGCGCCAAAAGCGCCGCTACGACCGAGCTATCCACTCCGCCGCTTACCGCGCAAAGCACCTTGGCGCTGCCTACGCGCTCTTTTATTTTGATCATCTGCTCTTTGGCGAAGCTGCCCATATTCCAAGTGCTGGTTATTCCGCAGATCTCTTTGGCAAAATTTTTTAAAATTCTATCGCCGAACTCGCTGTGGCAGACCTCCGGATGAAACTGCAGCGCATAAATTTTACGGATCTCGTCGCCGAATACGCACCACTCGCTCTCGTCCGAGCTTGCCATCACCTCAAAGCCCTCCGGCAGGCTCTCGACCTTGTCCGAGTGGCTCATCCAGACAGTAGAGTTATCCTCCACGCCGCCAAATAGCTTGCTAGCGCGAAGCAGTTTCAAAGAGGCTTTGCCATACTCTTTTTTACCCGCAGGCACGACGCTGGCGCCAAATTTATGCGCGATGAGCTGCATGCCGTAGCAGATACCTAAAATCGGAATTCCAAGCTCAAAAATTCTATCGTCGCAAAAATACGCATCCTTGGCGTAAACGCTAGCGGGTCCGCCGCTTAAAATAATGCCTTTTGGGTTTTTTGCTTTTATCTTATCGATCGGTGCGTCGTATGCGATCAGCTCGGTGTAAACGCCTTGTTCGCGCAAGCGCCTAGCGATCAGCTGGGTGTATTGAGAGCCGAAGTCCAGCACTAAAATGTCTGCCGTCTGCATGAAATTCCTTTGTAAAAATTTTTAAAAGTATAACAAAGCAAAGCTAAAAGTAGGCTATTTATCGCGTAAAATTCTAACGCTTCCTCTATCGCCGCTCGTGCTATTAGCGTCCGTATTTTGGGCGGTAGCGCTAGAGCCTTGCTCGCCTTCTGAGTAAAACGGCGGCGCTTTGTATCCGCAGCCGCTAAGTAAAACTAAGATAAAAAATGCTAAAATCCGCTTATGGAAAATGCAAGAGAAATAATAGCTCATATCAGAAAAGATCCTTTATATGCCAAGATGCGAGAAAGAGGCGAGTTTTTGGCGATTTTGCCGCTTAGTTGGCAAAGGCTGATCGCTTTCATCTACGTCAAAGATGGCATTTTGATGATAGCCGCGAAGCATCCGGCTGGGCTTTGCGAACTAAAACGCGATAGTAATATAAATTTAATAAAAGACGTATTAAAGCGCTTCGTAGCCGCTAGAGAGACGGCGGAGCTTTGCGGCGTGCGAGAGATAAAATTTTTCGTCGCAGATAGAGTGATGAGTAGAAGAAGGGCGCAAATTTATAAAGCTCATTTGCGCCGAAGCAGCAAAATTTTATTTTCCGAGCGCGCAAAAGGGGAGTTTACAAACAAAATTCAAGATCCGCAAATTTATAAAATTTTTGAAGAGATAAGAGGGCTGATCCTTGCTAATAGAGGAGATTAAGAGCCTGCCTGCTAGCCCCGGCGTGTATCAATATTTCGACGCCGCGGGCAAGCTGCTATACGTCGGCAAGGCAAAAATTTTAAAAAATCGCGTCAAAAGCTACTTTTCTTTCACGCCCACTCTTGCTCCGAGCCCTCGCCTAAGTGCGCGCATCGCAAAGATGATAAGTGAGGCGGCGCATTTAGAATACATCGTCACGCCCAGCGAGAGCGACGCGCTGATACTAGAAAATTCCTTCATCAAGCAGCTAAAGCCTAAATACAATATCCTGCTGCGCGACGATAAGACCTATCCATATATTTACGTAAATTTAGACGACGACTTTCCGCGCTTTGAGATCACGCGAAAGATCGTAAAGGGCAGAAACATCAGATACTTCGGTCCCTATTTTCACGGCGCGAAGGAAATTTTACAGACGCTTTACATGCAGTTTCCGCTCGTGCAGAAGAAAAATTGCGTCAAGGGCAAAAAGGCCTGTTTGTTCCATCAGATCGGGCGCTGCGCCGCTCCGTGCGAGGATAAAATTTCAAAGCAGGATTACGCTCGTATCGTGCAAAGCGCGCTTGTGGCTCTGAAAAATCCGCAAAAGATGATGCCGCAGCTTCAGGATCGGATGGCACGGCTCGCGCAGAGCGAAAATTTCGAGGAAGCCGCGCAGATCCGCGATAAGATTGAAATTTTAAAGCAGATGAACGTAAAGGTTGAGGTCGATCTGGCAAAGCTCGATGATTTCGAGGTCTTTGCGATTGCCGCACGCGACGGACTCGTCTGCGCTGTGCATTTTAGCATACGCGAGGGTAAAATTTCAGCCTCAAGCTCGCATATAATCAACTGCAAAGCCCCAAGCGCCGATGATATCGCAAACGCCTACAAGCAGATGATCTTAAGCGCTTTTCCTGCCGCGGCTCCCGTGGCGTGCGCTAAAATTTACGTTTACGACGAGTTTGACGATGCGGATCTGGTATGCGAAATTTTATCCAAGCGGCATGAAAGAGCCTTTAAAATTTACGCGCCAAAAATCGGCGAGAAGCGTAAAATTTGCGAGATTGCATATCAAAACTGCGAGATCAATATCAAAAAGCATCTAAAAACGCACGATTACGCATTTTTGCAAGAGCTGAAGGATTATTTTAATCTTACGAATTTGCCGGTAAATATCGAAGTTTTCGACAACTCGCATATGTTCGGCGCCGCGCCCGTGGGAGCTATGATAAGCTTTCAAGACGGCGAGTTTAACAAGCAAAACTACCGCCACAAGCACCTTAGCTCAAATAACGACTACGATCAGATGCGCGAGTATCTAACTAGCCGCGCGCTTAAATTTGACGAGCTCGCAGCGCCCGATCTGTGGCTCATCGACGGCGGAACGGCTCTGCTAAACTTGGCAGAGGAAATAATTTGCAGCGTCGGAGCAAACGTCGATATAATCGCCATTTCTAAAGAAAAGATCGACGCTAAAGCTCACCGCGCAAAGGGAGCTGCGAAAGATAAAATTTGCACGAAAGGCGGGATTTTTTCGCTAGCAACGGATGATAAGAAACTTCAGTTTTTTCAGCGCCTGCGCGATGAAGCGCACCGCTTTGCGATCTCGTTTCACCAAAAGAGCAAACGCAAGCTCGATCTGCAAAGCTCAAAACTGTTAAGCTTGGGCGTTAGCAAGGGAAGTCTGAAGAAGCTTTTGGACTTTTACGGCGATTTTGAGAGCATTTATGCGGCGAGCTTCGAGGAGATCAGATCGCTTACGAATATCCAAACCGCGGAAAAAATTTTAAACAATCATTAACGAAAACCTAACGCAAAAAGCTATATTTAAAGATTTGTTTAGTAAAATCACCCATTAACTTTGCAGGACGGCTAAATCGTCTCCGCCTAGCGTGACGGAAGCGACTTCGTTTCTCCGGTTGAATAAAATTTAACGTCGCGTAAGCTGCGCTTTGAAGGATTTTGTATGAATTTAAATACTACAAGTGCTTTGAGACTTGTTAGCGGTATCCCGCTGCTTTTGATTTTCGCGTTTGCATCATATTTCTTGTTTATCTCTTTGCAGGATTACGCCAGAGTGGGAATTTTGCAGCAGCAAATTGCTAAAAATAGTAATCTCGCAGCGTTAGTAGAGCAGGTAGATAAAGAGCGCGGTATCACTTCGGCGTTTTTGGGTAGCGAGGGAAACCCCGGTATGGGAACCCTTCTATCGGGTCAACGCAAAAAAACCGACGATGCGCTTGCAAAGTATAAAGAAAGCAAAAATATCAGTGAAAATGTCGTAAAAAAGACTATTTTTGATATTTTCGCTTACGGCACCGGTAATGACGAGCTTTTGGCTGCCGAGACCGATATAGACGGTTTATTAGACAAACTTCCGCAGGTAAGAAGGGATGTCGATGCTCAAAGCAAAAGCTTCGGTGAGCTTTTCAGCTCATATTTTCAAAAATTCGATGATGATGTAAAAACAATCCAACGAGTGCTAAGAGAGGGTCTTGTAAGCTCAAATATTACCGTTTGGACGGTTTCGTTGCTTAATACTTATGAGGCGATGGATGCCACCGCATCGGAGCGCGACTATATTATCGAATACATTATCGGTAGCAAGGCGATGAATCAGGCGCAGCTAAGGACCTGGGCTAGCTTCAACCTATCTAGTTCGCTCCCTAATTACTACTTCTTGCCGGAATCTGATGCTAGAGCCGCGATTTTAAAAATTCTAGACGGAGAGGAATTTCAAAACGCATTAAGAGAGACTGCTAAAATTTCAGCCACATTGCAGCAAGAAGCGGACGAGGGACATTATAGCGTACCTTTTCAAGAGTGGTTTGCCTCTACTACACTTAAATATAAAAAGCTAAGCGAAATTTCTGAAAAGATCAATGCTGAGCTTGCGGCGCATGCCGACACCTACCTAGCGCAAAGGCTAAGAAACCTATTTATCGCTCTTGGTATATGGGTTTTAGCGGCTATTTTGGTCGTTTTTGCCTTGGGTATTACAAGACGTTTAAGACAGAACGTTACCGACCTCGGCAACGTGCTTAGCCGAATCGGCGATTTGACGAATCAGCACGAGCATATCGACGTTAGGACTAGTGAAGGTGTTAATAAGGCGTATTCGCTTATCGAGGACGCGCTCGATCTGATTGCGTATCAAAAGGGCGCTGCGGAGGATGCCAACAAGGCAAAATCGATCTTTTTGGCCAATATGTCGCACGAGATCAGAACGCCGCTTAACGGCATCATCGGCTTTACGGAGCTTCTTAAAAATACCGATCTGGATGAAGAGAAGCGCGATTACGTTGATACCATCGAAAAATCGTCCGAAAACCTTCTAACGATCATTAATAACATTTTGGATGTCTCTAAGATCGAGAGCAATAAGGTCGAGCTTGAGGATATCTTATTTAATCCTATTCAAGATTTCGAAAGTGCGGTTGAAATTTACGTTGCCAAGGCTGCCGAAAAGAATATCGACATCTTGCTCTACATCGATCCTACACTAGTGCACCATCTATACGGCGATATTACGAAGATCAAAGAGGTTCTTATCAACCTCATGTCAAATGCTGTTAAATTTACGCCTGAGCACGGCACTATCGTAGTTGAAATTTTAAGGGAGCCTAGCAAAGCTCCGGGAGAGGCGATCGTAACGTTTAGCGTAGAAGATACCGGCATTGGAATTTCTGAAGACAAGCTCGCAAATGTATTTAACGCCTTCTCTCAGGCCGACTCTACGATCACACGCAAATATGGTGGAACAGGTCTTGGACTTACGATTTCGTCGAAATACGTAGCGATGATGGGCGGTAAGCTTCAGGTCAAATCTACCGTAGGAAAGGGTACTAGATTTTATTTCACCCTTGCTTTCAAAGAGACACAAAAGACCGATGCGGACGCAGTATTTGAAAGCATCAAAGGGTTAAATTTTGCGCTTTTAGCCGATAGCGCCGATACGATGTATAACGATATCGTTAAAAACTACATCAGCAAGCTAGGTGGTAAAATTTCGATATTTAATACAAACGCGCAGTTCCGCTCAGCGCAAAATAATAACAAATATGACGCCCTTATCACTAGATTTAAGAATTACGGCGAGGTTAGCGATATATTGAGTATGCCTACGATCTTAACTCTTAAGCCAAAAGAGCTTCAAAGTATTAGTATTTCAAATTCTAAAATTTTTACCCTCACAGAGCCTTTTAACTTAACTAAATTCGTTAAGACGCTAGATAAAATTTCAAAATCCGGAATTGCTCTAAATAGATCGGATTTTGCTCCACAGACGCATGAGATTAAGCTGGATACCGAGGTAGAAAAGCCTATCGTCGCTGATGAAATGATTATGGAAGAGCCGGTAGTAAAAGAAAGGCCTATCATCAACAAGCTCGATGAATTACGACATGCTACTACTTCGTCGGCAGACGAGCTACGCGCTATCTTGCAAAGCAGAAGGCGTACGCATGATGCCGAGGCTCATTCTGCGCATAAAGAGGAGGCTGTTAGTAAGCCTAGTATTGCTCAAGAGCTCAAAAAAGAAGCTCCTAAAGCAGAAGAGCCGGTCATTAAGCCTATAGATATCGAGCCTATGAGTGATATTAAGATTGAAAAGACAGAGCCTGAATCGCCAAAGATCGATATTGATATTCCTGAAATAGTAATCCCGCACGCAGAAAAGCCAAAGGTAGAGCCTTCAAGCACAAAGGGTGCCCAGGCCGATATCGATGAGCCTATATCTTTGGAAATCCCTGATGATTTTGTGGGGCTCAAAACACATGCGACGCAGACTCAGGCTCCTAAAGCCGAAACTCCTAGCATCGATCTTTCCGATATCGAAATAGAGCTTCCTAAGATCAAAAAAGAGGAAGAAGTAAAAGCTGAGCCTGCGAAAGTAGAAATTCCAAAGGCTAAGGTTGAGACGCCTAAGGCTGAGATTGAAATTCCTGATATAGATATCGATCTTTTGGATATCAAACCGAGTGCCAAGGTGCAAGAGCCTGCCGAAAAGATTAAAATTCCAAGCGTAGAAGAAGAAATTCCTGTAGCCATTAAAACCGAGCCTGAAATTCCTATCGCTAAAGCTTCGAAGCCTGATACTTCAAGTGTTTCTGCTCATGAGGATGAAATTTCAAATGTTAAACTTTCAGAACCTGAAATTCCAACTAAAAAGATAATTGAATCAGAACCTATCGCTGTTGAGCCAGAGCCGGTAGCAATTGAGCCTGAACTAAAACCTATAGAGCCAAAACTTGAAGAGGTTTCAAATATCGAGTCTGAACCGGTAACGCCAGTAGTAGAACCGGCAGCTCAAAATATTCCTGCCGAAGAGCCAAGTATTGAGCCGGAGCCTGTAGATATTCCGAAGGTGGAGCCTGCTACCCAAAAAGTCCATGTCGAAGAGCCCGAGATTGAGCCTGTTAGCGTAAAAGTCGAACCGGTAGTTATCCCGCAGCCTGAGGAAGAGGAGATGGTCGAGGTACCCGTCACCGTATACGAAGACGAGCAGCAGGAAGAAACCATTATGGTTGAAGAGGATGTCGAAGTCGAAGAAGAGGTTGAAGTGCCGGTAGAGCGAAATCCTGCCGATGAAAATGTACCTTTGGTCAATAGAAAATATAACGCCAAAATCCTTATTGCGGAGGATAATGAGATCAACCAAAAGCTTATGAAGCATACACTAAATAGCTTTAATATGAATTTAACGATAGTCGAAAACGGACTTTTGGCGCTGGAAGCCAGAAAAGCTAATAACGACTATGATCTCATATTTATGGATATTTCGATGCCTGTTATGGACGGTATCGAATCTACAAAACAGATCAAACAATACGAGCACGAGAATAATCTCCGCCACATCCCGATCGTGGCTGTTACTGCCAATGCGCTAAAGGGCGATAGAGAGAAATTTATGGCAGCAGGACTTGACGAATACTGCACCAAGCCGATCAAAAAGGATATCTTAGCCCAAATGCTAGATAATTTTATCGGTGATAAACGATCTGATGCAGCGCCTGCCGGTGGAACTACAAAGAAGCTGGTTAAAAAGCTTGTCAAACGCCAGGTGCCTAAGACGGTCATTAAAACTGTCAAAGTGCCAAAGACGATAATGAAGCTGGTTCCTAAAAAAAGCATAGTTTCCGATGACGTAGTGAAAGCTAAAGGTGCGCGAGTGCCGACAAAAGATATACTTATATGCAAGGCAAACATTATGGAAAGTAAAATTTTTGCCAGCATATTAAAACATCAGTATAAAGACGTAGAAATTGCGGGCAATTTCGACCAGCTTATTTCTATGGCGGCTACGGGCAGCTATAAGCTTGTTTTGATTGATAAAAAGCTAGCAGGGCTAGACTTAGCGGCGTTAGAGAGCTTACGCCGAAAAGCATCTGCGACCAAGTTAGTGCTGTTTTCTAACGACAACGATGAAAATCCACTATTTAGCGAAGTCGCTAGTTACAATATCACCAAGTCGGGTCTTGAGAAACTCGCACAAAAATATATATAAGGATGAGGTCTTAAATGAGAGATTTGAAAGTTTTAACGGTTGATGACGACGCTATAAATTTAAAGCTACTTGAAGTTATGCTAAAAAAATATGGCAAATTCCAAACCATACTCCAAGCCAAAAACGGCTTGGACGCCCTTGCCGTACTCGAAGTTCAGCCCGTTGATTTGATTTTATTGGATATCGTAATGCCTGTGATGAATGGGCTGGAATTTTTAGATAATCTTCACGCTAGAGAAAGTATAGCTCATATCCCCGTCATTGTCCTTACGACGGACGAGACCGCTAAACGAGAGGCTTTAAATAAGGGTGCTTATGACTTTATGACAAAGCCCATCAACGACAAAGATCTTCACAAAAAACTAGACGACGTTATGAATATTATCGGCGATTAAATTGCCGATTTTGTCCTCGTAGCTCAGTAGGATAGAGCACAAAATTCCTAATTTTGAGGCCACAGGTTCGAATCCTGTCGGGGACACCATCTATCAAATTTTACCCCTAATTTTAGTTTTTTGATTTTTTTAAAAGCCCTGTTTTACGGCTTTTTCAAATTTTTTC
>NZ_CALIJA010000101.1 GCF_938017615.1 uncultured Campylobacter sp. | reverse complement strand
AAAGCCCTTTTGCTGCGTGGTACTATACAAGCTCGCTTTAAAATCCTTATCTACTTTTTCCATTTAAATTTTAATCTCTTTCGCTTTATTTTTATAAAATTTTCCAACTGCTTATCGGTAAAATTTAAAATCTCTTTTCGGTTTTGTAAATTTACATAGGTGTGCCTTATATCGCAGCATCTATAAAAAATATATTTCCAATTTTTAATTAGCCAGTCCGCCTCTACTGTATTTTTATCTGTTTTAAATAAAAACGGCAGAACCCATAAGCCTGCCTTGTAGCCGCTAATTACGACCAATTTTATAAAATTTACTCCATCATCGTCTTTTGCTTTTACTACGATAAAGCTTACATTTTTCTCATATGGATAGCAGGATTTTCTACATTCGATAATATCTCCGACCTCGATCTTTCCGCGAAATTTTAAGAGGGGAACGCTAAGCTTTTTTATCAAATTTGTCTTTATGCGCCTATTGCGTCCGAATTTATCCCTGGGTTTTATCAGTCTGAAACCGGGGATTGTTTCGTCGCAATCCCCTAGTTCATCGCTACTAAGGTAATTATCGGAGCATATAAATACCTCCCGGGGGCTCGCATTGATGCCGAAATTTGCTAAATTATGAATCAATTGCTCCTTGTCCACGACAAACCCCGCTTTGCTTGATAACATCTCGCTAGGAAGCTCAAAGTATCTGTTATCTTTTAAATTTAAAAGGCAAGGATTTTCTGTCCAGAAACATCGCTCATCGCAGACCATAAGCTCATCGTCGTTAAATTTTATAATATCGCCTCTTTGTAAATCATTGTCGAAGGTTGATATTGGTAAGATGGTCATTTGAAGTCCTTTTTGCTTGCTAGATTAAACATGTTCATAATAAATTTTCGTTATTTGTAATCGCTAAATTACACCTCTATACTCACATCCTTATACTTTTCATAAAGCCTCGGCTTTAAAATTTTATCACGATACTCTTTGCCCGCATTAGTCATACATATCCAATGGCTAAATCTGCTCCATGTGTTAGGGTCTTTCCAAGTTATCTCTGCTTGGGGAGTTATTTTGTCCTCCTCTAAAAATTTATATCCAAAAAAGAAATTATCTCTAAAATAGACCCACTTCTCATAAAGCGACATACCTAGATCGATCTTGGATAAATTCGTATCGAAGTCAGCCCATTTCTTTCTTAAATTTCCGCGCTCTATGCCGAAGTCTATCATACCCCCTAAAAACAGCTGGCCCATTACTCCGAAATACTCTCCCGCATATGTCGGATAGGCTGAAATTTCAGGGTTATCTTCGTCCGCTAGCATATAGTCGCTTCGGATAATCCCATATAGTTCAAACCATTCGTACCAATCAAAGATTTCATATTCAAGGTAATCCAAAATATCTTTTTTTCTGGTACCGGGAATTTGAGCTAATATGCGAATAAACGAATCCATCCAGCAATCAAATCCTAAAGCCTTATAAAGTTCTTCATCTTTGTTAAAAACCCAGCCGTATAGTTCATTCGGTTTCAAAATTTTAAATTTCATAGTATCTCCTTTTTAAATTTAATCGGTTGCCGATAGAATTTACCTCATCGATCCGTTTGGTTGATCTCATAAACTCGTTAATATAAAAATTATTTGATTCCGAGAGTTTGGGCATACTTTTTATTATTTCATCTAAATCGACGCTCTTTATTTCGGCGCAATTTTTTACATCGCCGCAGATACCGATAAAAATAAGATCGTTTCTGTTTTTGCCTATAAATTTACCCTTTGCGTAATAGCCGCCTTCAAATCTTTCATAGGCTATATAATATAATATTTGCTTTAAAATTTCACTTTGATCCAGCTTAAAATAGGTGCAGAATTCCACGCCCTCCATATCTTGCGATATGTCGGTGGCGCCTACGGAGCTTTTTTCATATTTTTTAAGATCTATTTTTCGGATATTGTTTTCATCTCCTTCGCCAATTGCTCCAAGCGCGTGAAAATCCATATCTATCTCGCCGTAAATATCAAAAAACAGATAGCTGCCCTTAAAGCTTTTATAGGCGAATTCCTTTACGGCGTCCTTAACAATTTCAATATTTGCAAGCGTAACTTCGGTCTTTTTGCAAGATTCGTTTTTTATCTCGACTTCGATCATCTAAGCTCCTTTATTTGTCTTGCTAAATTTTAATCCGTTAGCCATTTTACCACATACTCCAATAATTCCTCTAAATTTTCGGCTCCGCAACTTCCTTTGAGTTCGTTTTCCGTGGCATTGACGAAAAACCAATCCTCGTCATCTCTATCGACATTTATTTTGATCGGCTTTTTCCCGCTCTCGCCATCGATTTCAATCCACCAACCGGGATTATCGACCGTTTCTAGCGTAAGGCCATATTCATGCTCCCATTCTCCGTCGCATTTGGAAGCGTACCAGTTTTGTATGAGTTTTAGATTATTCATTGCTCCTCCTTTAATTTTATAAATTTTAAAATTCTCGATTTGTTAGGCTTTGATATTGCAATTGAAGCAGGGCTTCTTTGCTATTTAAATTTAATCGCTTATTAAAAATTTCTTTTCCAAGCCATCTTTATTTACGGTGATTATCTTCGAGTTCGGAATATTTAAAAATTTTATAGCTTTTTCATCCAGTTCGGACAATGGCTCCTCTTGATTGCATCTGGTTTTAAGATAATATAGCGAAAGATCACCCGTTCGATTTTCATCCATAAGTTGCATTATGCACCTATCGTTTGAATCACCGGTTATATGGCGGTTTATCATCATAAACGGCTCGCAGCTTTTATGAAAGGGGAAGCGGCCGAAGTTAAAAAGATTGCCGACGAGCTCAAATACAAGGACAAAAAACAGAAACAAAATGAATAGTTTGACCATTCTGCCTTTCACAGCGGCGCTCCTAAATTTTGAAATCAAAATTTCGTTTGTATTTTTAAAATGCCTAGATAGTTTGCGCTAAGGCTTTGGGTGCGCCCAAGCATTAGCCGAAGCGGTCGGGCGCAAAATTTACGACGCTATCTCGCTTTTTGCCGCGCCGGTTGCGGCGGATTCGCTTTCGTCCATGATGATGAGCTGTTTTGCGCGCTTAATCTTGGCATCGTCGCGAAACGCCGCGCGCACCTTGTCCATGCCGGTGTAAAATTCCTTCATCAAAACAAGGCACAGATATGCGCCGAATTCCGTCGTGCGGATGATCTCGCCCTCGATCCGTACGGCTCCTGCTAGCCTTAGCAGGCTAAGCTCTCTGCCCAGTTCGCGGCGCAAATTTAGATCGTTTGCGGCGTTAAATTTAGCGATATCGATCTCGCCGTTAAAAAGCTCGGTCAAAAAGAGGTATTTCGCGCGCTCGGATCTGCTAAAATCGCAGGTGGCGATGACGGTACTTTCGTTTTTCTGCACTCTGCTTGCGTAGTCTTCGAGGTTAAACGCATTTACGAGCAGCCTGCCGTCCAAAAAGCTAAACGCACCGCTTCCGATGCCTACGTATTCGTGGTTTGTGCCTACATACTCGTCGTTGATGTTTGATTTTTCGCGAGCGAAAGCCCATGCGTTGCTGCGGTGCCAGCTAGAAAATTCCTTGCAGATGATGGAGTAAAACTCCTCCTCGCGGTCTATGTTGCTAACGCCGAGGCTCCGCGCTATTTGATCGCGCATCAAAGGCGATTTCATCAGCGGATACAGCGTGATCTGTTCGGGCTTCACCGCCTTTGCCGCTTCGATGTCGCGAAGTAAAATTTCGCGAGTTTGAAACGGAAAATTAAAGATCAGATCCAAGCTCAAAATCGGCAAAATTCCGACCGCTCGGGATAGCTTTTCTTGCAAAATTTCGCCCGAGCCGAATTTGTCGTAGCGCGAAGCTTTGCGTAAAATATCGTCATCAAAGCTCTGAACCCCCACGCTTAAGCGGTCTATTAGCCCGCGAAATCGTAGCAAGCTCTCAGGCTCGATGTGGTTGGGGTCGCTCTCGCACGAAACCTCTTTAATGCTAAAAAGCGACTTGGCAAGCTCCAGCGTGCGCGCTAGCTCATCTTCGTCGATGAGCGTCGTGCCGCCGCCGACGTAAAGCGTCTCAAAGTCGTAGCCTGCGTCCTTCGTGCGCTGCATCTCGGTGCGTAGCGCGCCGAAATACGCCCTGCACGCGCCGCGCTCGTAGGCGTATTTGTGAAAGGAGCAGTACGGGCAAAACGTGTGGCAAAAGGGCACGTGCATGTAGAGCATATATTTTTTATCGGGGTTTGGAATTTTAGCGATATTTTCCTGCGTGATGTCGATTCTAAGGGAATTATATAGAGATTTTTGCATAGTTTCGGCGGCATATTTTTTAGCGAAGCTATGCACCATTTGACTGATAAAATTCATGAAACTTTAGCCTTTTTTAAACTTAAAAATTAATTTTTGAAGTTTATCGAAAACTAACTTATAAATTTATCAATAATTCAATAAAAAGCGCAGTGCCGCCATATATATTAGCGTAGGAAGCGCTATCGTCACGAGGGAATTACGAAATTTAGCATGCACGACAAACGCCATAATTAGGCAAAATAGCAGCGTCGCCGTTTGCAGCGCGTCCGCGCTAAAAGCCCGCTCGCCCGAAAAGCTAGGCAGCATCGTCTTAAGCGCGTAGATCGTCAAAACGACCATTATCAAAAGTCCGGAGTTTTTCTGCAGATACGCCAGATTTGGACTCGCGGTCTTTTTCTTAAAAAGAAGCAGCGGTAAAAATCGCGTCAAAATCGTAGCGAGCGAACCTAGAAAGATATAGGGCAAAATTTCCACTACCTACTCCTTTTTAAGAATTTTCGCAGCCTACGTCCCGTGCGCGAAGGTCGCTCGAAGTATTTGCGAAATAGCAGCAATACTACAGTCCCGAAAATCAGAGTGCCGAATAAAAAGTATTTTGTAGGAAATATAAAAAGCCCCGCAAATGCGCAAGCAAATCCTAGCAATAGCACTTTGTATTGCGGATTTGCTTTAAAAACCTCATAGGTTAGCATCGCAAAAAGCGCCGTCAGGCTAAACTCGACCCCGCTAAAATCAAGCTTTAAGCTTGCTCCCAAAACAGCCCCCGCAACGACGCCAGCAACCCAGTAGGATTGATTTAAAATCGCCGTTAGATTATAGAGTAGATCAAGCTCTTTTAGTCTTTGCGGCGTTACGGGTCGCTCGCCGCTAAGCTCCTCGGGGCGCAAAAAAGCGCGCGCTTTTAGCAGAGCAAAGGTTTCGTCGGTAAGGGCATATACGGCGTAAATTTTATGACGCACGAAGCGCAGTTCCTCCAGCAGCGACATCGTGTAGAAAAAATGGCGGAAATTTAGCAAGAACGCCACGACGAAGGTATCTACGAGCGAGGCGTGAGTTACGATGAATGCGATCAGCACGAACTCCACGCTGCCTGCGTATATAAGCAGCGAGGTCAGCGCCAGAGCCCAGACGGGCAGGTCTTGGCTAATGCCGTAGATGCCAAACGCCAGCCCCAGCGGTACGTAGCCCATCATCACGGCAAGGGTGGATCTGAAAATTTCAAATTTACTCATAGCTTTCCTAAATTTAAAAGCGCGATTGTAGCTAAAATTTTATTAAATTTTATAGGGCGCGCAGGCGGGATCTGCGCCGCTGCGAGCTGGTTTTGCGCGGTTATACGTCGCAAGAGGAGCTGTAAAATTTACTCGCTTCGGCGCCGTAAAATTTTAAAATTTAAGAGAGCGGATCTTTAAATTTGGCCTAAAATACGTGGCGCAAAAGCACGAATGCAAACGCCGAAAGCAGCGCCGAGACGGGTAGGGTGATGATCCACGCTAGCCCGATCGGCTTCATCAGCGACCAGTTCGTGCTGTGATTTACCAAGCCTATTCCCAAAATCGCGCCGATTAGCACGTGGGTCGAGGAGATCGGCAGCCCAAGTACCGATGCTGCCATGACGACGACGGCGCTTGCGAGCTCGGCGCTAAAGCCAGAGGCTGGGTGGATTTTTGTAAGATTGGTGCCTACGGTGGCGATCACCTCTTTGCCGATGAACCAAAGCCCAGCTATTAGGGCTACTGCGAACATTATCATAATCTGCTGCGGCACGGGAGTGGAGGGATTGATACTATTCGTAGCCATCGTATCGATGATGGCGGCAAACGGACCCACGGCGTTTGCGATGTCGTTGCTGCCGTGCGAAAAGGCAAAGCCGCTAGCAGTGAGTACCTGCAGCCAGCTAAACATCAAAAACGCAGATTTGTTTAAATTTGAGCGGCGCAGGGTTTTAGCGAAAATAAACATCAAAAGCCAGGTAATTAGCGTCGACATACCGATGATGAGGTAGTTGTAAAAATTCGTAAGCCCGAAATTTAGATTATGCAGCCCCTTAAATATCAGCATCGCCGAGATCACGAAAGCGCCGATACCCGCTACGGCGGGGATCCCGTACTCTAGGGCTTTGTGGGATTTGAGCTTCTCTTTTTTCGCGTCAAGCTCGATCACCTTTTTATAATACTCGCTATCCAGCTCGCTTGGATCAAAATCGGGATCGCGCATAGCGTAGATATCGTGATTTAGCGCCTCTGCATAGGCGATCTTTTGAATATCGTCCAGAGTCTCGAAGGTCTTTTTATGCAGCTTGCGGAGGGATTTTTTTTCGCGCTTTATGCGGTCGATCTTTATTTGAGCGTAGCGGTTATAATCCAAAATATAATGTTTGATGAGCCAGAAAATTCCAAAGGAGATCACTCCGCCCAAAATTGGCGAGAGCACCCAAGAGATCGCTATTTTGCCGATCTTATCCCATTGCACGAGCCACAATGCAGAAGTCTCTGCGGTATTAAGCAGGGCGCCTAGCGTAAGTCCCGAGCCCACGATACCGCCGATGATAGCGTGCGTAGTAGATACCGGCAGGCCCCTACGGCTGGCAAAAAGTAGCCACGCACCCGCCGCGAAAAGCGCACTCATCATTACATAGATAAAATCTCTCGGATGCACGTCCATTTTGCTAAGATCGATTATGCCGCTGCGGATCGTCGAGGTTACTTCGCCGCCTGCAATTACCGCGCCGCTTGCTTCAAATACCGCTGCGATACAAAGGGCTTGTGCAATACTAAGGGTGCCGCTTCCGACGCTGGTGCCGAAGGAATTTGCCACGTCGTTTCCGCCGATATTAAAGGCCATAAAGATGCCCAAAAATACCGAAACTAAAAATAGCATTTTATCGCCGCTTCCTATAAAACCGAATCCCCAGATAAGAAAATAGATTGTTACGCCGCAGAATATGCCGTAGAAAATGAGACTTATCTTGCTAGATTTCATAGCTCTCCCTTAAAATCCGCGAAATTTTACCACACGCGCCTTAATCCCCACTAAATTTGGAGCGGAGGAAACGAGGGAATGCTTAAGCGCGCAAATATTGTGATTTAGCTATCGGGGAGCGTTTTTACTCATCTCAAACTTACCCCCGAAATGCACTTATGTGATAAAAATAAGTGCAAAAAAATGACACAAATTTGACACAAAAGGCACAATATGAAAGTAGAAAAAATGAGAGCATTTATCTGCGGGCAGTGGGTAGATGTAGATGCCGTGGACTACTTAAACGGCGAAGTGGAATATAACTCGCGAAAGCAGGGAGGGGTATGGGTTTGCGATACGGCAAGCTTCGATGACGTCGGAGCTATGGAGGCGCGAAGCGAAATAAGTGAAGCGGATATTTTTAAGCGAGCGGATGAAACCCGCATAAAAACAAGGGGTAGGGATTAGCATTTGCCCCTTTAAAAATCCCCCGTTTTTCGTAAAAATTGAGAAAAATTTAAAACGGGAGATTTTAAATGCTTACCTCTTATCAAAACACAGTCGCGGATAAACCCTCCGTCAGATCGCTTCTTACGATGGGCGGTATCGCAACCGCGCCTATCGTTTCGATGTTAAAAAGCGAAGGCATAAGCAACACGCTTCATAGTTGGTATACCGATGAATATGCCAAAGCTAAAGATAATGCCAACCCTGAAGTATCAGGTATCGCGGGGTTAGGCACAGATACCAAAAAGAAGCTAACTAACGCAACTCAAATCCTAAAAAACGAAGTTTCGATGAGCTGGCGAAAGAGATCTATCGAGCAATATACGGGGGATGAGTGGGCTAGACAACTTGAGAAAGTCGGCAAAGAGCATATGAAAGACATCGAGTATGCCTTGCTAGGACTTAATCACACTACCGTATTTGATGATTATGTTTATGCGGCAAACGATACCGATAGCTCGAAAATGGCTGGATTTTTTAACTTTATCCCTACCGCAAATCGCAACTCTGCAGGAGGAGCATTTACGCTTGAGCTTCTAAATGCTACGATTGAGCCGGTGTGGGCTAATAGTGGCGTGACCGATCATAAATTTAAAGTCTTTATGTCTAGTGCTCTAAAGCGCAAGGTAAACGACTGGGTAGCAGCTAATAGTGCGCTTCGCGTAGCCGTAACCGATCGCACGTTAAATCTGCCTATCGATCGCATTATGACCGATTTTGGTGAGGTAGATATTATCATCCACCCGCTATTTTCAGATGCCAAACTTAAAGATAAAATCCTAGTAGGCGATTTTAGCGATTGCGCGCTTAGATATCTGGACGATACTCAAGTTAAAGACTTCCCGACATCTAAAACCGCCGATGCCAAACTCTACTATACGGACTGCACGCTCGAAGTAGCCGATCCGTTTTCTCTTGCGTGCGCCGAAAAGCTGCAATAGATGAAAATCGCGGAGCTAAAAGCGCTGCTGAAGCAAAAGCTCAAAGGCGACAATAAAGACTTCGCAAATGAGCTTAGCGCGGAGCTTTTAAAGGAGGCTTTATTAAATGTCCTGCTCCGCACCAAACCTCGCACGCATATTGTTTATGAAAAAAGCTTGTCCCATCTACTCAAATACTACCGCAGAATTTCGCAGGATTATTGGCTACGTTATCCCGTAGTAGATATGAGCGATGAAGCAAATATCGATATGGAGGAGGAGCTTTGCCTTGCCGTCGTATACTTTCTATGCTCGGAGCTAAGCAACGCAAAAAAGGACGCTTTCAAAAGCAAGGCGGAGGAGATCATCGCGATATATGACAGCAATGTAGTCTTTCGTAAAACATACCGCTTCTTAAACGCGTATTTTTACGTAGCGCAAGGAAAACCTAGCCCTTTGCCGGGCGGTGGACTTGCCCCGATATTAAAGACGATATTGCTAGCCGTAGGCGACGAAAAAGAGATCACTATCGACAACGCAGGCGGCGGTACTATTTTGGCACAAAGCTCTAGCGCTGCCGTAGGTGTAAGAGTAGATGGAAACAAGGTAATAATAAAAGCCTTAGACGTAGTAACGGACGCCATAGTAACCATAAGCTGCGGAAGTGAACGAACGGAAATTAAAGTTACCGCCGAGATCAGCGATGGCGGAATAATCCCATAGGAGAGAGTGATGCTAAAAGAGACTTACAAAAATAATTCAAGCGTAAAATTTGAATTTGAGTGTGAACAATGCGGCGCAAGCGGCGTAAGGTGGAAAGAGCCGAATAAAGAGGCACTTTGCCCTAGTTGTGGCGCAAAATTAGAGGAAGCCAAAAAGGCTAGCGATAAAAAGATAAAGGATAAATAATGGCACTGCTTAAAAAGATTGAATATGTTATCAAAGATAGTAGCACAGCTCAAATCTCAACCCAAATCGCAAGCGTTACGGCACAACTAAACAATACCCAAAATCTAAGCGCCAATAAAGATGGTGGCGAGTTTAAGGCCTATTATTTTGGAGCGCTTTTCGATCCTCGCGCGAAGAAAAACTACATCATCTTTTCTGACGCTACAAAGAGTAAGTTCGATATGAAGCAGAGCAGCTACGAGCTTGCAAACGGCGGCGGAGGTGGCGCAGATATGAGTAATTATCTAACCAAAGCCGAAGTCGAAGCCAACTACGTAAGCAAAGCTAGCTTGGATGCAGATTATGCCGATGTGGCGTTTTTAACCTCATTATGATAGGAGTTAAAAAGCGCTTTTTGCGTATGCCGGACGGAGGAGGCGGAGATATTATAGCACCCCCTCCCTCTTTTTCTACGCAGGGCGCGAAATTAAAAAGGCTCGATCTTACTATGCAGCGCGCCTCTCATCCTAAAAGAGGCGATCTTATAGAAGATAGGGTGCTTCCGTGGCTAGAGCGAATGCAAGTCGCCCCGGTAAATACCGCAGGGGGCAAATACCGCTATTTATATTACGTCCAAATCTTAGTGTTAGAGAGCGCAAAGCTATATTTTGCTTTTTCTAGCGCTACTATGCAGGCTTTGCAAACGAGCTCTCAGATCATAGAGATTAAAAGTGGAGCGGATGAGAGCTCTTTAGAGGGGCTGGTAAAGAATTATTTAAATAGCAAAGAGGGGGCGCATGCAATTATTGCTGCGTTAAATAGCGGCTCGTTAAACGAAACCGCTCTATCTGCAATAGCTACGGCAGTGATGAAATATATGGGCGCAAACGGCGTTTCAATGACCTATGCTCCACAAATCAAACTGGATAAAAACGGGCTAAACGGACTTGATAATACCGAAGTCGCCGTAATCGCTAAGGATGAGTGATGATATACAGAAAAGACAAGGGTGCGCCTCTAACCTCTTATGAGGTGGATTCAAATTTTAAAGAACTCGTAACGTTAATCCAAAGTGGGCTTAGCCCCGATACCGAAAACTTCGCTACAAAAGAGGAGCTAAAATCTCTAAAGCAAAAGGTGGATGCCGCGCTAGGCAATCTTTCTCTTTTTGAGAGATTAAAGAAGTTTGAGCTAAGCCCTGCAAGCGGTATAAGCGCGCAAGACGCCAGCTTATGGGTGGATATGTTTAGCGGGCTTGGGCTCATATCGTGTAAGATAAGCTCAGCGGTGCAGAAAGGAAGCGTAATTTTAAGCCTGCCTAACGACGCTCCGCTTCCAAAAAATGCTATTTATGGCGCGAATGCGACGCTAAAAGACCGCTCTATTACTTGCGAGATTAACGGAGATGAGCTAAGGCTCAACCTTATAGGATTTTTTGACATAGTATGAGCGACAATTTATTACTAAACTTTGAGCCTTACTGCAGCGAAGCAAATGCTAAAAGAGAGCTAAACCTAGGCGGCGCGGTGCATATCACAGATACGCGACTATACGTAAATAAGATGCCTAACGGACAGCAATTCTATGAGGGGAATCACGCTTACTGCGAGGCGGATTATTCTAAGTGGTATGATGCGGGAGGCAACAACGTCATAGCTCGCTTCCACTACGACGAGAATAAGTTTATCTCTTTAGCCTCTACCGAATACAAAGGCTGCGTGGGCGAATATAGCCTTTATGCGTTAGATCATCCAAGAACTCGCGATACCTATGCGCTAAATGCCGCACAAAACGAGTTAGGCTTTCGTAGCGCGGAGGGGCTAGTTATCCAAAGCGCCTTTCTTTACCGCGTTAAAAACGGCGATGACGATTTTCGCACGCTAAAAAATATCTTAGAATATTCAGAGGGAAAAATCAATCTCGCTAAGTTTAAAGGTGCTAGCATAGCCGCGTTTGATCCGATCAAAAATTACGCTCGCGCAGGCAGAGATGAGATAGGCAATGATATAGGTGGAGGCGGAAACTTTTTCGTAAATTTTGAGAGCACAAAGGATCTGCTCTTAAGGCTTAATGAATTTGCCCCCATTAAAGGTATGCGCGACAACCAAAGCAGCTGGAGTTATTATCTGCAAGGAGTGCCTCTAGGGCGCTTCATAAATAGTTTTGGCGATATAATCCCTAGCCTTAAAGACGAAGTTAAAGATTATGGCGACATAAAAGGGTGGAACAACGAAAAGGGCATTGGTGAATATCATATGCCACAAAACGCTAAAGAGGGGATGAGGGCTTATGAGTTTTGGTGGAGCTTGGATTTTTCTAGCAAAAAATACTGCCTAGCTGAAAAGCTGTCTTTGTTTATCGCGCGCTTTTTTGGTTGTTACGAACAAACCAAAAAAGAGATGGACGAGCTAAAGAAAGAAAACTTAATTGTGCCTAAAGAAAAAGAGCCGTGGGGCGGCGAAGATCCCGGCAAAAAAGATACACATAAAAAACAATATGAAAAAATTAATCCTGCTGACGTTGCAAGCTCCACTAAAAGTGGAGGGAAAAGCAGCGGAGCGTTTAGAACGGATGGATGGCGAGCCTTAAATAAGGCGGATAAAAAAGGCATTTATGATAATTACATAAAGCCGGAATATTCCAAGCAAGGAAACAACCACTTTGTAAAATTTAAGCTAAAGCCCGCAGCCGATAATCTAGCCGCAGATGAAAAGGCTTTTTTGCAAAGATGGGCTGATGAGAGAGGACGCGGTAAAGCAAGCGAGTTTAGCGAGGCTGAAACCTATGAGGCTTTTAGTGGCGAGAAGCTTGCGACCGCTCCTGCATTAAATTATATGAAGATAAAAAATATCCTAGGTGCTAGTTGTGAGGGGGCAAGGCAGATCACGCTAAAGCTTGCCTCAGCTCCAAAATATTTTGCTTATGGCAGCGTTTATGGAAGTGATATGGCAAGATACTTAGGCAGAATCTTAAATGATAACGGCGTCCCCGCTAAAATAGGCGAGAATGAAATAAGCTTTTACTATGGTGGAAAGATAAATATCAACGGCACAACCCTAAAGCCGGTAGAGCAGGATTGTGAATATATGATCTGGTGGGAAGAGGAGGAGTTAAAAAAGCTTTTAGCTATGGGGAATTATTCGCGCTATGCGATCGGAGCCGATACCTCTAGCGCAGGAGCTGATAGCTACTACGACGCGGCTCACCCCATGAAGCTTGCTATTATCGGCGCAAGCGTAAAAACAAAGAATTATCCTAGCAAAGAGGAGGGGGTGCAATGGTAAGAAATAGCCTGCTTGCGCAGATTATTACAACCGATAAGAGCTTGGAGGCTAGCGACGTATACACCTACGCCTTTCGTGGGGTGGACGCTTTGCTATTTTTAAAAGATGGCAAGCTAGGTGCTATGGTAAAAGGAGGAGAGGTAAAAGAGGATATATTTTCGCTAGATCTTGGAAATAAGGTTTTTGCCGATGAAAAGCTTATTCAAATTTTAGATCTGCAGCCAAGCGAGTTAGACGAGCCCGATACCTATTTTTTAAGTCTAAGAAGCAATCTAAACTCTACTGCTAGCTTTAAGTTTAGTGCTACGTCTCTTTTAAATGAAAATTATCCGCTTAGTTTCGCCCTAATAGAAGCCAAACTAACGGGGCGCCTCGTTAGTCCTAGCTTTTCTGCTCGCACTAGATTTTGGGATAATAAAGCCTATGAGGGAAAAAGTGAAATCAGCGTAAGCGGTGATAGCTTTAGGCTCTTAGGCAAGCAAGAGGGCAAAAATAAAGAAGCTACGATTACTAGACGAGCTTTAAGCGGGCTATTTTTTAGAGAGGTTAAGAGCCTTAGGCGTCATTTTAGCAATAGCGCAAATTATGCCATCATAGGCTGGGGCGGGGTAGGCAACGTAAAAGGCAAGCTTACCTCTAAGCAAGAAAGGCAGCAAAGCGTAGAGGATATTTATCGCGTCGTTGGATCTTTCCCCGGAGGCGCAGGGTTTGGGCTGCGTGCAAGCTACATAAGCAAAAAAGGGCTAAGCAAAAGCGCGGAGCTAACCGATAAAAGCGTAAGTGGCGACGGGGCTCATACCTTAAAATTTAGGGCTGACAATCCCGTAATAGTAAACTCGGTTTTAAATGCAGACGCAGTTTTTAATATGCTTTTTAACGAGGGCATAACCTATCTGTTTCTGCCCGCTAGCGTTAGCGCAGAGGTTAAAGACGGCTTTATCAGCTTTGATGGCATAGACGATCTCATCGCTAGCGACGGGCAAAGCATAGTTTTAAGCGGAGGAATTAGATAATGGCGCAATTTAAAGAGGAGCTATATCGCAGAGTAATATATGTTTCAAGTGATGAGATAAGCAATGAGGGATATTCGATATTTGAAAACATCAGGGCAAAATTTGATGTGTATTTAGATAATGCGACCAGCCTAAGCGATGATGAAAAGATGAAATATCGCGCCGATTTTTTAAGCGGCTTTGCTACTCAGTGCGTCAATCAAATTTTACAAAACGCCGCGCAGATCGCACTTGAGATCGATCTAAAAGACGCTCAAGCTAGAAGCGAAATCGCAGAAGCACAAACCAAAGAGGCTATGAGCCCTTATCAGATTGAAAAGATTAGGGCTGAAACCGAAATCGCAATAATCGAGCGCGACAATAAAGACGCGCAGCTTAAAGAGCAGATTAAAAATATCGCCTCCGATACGGCTAAGAATGCGGCTCAGACGCATAATTTAGGCATAGAGGGCGAGATTTTAGGCATCGAGCGCGACTATAAGGCGCGTATGATAGAAGCGGAGCTAAGATATAAGCAAGCCCAAGCAGACCTTGCCGCAGCCGAACTTGAGATTAAAAAAATCGAACTTGAGATTAGGAGGCTGGAACTTCCGATTAAGCAGCTAGAGCTAGAGCTAAAGCGCGTGCAGATGCAGATCGCTCAGGCTGAGCTAGATATCAAAAAGCAAGAGCTAGAGATTTCTAAAAACGAACTGGAGCTAAAAAAGCAGGAGCTAGAAATTCGCAGAGAAAGCCTAGCCCTTGATCGCAAGCGATACGTGCTGGAGCGAGATAGAACCAAAGCCCAAGTAGAACAAGCAGGCGCTCAAGTGCAGGTGCTAAAAGAGGAGGCATATTTGCGAAATCAACAAGCAGGGGCGGTCGCAAGCTCACTAGCTACGCAGGTGCAGATTAAAAAGATCGAAGCGCAAAAAGATATAGATGTTACTGCGATGCAGGTAACAGGCTCAATAATCAGATAGGAGAGGGGATGACAACTAACTACGCACTAAATTTCATTAACGAGGCGCTAAAGTTTAACGCTAAAAGCGATATCGTATCAAAGTATGCCGTAAGTGACGATCAGATAAAAAACAATTATGAGGTCTATGACGAGCAAGGAAAGCTAAAATTTCGCCACGCATTCTCTGCCGTAACGCGCGAGATTATTTTAAGCAATCTTTACTCCTCTATGCTAGGACTTTGCATATCTCAAACCCCGATTAAGCTTTTAGTAACTAAGGGGCAAGGAAGCGATATAGTGCGAAATCTAAATGATGATTTTGACATTAGAAAGCCCGCATATCCCGTAGTAGGTGAGGAGCTAGATATTGATGAAGCTCTTGCCTTAGTAGCGGTCTATCAAACGCTATATGCCCTAGGTATAAGCTCTTTTAGCTCTAAAGAAAAGGAGCTTTTAGGGGAGTATGAAGATAGCGTGCGCCTACCTAATCCTAAGTTTACCGCAGATTTAGCCTTTAGATTTAGCCCTGATGGTATCTCTTGGCATAGCGAATATCAAGATGGCGACAAATATTTTGGTATCTACAAAAACGGGGCTTGGTCGCGCGCTATCCCGCTAATAGGAGGAGGGGGAGGAGCTAAAAGCTTTCTTGCTCTAAACGATACCCCAAGCGTCTACGAAGCGGATAAATTTCTTAAATCCGACGGCACAAAGCTAATCTTTGCAGATATTCCAGCCGCCCCTGAGCCTGCGCCTTTAAGCATTAAAACGCTTGCGTATGCGGGCGGACTAAGTCTAGGAGAGGATACTTTAATCTTTACCGAGATTAAAGAAAACACCGAGTTTGTATTAAAGTCTATCGTGGAGGGGCGCAAATACGACATTATCTTAAAGACGGGCGGACACACGCTAACCTTTGCCTCCTCTATCACTCCTCTTTGCCGCATAAGTGATATTAAGCCGCTTGATGCTTATGTAAAGTTCAGCCTCATAAAGACGGACGGCAAAATATTCGCGCTTGATTTAAGCCTTGCTGAGTAATGGATGTTAAAATTCCATATTCCGAGCCCTATCTTAGGGATTTGGAAATAGCAGAGATCATCGCAGGAGCAAACCTAGAGCTTGCTATAGATGAAGTAACCTTTAAAGACCGCTACGGAGAGAATATCGAAATAGGCGACAAGCTCGATCTATTTCGCAAAGGCGGAGGCGAAGTCAGCTACAATCTTGACTCCCTTACGGCTCAAATGGGTTTTTATCCGGAATTTCGCCGCGCGCAGGATGAGAAGCTGTTTGATCTTACTATCAGTCCGCCGCTAAACTCTTTGCGCCTTGATGGGGTATATGATTTTTACAATGGTGATTTTTATGGCGATAGAGCCGTGCTTGTGCCTTTTGGATTTTTCGTAGGCGCGGATAAGTTTGCTATTTGCGGAGCGGACGGGGCAGGCTTAGCCATAGGCGCGAATAATGATGAGCAGATTGTAAATCTAGGCTTTGGGGATAACGCAGGCACCTATGATTGGCGTAATTACGAGAAACAAAACCCTAATGACGGCTTTTATGTGCTTATATTTAACGCAGCACTAAAGCATACGCAAACACTTAGGCTTGCTTTAGCCCCATATCCAAACTATAAAATGAGCTTTTACGGCGGGGCTATCTGGCTCATAAATTACGATCTAAGCGCTCGCAAGCTAGCTTTTATCAGGCAGGGGCAGATAATTTATTCGGACGATTTGAGCTCGGGCGAGAGCTTAAAATTTATCCGCACATATAAGTTTGATCTCGTTTATTCTCATAAGCGCTTTTGGCTTTGTAATAAGCAGGGACGCTTTGTTTTACGCGCTAACTTTGATATGAGCGCGCAAAAGCTAAACTTTAACCCCGTGCTTTGCTCTATTGCGATAAAAAACGGCTCGCGCTATAGCGTGTGGCGGGTATATGGGCGCAGGATAAATCATATCGCAAGCGCTACGAGCTTAAGAGAATATTTGATGCCCTTTGTGGCAGGGTGGAACGGAAATATCAAATACGACTATCTATTGCGCGACGTGATGGATGATCCGCAGATAAAAGAATATATCAAAGAAGCGGGCTATCGCGGGCATTATCTAAAAACTATCGGCGAATACGCAGGAGATATAACAGCGGGAAAGATGAGCGGAAGTATCGAGCTAGGATATGGCTTTGATGATGATTTTTGCCTAAATAATAGCGATGACGGGGATTTGGGGATAAAAAGCTTTCTACGTAATAGGCGGTTTTTGCTCCCTCACGCTCTTTCAAATCTGACGGCTCTAAGCTACGCCAGATCTTGGAAGGGTGGGGAAAGAAGCATTGTGTTTTACTCACTTAACTTTAATAACAACTTCGGCAAATTAATCAAATTTGATTTTTAAAGCTTTAAAAACTATCCGAATTTTGCCAAACTATGGCTAAAGGATAGATGATGTTTAAGATTTATATGATCTTTGCTGCGGTGATCGCGCTGCTAATAGGCGCGCTAAAGTTTCAATCTTGGCAAGCAAGCAAGCTGGAAGCTGAGATTTTGGCTCAAAAAGCGCAGATCGAAGCACTAAAGCAGCAAGGCGAGCAAAAAGATAAGCAGATGGAGCAAATCTCACAAGCCGCGCAACAAAAAGACGCGCTAAGCAAGGATTTGGCTCAAATCAAGAGGCAAATAGCTTCAAAGGCTAGGAAAGGGGGCAAGGATGAGATTTCAAGCGAGCTTAACGCTAGCGCTAATTTTGTGCTTGAGCGGCTGCGCGAGCGCCCCTAAATGCACTAAGCCGCCGCAGTATCTGTTAGCCGTGCCGCGCGTTGATACAAATCGCACTATCGCAAGCCAAGCAGACGCCGCGGAGCTAATGCTAGATCTATACGAAGCTTACGCAAAGTGCGCGATTAATCTAGAAAGCATAAGGAAACTAAATGAACGATCTAAATAGCTTGTTTGATAAAATTTATTGGGCTTGCTTGGTGGTGCTAGCTGCTGCGATCACTTTTTTAAAAACGATGAGTAAGAAGCGCAAAAGTAAATTAGCTTACATAATAGCCTTTCTTTCGGGGTTTTTAAGCTCGATTACTCTGTGCTATTTTGGCGCGGAGTTTACGCTTTATCTAACTCAAAACTCTAGATTTGCCTTAGCAGTAGGTGGTTTTTCTGCTTGGATAGGCGCTGACGCCGTGAAAAATTGGGCTGAAAAATTTGTCTGTGCTAAGCTTGGCATAGATAGAAGAATGAGCGAATACGATGAAGATCAAGATAAATAGATTTAAAAACATCCACGACGGCACGATTGGAAAACTAACGATCACGGACGACGGAAAAAGGCTTTTTGAATGCTTCACCCTTGAGCCCGCGGGCGCAGATACTACGGAGCGCGGCAAGGATAGACGCATACCAGCAGGTAGGTATCAAATGCAGTGGCACAATAGCCCGAGTCAGAAGCGAATGTGTCCGCTTTTGTGGAACGAGTCGGTGCCGAAAGAGCGCTACATTCTCATTCACCCCGGTAACTTCCCGAAAGATACGGCAGGATGTATCCTTGTAGGCGACGGACATAGCGCCGCGGGAGTTACGAATTCCGTTCGGACATACAATTCGTTTTTCAAAATTTGCATAGGTAAACACATAGAATTCATCGAAATCACAAACGAGGAGGGGGTATGATTGCCAAAAACATCAAAGCTCACGAGGGATTTCGGGATCACATATACAAAGACAGCCTCGGAAAGGCTACGATAGGATACGGCTTTTTAGTCTCGGCACTTAGCCCCGACGAACTCAAGCTTAACGGGGGCAAGGTGGAGCCGATGAGTAAAGAGGTAGCGGAAAAAATCCTAAATTTGAAAGTTGCGAAACTTCAAAAGCGAGTTTTTCAGTGCCTGCCTTGGCTTGCTAGCAAACCGCAGAGCATTCAAGACACCATCCTTGAAATGGCATACCAGCTAGGGCTTGCGGGGCTCTTGGGTTTCCGTCATACTCTGGGCTGCATAGAAGCAGGCGATTACGCACAAGCGGCAAGAAATTTAAAAGCAAGCCTGCTTTACCGCCAAACCCCAAAAAGGGTTGAGAGCTATATAAAAGCGCTTAATCTTTTTTCTTAAGCTTCTTTTTAGCAGCGTCTTTCATCTGCCCGCTAACGCTATAATCTGCGCTATTAAAGCCTAAAAACTTCGCTACACTTTGAGCTTTCGTTTTAGGAAGCATTACGTTGTTTCGCTTTCTGCTTGTCTCATCTCTGCTTAGATCACTTACTAAGTTTATTCCGCTGCTTACTCCGCCCGGCATAGGCGTAAAGCCTTGAAGTAACCAATTTAAATAATCGTATGCTTGCGCGGGAATAGGCTTGGTATCTTTAGTGATCGGGCGGTTATTGTAAAGCATCCTAGGCTTTCCGTCCGCCATCATCGAAAATAGCGCATAAGCTCCCTGCGTCGTTGGACCGCTAGCAAGCCCTTTAGCGTAGTTTGCCGGAGCGGTTAGGTTCATATAAGGAAGATACCTATCCATCTTAATCGTGCGAACTCGATCGCCGTCGCGCCATACTGCTACGCTGCGTCCTTTGATATCATCAGGGATCTTATCACTATACGGATTAGCTTCGCCCGTAACCTTATATTGCCAATATCCTAAAGCCGCTAGCATAGGCAGGATCTTTTTAGCTCCATCTACCGGGTGGCGGGCTAGGTAGCGCCCCATCGCAGGCATTACATAATAACTCCACGAGATAAAAGGGGCGATGCCGCTATCTCTAAGCGCTCTCATACCCGCAGGCATTTGGCGCGAATAATCTGGTATCCAGCTATTGGTTGCGATCTTTGCGCTTTTTGGATCTAAGCCCTTGTCAATATAGTGAGAAAATAACGCTAGCCTTCCTACATTATCCTCCCCTGCATATAGCGCGCCCGCCTTATCGGCAACTGCTCCTAACGCGTCGCCTGCCTTTTGAGCCGTAGAGGCTACGACGCTTTGTTTGCTTGCGGCATCTCCGTCTATTATGCGGGCGATCTTTCCTTGCCTAAGCTCTTTTGTAGTGCGGGCAAAGCCGTTTTGAATATCAAGCAAGGAGCTTCTGCCAAAAAGTCCCTCGTCCTCGGCGAGCTTGTAGGTTTGAATCTCTTTTTCGCGCATAAGTTGCGCGTATTCCCTGCGCTCTGCGGGGCTTAGTTTAGAAACGACATTTTTTAACCTTAGCTGCTTGTAGCGGTTGATCGCTCCATTTCCTATCTGCGCGCGGGTAAACTTTGCCATAGAGGCTACGACCTGCTTGGCGCTCATCCCCGCAAGATTTAATAAAAATCCGTTTGAGACGTAGTTGCCCACGTGAGCGGTCTGTGACCATACGGTCTTACTCATCTTCCAAATCGAGAGGTATTTTTTCCATCCGTCTATTAGCACACCCATATCACCACTTTGCGCAAAGGATGAGATTATATCGCTTTTGATATCCTTTCGCACCCATTGCCCCGCAAGCGCGCCGTAGCTATCGCTTTTAGGCATTTGAGCGTATCCCTCGCGTCCTAGCTCCTTTTTAATCGCGTCATCTAAATCAAGCTTGCCGTAGCGGGCTTTGATCTCGGTATTGGGTATCACTGCGCCGCCGCTTAGTTCGCTAACGGATTTTAAAAACTTAGCGTTTTCTATCATATCATTTAACTTATTTAGGGTCTGCGGTATGCTAAAAGCAGCATCTCTTATCTCCCCCATAGCCGAGCGCTCATCTTTGGTATAATCCCTCCAAAGCTCAATTTTACCATTAGGCTTTTCTACTACGCGCACGCCGCCTTTATTGTAAGCCTGATCCATAGACTTTGCAATCTGCGGGTTTTTAGATAGAAACTTATCCATCGCTTCCCTATCTTTAAACTCTTTAAACGCAAAGCCTCTGCTGTGAATTTCATCTACCTTTTTACCGCTTGAAAACACTGAGTTGATGCGATCTTTTAGATGCTTTTCATAGGAGCGAGCAAGATATTGCCCCGCTAGCGCGTCTCTGCTAGCCTTATCTAAAACGCCTAGATCTACGAGCTTAGCACTCATATCGTCAATCTGACGTCTTAGCGCGTCTGCTAGTGGCTTTAGCTCAGGTTTAATGGCATTTCCTTCACCCACCATATATTCATGCATAGCTACGCGATCAGCATCATCTAAGCCGCTAAGCGCGGATTGTAGATTTTCCATTTTAGCGCTATATGCGCTTTTGGCGCTGAATAGCTCGTCGTTTCGCAAAAGATAATCCGCGCCTTTGGTTTCGCTTAGTGCGCGCCTTGCAAAGCGAGCTGCATTAATAGCGCCATTTTTTAAATTCTGCGCTAAGCTTTGAGAGCCAGATAAAATTTCATAAGCGATATTTTTAAACTCTTTATTGATATGCTCGCTTGCCATTTGCCTTGCGTAGCTTAGCCCTATATCCTTGCCGCTTAAATCCTTTAGCTCTGAAATGGAGTTTGCGCCTACGGCTTTAAGATAGGAGCGCATATTGCTTAAGATGCTAGGCTTATCTTTTGCCGCAGCTTCTATATCCTGCGCTATCTCGCCTACCTTAGCGCCTCCTTTTAGCTTTGAAACCAAAGAGGGTGCATTTACTAGCCCAAGCCCGCCTAACGCTCCGATAAAAGCGCCTCTTGCTCTATTTTTATCATCTAGCGCTGCACCTGTGGCTGCTCCGGCTCCAGCGCTTGCGATATTAGCAGGGATTGCGCTAGAGCTAAAACCTTTAATCATATTCTCGCCGTTTTGTGGTATAATATCTGTAGCGGTGTCTAGCCCTTGATTTCTCATCGCTTGTGGGGTGCTTAGGCTAGAGAGTGTGTCCCCACCCCAAACTATATTGCCTTTTTTTATTAGATTTTTTAAATCGGTGTTTTTTAGCGGCGTCGCGGTTACGCCTAAAAATTCTCCTCTGTCGTTTTCTATCACGCTTAAGAATTTTAAAGTTTTATCGCGATCGTCGATAAAGGTTTTAAAAAATCTATATCGTTCGCCATCTTTTGCGATGAATAATGGATTTTCTAACGTAGGTTTGATTAAATTTACATATTCGAGCCTACGCTCGCTGCCTGCTTTATCCGCCAAATGATTTAACATCTTATCAATCGCAATTTTTGCCTCAAATATCGGAGTTTTAATAGGAGCCTGAAAGTCGCGGACGAGCGAAAGCACATCGGCTTTAGGCTCTAGTCTTAGCGCCAAATCTCCGCGCTCCGCTATATTACGGACTACTGCAGCGGGGTCTATGCCTCCTCCTGCGGAATTCTTAAACTCCGCGGGGGCATTAAGGTTTTTATCAGAGGAAAGAGATATAATTTCATCATTGGCGGGGGTTGTAGTAATGTGGGTTGTGGACCCCACCCCTCCGTCAAATATATCAGAGGTTGAAGTAATTGCGGAGTTTGTCCCACTTCCTTCGATATATTTATCATTGCTGTAAAGGCTGCTATTTGGGTTTAATCCCTTTTTGGCGGCTTCATCGCTTCCATTTAAGGTTGAGGTAATAGTCTGGGTTGTCGGACTTCCTTTTTTGGCAGCGATGACGGCTTTAGGATTGGTAATTGCTAAGATCTGATCTAAATACGCGTTATTATTAGCGGGGTTTGTAGCTCTTAAAATCTCATCTAAAAACGGATTAGGTGCTTGTGCTGCTGCTTCCGCCTTATCTGCTCCTTTTGCTGCTTCGCTCATCTTTTTTGGAGCAATCCCGGCTGCTTCCTCAAGCTCTGAGCGAATGGCCTTTATCACGTTTTCGTCAAGTCCGAAAAGATTAGGATTATTTAAAATTCCCTCTGCGACAGAATTTTGTGGTATAATAGTGTTATCGGTCGGCGAAAAATGCTCCTTGCCGGTATTCATTTGCGCCCCGAGCACTTGTTGCTTATGTTGAGAGTTGGACGCCTCAGCCGCCGCCGTTTCAAATATCTTTTTATCCGCGTTACTAATACGTTTGTCTTTATTTAAGTGAATAACTCCACCGCTATCTCTACCGATAGCCATATCACTCATCCGCTCACCGTCTCTGCTAGCTAGATATGCCGCAGACGGGTTTCGTAAACTATCACCTGCATAGTCGTGCGTGCTAATAAGTCCTTTTATCGTGCGGTAAACATCACCTTTATTTTTAAACATTTCTGGGTGTAGGTTATATAAGTATTGCAGGCTTGCGCGAATTTGAGAGCTAGGAAGTTTAAGCTCACCAGCTAAGTCGTTTTCTATATCCACAAAAGCGTTATATGGATATTTTTGCGCTCCGTCTCGCATAGTAAAGCCCTCGCCTGCGGTTTGTCCTGCGGGGGTCGCACTTTGAATATCTTGCGCCGCTTTTGCGGGTGCGGGTTTTAGCTCCTGCGCGGCTACCCTTGCTTCCTCTAGTTTCCGCATACCTTTAGCTAAAATCGGAGCACGGCTAAGCCCGCCTAAAATAGCGTTTGCCCCACCCCAGATAGTGCTTTCAAGCCCCGCTTGCTTTAGATCGGGCTTTTCCTGTCCGTAAGCTCTAGCCCCTCCGGTAAATCCTCCCATTATCGCGCCGTTTGCCGCAGATCCCACGGCATTGCCGATGCGAGTAGCTACCTTTTGGCTAGCGCCTAATGCTTTTGCTAAGCGGGCGGCCTTTGCGCTATGCCCTAGCATCGCAGGAGCTAGTGCAGTAGCATCTGCTATCTCGCCTGCTGCTTGCCAATCTTTCATATCGTTATCGCCGAAGTTTTCAATTTTATTTATCGCCAAGCTTGCTAAATTTGAGTTCTCGCGAAAGAAATCCCTAGCCCTGTCCGCTCCGTAAAAATCTGCGGTATCTGCTAAAACGTTGTTAATGCCTCTAGCTAGCTTTTGATTGGCTGCAGCTTGACCCGTTACGAAGTTTTTTAATCCTCGTCCTATTATGCGGGTAGTGCCTGCACCTCCCGTTTGTCCTACTGCCTCCGCGCTTTGAGAAAAGGTTTGCCCTAGCTCGTCTGCGGTATCTTTTAAGCTCTTGCCTGCATTATTAAAGCCCAAAGCGTCCGCTCCTGCGCCTAATGCACGAAGTCCTAGCTCGCCAGCCTTTTGGCTTACTAGCCCTGCACCCGCTAAAGCCTTATCGCTTATGGCTTCTGCGGTATCTAGCGCAGGGGCAAGCTTAGAGCCCATCTGCCTAAAAAAGCGCTGCGTATCGCTAGGTCCGTCCGCGTTTGCCTCGCTTATTGGGGTTAGGGTTTTATTTCCTATTTTTATGGAGTTTACCGGGCTCAGTGTCTTTGATCCGATCTTTATGGGAGCTACATTTATGGGCGTTAAGGTTTTGCCCCCTATCTTAATTCCACTCATAAACTTGTCCGTCCTTGCGTGCTTTCTTTACTCCATCATCATCGATAAAAATTTCATAGCCTTGTTTAATAGCCTCCAAATCATCATCATCGTAATCTATACCACCTCCCTCTACGCCTAGTGCGGAATATCCCGCCGCTATGCGATCAGTAATAGCTTTGCGCTGCTTATCGTCTAGCTGCGAAAACTGCGGGCTGGAGGCAAAATCGTTTAGTGCCTTAAGCTCATCTGCCTTAGCCTTTCTTGCGGCGTTTTGATTTTGTGCGTCAAGTTCTGCGCTTTTTAGCTCATTAGCGCGGTCTAAGCCTGCTGCGCGAGCTTGCATATATGCTTGTTGCGCCTGAGCTTGCGCGTTCGCTCTAGCGGCATCCTCGGCGTCCTTGGCGCTGCGGTAATTAAAACCTGCCATCCACTGGGCCCCATTTGCAGCTCTTTGGGCGTCATCTTGATAGGCTTTTTCTCTAGCGCCTAGCACGTTTAGTGCTGCGTTCGCATTAGCTCTAGCCCATTCGTTATTTGCTTTGGTATTAGCTAAGTTTATGATATTGGCTAGATATGAGTTTACGCTTCCTAGCATTGAGTTATCAAGTCGCCCCTGCGCGGTTTGAGGGGCAAAGCCGTAAGCGTCCCTGCCTATATTAGCAACTGCGCCCGCCCCGTTTAAGGCGCGCCCTTTAGAGTTTAGAGCGTTTCCGATATTATTTAAGCTTTGGCTATAAGCGTCGTTTGCGCCGCCGTAGGCTTGAGCGCCTAGCTTGATAAAGCTATTATTGGTTAAGTCCGCGCCTGCTCTTGAGTTTTGTTGATTGTAGATATTGTTGCCTGCCCCGAATAATCCGCTAAGAGGTGATTGCATAGCGTTGAGATTTTGCGCGAAATCTGCGGACTTACGGGCGTAGTCGTAGTCGTTTTGATTAAAGTAAGCCATAAAATCCTGCCTTTTTGCTTTATGCTAACAAAAAGGCGCGGATTATTTAAAGGGCTATTTGCTTATGAGTTTGCTAATAGCTCGCCCGACATCGCCTGCTCTTGCCTTGCCTTCGCGAATTCGCTTAAGCGTCTCATCCTCGCCTGCATCGTCTGCCGAGCTAGTGCCGTCGTTAGTGATCGGATCGGGCTTACTCTGTGGTGCTACGGTGGCTTTAAGACCTTTGACGAAAATCTCAAGACCCTCCTTGCTGATTTTAAACTGCTTCGCAAGTTCGGGGCTGGTTTGCGCGAGCTTATCAAGTCCTTCCTCGATAGTTTTCTTACTCAGCTCGGGATTAGCGCTTATGACATCTGCGAGATTTAGATTATATGTCGCGGCTTCTTGTTGCTTTTCAAGCTGTGCGCGCAATTCATCTATGCCTAGGGCTTGCTTTGCAGCTGCAAGTTGAGCGCCTATATCTACTTGAGGCATCGTCATTTGGGGCTGTGGGGGCACCATTTGAGGAGGTGTCGTTTGAGGCATCGCGTATGGATCTTGCGGCTGCACCTGAGGCTCTTGAGGTTGAATGTCATCATTCATCTTTTTCTCCTTGTGTGGTTTGGTATTGTTCTAAAAAAAAGCCGTAAAGGCTTTGAGCGAAGCTTAGAGCGTCTATGCGCTCAAGCATATTTATCCTAGCATCCTTGCTTAACTCCTGCCCCGCTGCGTCCTTTCCGCTGCAAGCATAGCGGTATAACGCGCTTTTTTGTGCCTCTAAAACCGCATTGATCTCGGCATAAGGCTCGGAGCTCATAAAATCTTTAAGCGCTTTGAGTTTCTGCAAAATCTATCTCTCCTGGAAAAAGTTCATCTACGTTTTTTTGACCCATCTCGCGCAACTCGTCTCGCACTAAGCCCTCTAGGACTCGCACATACTCGCGCACTTTTTCTTTCGCGCCCATCTCGCTTAGCATCTTTATCATCGTTAGTAGGCTTTGTTTAGCCGCTCCGATATTATTTATCTTAGTGTCGCGGCTCATTACGCCTACGCCTGCGTTTATGCTAACGCGCAGCTCTATTTTCTTATCCCTATCATATCCGCTAAGCGCCTCGGTGATTTTATGGCGATATATTAAGCTTACGATACGAGAGATAAAGGGCTCAAAAAAGCTCTCGTTGTAGCTCGTGACTATATCATCTATCGTAGCGTTACCGCTTTGAGCTAGCAAGCTCATCCCCGTAGCGTTTCTAGGATCGGAGCTAGCAGAAATGCCTTGCACCATCTTAGGCATTCCACCTACTTCTTGGATCTCTGCATCCAAGCTTTGCGTATCAAAAACCGAGCCGTTGATATTAGGGGCCGGGATCTCCTTAATCGCTGCTAAATTTGAAACTACTACCTTAGGGCTAAGAGATGCTAAATCATCATCCCTTAAGCCACTACTTCTATCGGCGAAATATCTGGGATTAAGCTGCAGATAAACGGCGTCCATCTGCTGATTTCGCACGGCTATGAATTGGCGCTGCAGATCTATCATCGGCTCAATATAGCTTGCCCCGTATGAGCGCACTGCCCCTCTTTCCTCAATCCTACAAAACTGCGGATAAGCTACCGCAAAAAAGAAGGGGCATCCGTCATGAAGGGGAAGATCAAGGCGCAAAAACCTATCGTTTATGCAGGTGCTAATAAACCAATCATCGCCGATTTTGCGATAAATCTCTTGCACCGCTATTCTGCGGTATTCTCCTAAATCCGAGCTTTGAAGGCCGCTAGGACTTTTGGAGGTGTTTTCACCGCTTATGGTGTCTAGATCTATCTTTTCATCCTTTAGCTCTTTAGCGAAGTTTCTTTTAATATCGGCAATCGTCATATAGAAGCGATCGACGTAGTATTTAGCATCGAAATGATTTTTAGCATGCGGATCTATTAGCACCTCACTTAGCCTTTTAGGCACAACCTTAACCTCATTATCTGCCCAATAAACCTTTGCGATAGAAGTTCCATAAACGAGCATCGCAATTATGCTTTCGTGAATGCGGGAGTAAAGATTTAGCCTTGCTCTGCTTAGAGTATTTAGTTCATTTTGTAAGATGGCGCTAAGCTGCGCGTCGCCTCTAACCTCAATATCCGCAAGACTAGGATTAGCAAAATAGGTCTTTAATATCTCTTTAGTGATGCGGCGGACCTTGGCAAAGATTATCTTTTGTGCGACGTGAGATTTATGGCGAGCTTTTAAAGCCCTTTTCTTTTTTTCATCCATTAAGGCTAAATATCCGCCCTCTAAATATAAAAAGTCATCTTTTACAAAGTCAAATCCCTTTACCGCCTCATCTCGAAGCTTTAGAATTTGAGCTTTAATCTCCTCTTTTTTCAAGTCTTTTTCTCCTCCTTCTTACCCGGTATTTATCTACTTCAAGCGCGGCTGCTATGAAATCATCTCTAAAGCCGTGCCTTATTAGCTCATCTATCGCCTCTCCCTCGATTAAGGTTACAGGAGCGCCTCCTGCATCTCTTGCGTTGCTTAAAAGAGCAAAGACATTGCCTCCTGCCAGCTTTAATAGGGCATAATAGCTAGCCTCCCTGCCTAAATGCCACGCATCTACCATAGCAAATCTCCCGTTTGAAACTCTCCATCCGTTTCCTCCTCGTAAAAATCCATCTCATCAAAAAAGCTAAGCGCTAAAGCATCTGCGCGATCGGGCGAGCGAGCAAGTCTAGCGCGAATTTTCTTTTTAGATTCAAGCCTTATTTTGCCCGTGTTTTCATCGATCTCATAACGGATATCGCCTAGTTCGCCTATTAGCTTTTCATCTCTAGGCAGGCAAAGAAGTGCGATATTTTCTTTTAGCCTTGCATAAATTTCATAGCGCTTATTGTAAAAGCCCTCTTTGAAGCTTTTTTCTCTTACGTCGGCGCGATAAACGGGTAAGCCTTTGGCGTTTAATATACTCCAAACTCCTGCGCCTATGCCGATGACGTCGATGAAAATAGCGTTAGGCTTTTGCGCCGCTTTTTTATATTCAGCGCAGATCGCATCGGCTAGTGGAGCGGAATCGAGCTTTTTAAACTCGCAAAAAGGCTCTATGAAAAAGCCCTTACGCTTACATAGCACAGAGCTATCATCTCCGTATTCTGCAGGATCTAACCCCCAAATCACAGCGCCACTTCGGTCTATCTCACGTCCTACGGCAAGCTCAAGCGCGCTTAAATCAAAGAGATTATCGCTGCCTTGAAGCGGGAATTCGCCTAAAATCCTAACCCGATAAGCATTGCTATCTCTGCCGTAAAGAGCGCGGGCGCGCTCGATCTGCTCTTTGGCTACATTTGCACTCTGTTCTGCGTTAAAGGTAAAGCTATGCCAAAGCTCCTGCTTAAAAGCTTCGTAAAAAAATCCGCTCGTGCGGGTAGGGTTTCCGACCATAATCATCGCATTTGATGCCCCACTTAGAGCTCCGAAAATTATTTCAAATATCGTCTCATCCACACCGCTAGCCTCATCCACTAAAAATAGCAGATGCTTAGCATGAAAGCCTTGCAGGGCTTCAGGGGTTTCTTTGCGAGCTGTGCGAAGGGCTATGAAGTTGCCGTTAGAAAAATTGATCTCATCGCTTTTAGGCGTGATCTCATCGCGTAAAATTTTAGGAAGCTTGGCTATCCATTTGCGAATTTCAGGCATCAACGTAAGAAGTAGCTGCGGAGTAGAGGGGGCGGTAATAGGAATTTTAGCATCCTCCTTAATTAGCGCCCACCAAATAGCAACCCAAGCAAGCGAGGTGCTCTTGCCTACGCCATGCCCGCTTTTAATAGCGATGAAGCGATCTCCCCCATCCACCGCGCGAATAAATGCAAGCTGTTGTGTAGAGGGCTCGGCGCGCAGGACGAAACGCACGAAGGTCTCAAGCTTAGATGCGATACGGGCGAACTTCTCAAGCTCGGGCTTAGAGCTCTGAACTATCATCTATTGCCTCCACATCCACTACGTTTTTATCTGATTTGTCAAAATTTATCAAAATATTGGTGATTTCGTTTTTATCCGTGCCTATGATCTCAGTGCCTGCAGCCTCGATTATATTTTTAGCTAAAAGCGCGAAAGAGCGGAAATCATTTGAACTAATGCGACCATCCTCCTCATCTTTTAGCATCTTAGCCTTTAATTTTTGTTGCGCCCAGCAAAGCTCTGCGTATTGGCTAGCTACTACTTGCGAAAACTCCGGTAGCTTAGCTTTAGCTTCGAGCGCTCTTTTATCTTTCGCATCTTGTTTTAAGATCTCGCGAACCCAATTTTCAGAGTTAGCCCAACCTCGCACCTCTTTTTCAGCAAGACCTAATCGCGCCGCTATCTCAGGTGGGCTTAAGCGCTCCTCGCGCATTATCTTAAAAGCTTCTTTTTTAAGCAGGGCGCGGTTTATGTTTTGCTCGCTCATATTTCTATCCAAGCTCCCCTATGATATTTAACCGCGCGAAAAACTATATTAGGGTTTTGAAAGCAAAGGATTTTGGATTTGATACGAAAAACCTTATCCTGCGCCGTAAAATCGGACTTAACATCCTCAACTATGCTAAGCCCCTCTTGCTCGTAAGAAAAATCTGCGATATAGGTAATAGCGCGTCTTGCCCTGCCTAAGCGGTCTTTAAATCCGGGCTGGAGCGTAAAGCCGGGATGGATACAAAGCGCGCTTATGCGCCCTGCTTTTTCAAGCGTTTTTAAATAGACGTAGCGATTAGCTTCGCTAGCGCTGTCAAAGGTGTAGCCATCAAGAAGGGTTTTAGTATGAGGGATTTTGCCCGTGCTTTTAACGCAAAAAGAGCTTTTGCGGGCTCTAGCAATAGCGCGAGCTTTGATGATCGCTTTTTTAAGAGCGGGGCTAGAGGAGATCAGAGCATCGGCACTAGCGCCAGAGCTTGCGAAAAAAATCTTAGCCATCGCTACTTTTGCAAAGCAACCTGATAAAGATAGCTAAAAAACGCGCAGATATATGTAGCCAAGAAGCCTCCTTTATGATTGCGCGCAGTTTAGCCGAAAAATTTTAAGAGCGGGTTAGTAGAAAACGCAGAAAAATCGCAAGCGACGTTCCGGGCTCCGCAGACTTAACGATGAAACTCCCGCCTTGCGGGGATTAGCGCCGCACTATTAATAGCTAAAAAATCGCTTAATTTTTAAAATTTACCACCAAAACCCGCTACTTTCCAAAAAAATCGGAAACTCCTTTCCGTAGACATAAGCGCTGTAATTCGCCTAAGCTTTGCAAAAATAATCTAAACGATAAGAGCTAGGCGATGAGGAAAAGCGAAGTTAAACCGAAGTATCTAAGAGTGGCGCGACGAAGGTAAGAAAGACCAAAAGAGTTTATTTAAAGACGACGCCCAAAGAGCCAAAGCCGTCCAGTGGCTAAGATCTGCGGGCGTAGAGCTGAAAGATGGCGTGCATTTATATCTGTTGCAAAATGCAATAGCTTTTGGGGCGCGCCTCGAATAAAAAGCTAAATATTTCAAAGGGATTTAAGGGCGGCTAGTATGAAGCGAAACCGCCCTCAAAGGACTTTTAAAGCGTGGAAATTTTATCCTATGTTAGCCAAATTTTAGTTGAAATTAAAGCTCCTTCCTCTGCTTTATTCTTGCCATTTATTGGCTTTGTAGATGCCTAGCAGTTTAACGCTGTCGCCGTCAATCAGATATGGCATTATGTAACCCCTAGCGATGAGTTCTCTTTTATCGTTCGCAATCGCTCGTCCTAGTTTAGGATTATCGCCTAATAGCTCCGCCGCGTCTAGTAGCTTACTAACAAAATCCCGCGCTTTATTTGGGCTATCTTTTGCGATGAAGTCGAATACCGCTTTTAACTCGCGATTAAATCTTGCTGTGCGCTTGATTACCATTTCGCTACTTCGTCGCGTATTCCGTCAAACGGATAGGTTTCAAGCTCGCCGCGCCTGATAGCCTCTGCGTCTGCTTCATATTCGCTAAAACGTGACTGATATTTTACTTCGTCGCTTAGGTTTAATTTAGCGCCGTCAAGCTTAGCTAGCGTGATTAATATCGCTTTGGCTTTTTCTATGAAATCGGCGTTAGCCTGTATGGTTAGGGTCTGCATTTCTTAACCTTTGTTTTAAAATCCTAGAGATATTTTAACTTCTTGAGGCTTAGGGTTTGATTACGAATGGGTGCAAGAGGGGTGTAAGAGAAAAGACATATATGAATAGCAGTTTAGGGATTTCTTAAAGTCGTTTAAACTACCATTCTAGCGAGGTTTGAGAAGGGTTTAGAAGGCAAAAAAATGCCCGAAACTTAAAATGTCACAACTCGTTGTTGTTTCTCTTTTATTAAGGCTCTAACCCCCTTTTTATCGTGCTTTGCTTACTACCTTGTGTCAAAATGAGACAAAACCCATAAACGCTTAAAAGCTAAAATTTAGGTGCAAAAAAATCATATGCGCTAGCAAGAACTTAAACTACCATACGAACTAAGCCTAAACGATACCC
>NZ_CALIJA010000100.1 GCF_938017615.1 uncultured Campylobacter sp. | reverse complement strand
GAAAGATAAGCTGGGAATGTATCACGGCGAAGCTAGACTTGGAGACAAACCGATCGTTTATTGGCCGATAGGGGAGAAATAAGCGTAAATTTAGCCCCTTTGCGGGGCTAAATTTAAATCAAATAGCGAGGATAAATACGCTTTTTATCGTACGTCTATCAAATTTGGCGCTTTCATCGATCAAGCGCTTCGGCAAGGCCAAATTCGGTCAAATTTTAATTTCAGCACCTCGGCAAAGCGCGAATTTTCTATTTAAAATCGGCTCTTTTTAACTTAGGCTCAAATCAAGAAGTATTAAGTCCCGCTGAGCCTTAAATTTTACCAAAATCCATATTTCTTGATACCAAAGCGCTCAAATTTCAGGTAGAATATCACCACATAAAATCAAGGCGGTAAAATGAGAAAATTTATAGTCGTTCGCGGACACGCGGGCTCGGGCAAAACGACTTTCGCAAAAGAGAAAATCAAAGAATTTAAAAACGAATATCCGCAGGCGCAAATTTATCATCTGGAAAACGATATGTTTCTAACCGATGAGGCAGGGGTTTATACTTGGTCGCCGAAGCTTTTGGAGGACGCAAAGCGCAAGGTCGCCCGCGAGATAAAGCAGGCGTATAAATTTGCTCTGGAAAACAAAGATAAAGACGTTCTTATCGTGCTTAGCAACGTGAGCGCGCGCACCAAAGAGCTGCTAGGCCTAAAAGAGCAAGCCGCCCAAAATGGATTTATTTTTGAATGCTTTAGAATGCAAAATTTCTTCGCCTCCGAGCACGGCGTCGATGAAGATACCGTAATAGCGATGTTTATCAAGGTCGCAAACAACAAAATAGAGGGCGAAATTTTGATCCCGCCCGTTAATCCTATGAGCGAAAGCGTAGCGCAAAAGATCAAAGACGCGGCGGCTCTAAACAGGCGCGATCTGCCCTTTGATGCGGCGCAAAATACCTACGTAACGAAAAAATATATCGCCGCTACGCAGGATAAAAGGCTTTGGAGCGCGCGT
This sequence comes from uncultured Campylobacter sp., assembly GCF_938017615.1. Lineage (GTDB taxonomy): Bacteria > Campylobacterota > Campylobacteria > Campylobacterales > Campylobacteraceae > Campylobacter_B. The sequence goes on along the minus strand of NZ_CALIJA010000100.1, from coordinate 7,781 downwards.
CAAAGCGAGCTTTATCCCGAGCTTCGCACCTACAAATACTCAAAACGCGTCTTTTTCAAAGCCGATTGGGATAAGGCGTTGCTCGAGATGCGCGGGCTCATAATGGACGATGATCTAAATATCATCGTGCGTCCGTTTAAAAAGGTCTATAACTACTCGGAATTTACCTCGCGCAAAAGCCTTTATCCTATCGATATCACAGACGATACGCCCGTGCTTGCCGTGCGAAAGGTAAACGGCTTTTTGGGGTGTTGCACCTACGTAGATGTCGGCAAAAGCAGCGCGAGCTTTAACCGCCGCGTCATCTACTCCACGACGGGATCGACCGATAGTAGATTTGCGCAGATGGCGCGCGAGCACTGCTGTAAATTTGAAGAGATTTTCAAACGCTATCCAAATAAAACTTTTTTATTTGAGATCACCGACGAAAGCGATCCGCACATCGTAGAAGAGGAGCTTGGAGAAACCTTTATCGGGCTTATCGACGCTAAAACCGGCGCGCAAGAGAGCGAATTTGAGCTGGATAAAATCGCCGCAAGCACTGCCGGAGCGCTAAAAAGACCTTTTTATAAAGAGGGCGAGCAGTATCTAAAAACGAGCTTTGCGGAGCTTAAAAATATAGTCAAAGAGGCAAAATTCGAGGGCTTTATGGTGTATATCCCAAGCCAGAACGATTTTTGCTTTAAGATGAAAACGCCTTATTATCTTGTGAATAAATTTTTCGCTCGCAGTAAAAACGAGGCGCTTTCCGGCAAACTGGATAAAACTAAGCTTGATGAGGAATTTCACCCCTTGATCGATCATATCAAAGCAAACGAGCGTGAATTCAAATCCCTTGACGAGCAGGGCAAGCTAGGCTTTATAAAAGAATTTTTAGAAAAAATTTAACGATTAGCGCGAATATTTGGTGCCGCGTAAATTTACGTAAAGCTCAAATTTGATGCGGCGATTAAAATTTAAAGGAAAAATGATGATATTTTTTACCTCCGATTTGCATTTTTATCACGGCAATATTATGAAATACTGCCCTAAATTTAGGGATTTTAATGACGTAAACGAGATGAACGAAAAGCTAATAGAGCTCTGGAATGCCGTAGTGGGGCCCGAGGATACGGTTTATGATCTGGGCGATTTTGCATTTTGTAATAAATTAAAGGATCTAAAAAGCGTCGCGCGTAGGCTAAACGGCTCGCATGTGCTGATTTTAGGCAACCACGATACGCTCATTAGCCAAAACAAAGAAGCGCTGCTGCGCGAGCTAAAAGAGGACGGAAATCCCATCTTTAGCGATATCCTGCACTACAAGGAGCTAAATTTTGACGGCGGCGCGGGCGCGATGAAGGACGGCAAAACGGGTATTAGCATCTGTATGTTTCACTATCCCGTAGAGGAGCACAACCGCGCCTCGAAAGGCTCTTTTATGCTTCACGGACACTTGCACGACCGCGCTTCCAGCCTAGAAGGGCGCATACTAAACGTAGGCTTTGACTCGCACGGCAAAATTTTAAGCTTAGATGAGATCGTGCAAATTTTAGGGCAAAGGCAAATCGCGGCAAGATACTCGTGATCCGGGCTAAACACGGACAGCCGCAGCATTGATTTAAGCGTAGCCCGCCGCAATATCTTGCAAAAGCACCCGCATAATACCGGGATAGGCAAAGCGCTCGGCGACATCATCTCGATCGATAAGCACGGGCACACGGGCTTTGCGTGGACGAAAGACAAGCTTGGCATGTATCACGGCGGAGCAAGGCTCGGAGCCAAACCGATCGTTTATTGGCCGCTCGGCGAGAAATGATCGGTTTTAGCAGATAGCGCGGAAACAGGGAAGTACTCGGTGAGAAACGATCAAATTTGCCCCGCCTATTTTGACTCGGGCGGGGTCAAATTTGGTTAAATTTAATGACTTATTCAAAAATCCCAGAATTTGATTTATATGAAAGACGGAGTCAAATTTAAAAACGGTAAAACCTAACTTCGCCGTTCAAATTTTGCCCTTTTGCCTACGCACAAATTTTAAAATTTGCGCACGTTTTAAAAAGGATCGGGGTGCATTTTGAAGGGCGGCTACGCACTTTAAATAGCCGCTCCACCCGTTTTAATAAAGCTTCGCTTCGGCAGGGCAGAGCTTATCTAAATTTTAAAATTTACCCGCGCGTAGTCCACGCCAACGCGCCGAGCGGCAAGAATGGGAAGCGGGATAGCTTCCGTTAGAGTATCAAACAGCTTTTTGCACTAGCTATGAATACGGCGCGTATGAGACGACAGAGCAAGCAGGCTCGATCGACGCGCTGCAAAATTTTCGCGAAATTTTGCTGGTTGTCGCGCACGGTCTTATCTAAACTGCTGTTAAATTCTATCCGTAGCCGCCGCGATCTTGTCCACGTCCAAATAAAATTTCACGAAATTCCGTAGAATTTTACGCTGCGTATTCTGCAAACCAATCGGCGAATTTTGCGGACGCGACCGAATTATATGCGTAAATTCCGCCGTCAAATTATAATCTGGCACAAATTTTGCGGACGGAATCGCTAGCTAAATTTAAACCCGCTCGCAGCTAAGCCTAGCAAGCCTGCCTGCTAAAATTTTGTTCGCGCAGGATTTCATTTGGGTAAAGTTAAAATTCCAGCCGAAACTCCGTCTCGCCCGGCTCGCTTCTGCACGAAATTTTAAGCCCGAGCTCGTCGCAATATTTTTTCACGATAAAAAGCCCAATGCCAAAGCCGCCGTTACGTTCGTCAAAGCGGGTGTAAAGCTCGAAAATATGCGGCAAATTTTGCTGCGCGATGCCCGCGCCGCTGTTTTTTATGCGAAGCGAATGCTCGCGCAGGCTTACCTCGACGCAGCCGAGCTCATCACAATATTTTATCGCATTGCCAAGCAGATTATCGATGATTTTTCGCAGCTTAAACTCATCCGCGCAAAAGGCTACAGGGCGCAGATCGGCGCTTAAGCTTATGCACTTTTGCTCCGCAGAGACGCAGAAATACTCGATACGACTTTGCAGCAGCTCGCCTAAATTTACATCCCGCCCGCTGCCGCTTTTGTTTAAGCTTAGCGCGGTTAGATCCTCAAATAGCGCGTTTATCGTATTTGCGCCCGCCTTGATATTGCCCAGATATTTTTTCGCATCGGTATCGAAAAGCTCGATACTCATCAAAATTACGCTAAGCGGGGTTTTTATCTCGTGCGTCGTGTCTCGGATGAAACCGTTTAAAAACTCGATCTTTTCGTAAAGCGGGCGTAGCGAAAGGCGTATGATAAAATACGCGATCAGCAAAATAAGCGCCAAAACAAGCGCGCTCGCAAATAAAATTTTAAGCTTTAGCGCCGCTAGCTTGCCCTCAAGCGTCTCCGTTTTGATCGCTACGTAGTACTCCGTGCCGTCCTTGGCGGTGAGATTAAACTGCTCGATCCTGTTATTTCCCTCCATATACACGCGTGGTGCGTCATCTCTCGGCTCGAAATCCCGCGCGATCTCATCGCTGCTATTCAGATCCGCCGCGTATGCCTGCATGGCGTCAAAATCGCTCTCGTTTAATCGCCCGCCGCGCGCGAGCTTAGCCTCTAGGCCGTGTTTGAAATCTCTGATCGCAAAGGCATCGCGATCCGCGATAAAAAACTTCTCCCGCTCGTAAAATACGCTGCTTACCAGCGCCAAAAACAGGACGCTGGTAAGCGTATAGAGCAAAAAAATCGGTAGAATTTGACGTATTTTGGACACGGTGCGCTCCTAAAGATATTTGTAGCCGAGCTTGGAGGCGTTTATGATGCGATCCTTGCCTAAAATTTTTCGCAGCTCCGCGATATAAACGCGCAGGCTAAGCTCGCTTGGGCTTTCGTCGTAGTCCCACAGCGCGGCGAAAATTTCATCTTTGCTAAGGAATTTATCGCGGTTTTTCAAAAGCAGAGCAAGAAGCCGCGCCTGCTTTTGCGGCATCGGCACGGCTCTTCCGTCGCGATAAAGCGCGTGCTGAGCCATATCGAAGCTAAAACCTCCGCCGATATTTTCGCGCAGGGCGGCGTTGTGAACGAAGGTGCGCTTTAGTAGATTATCCGCGCGCAGAGCCAGCTCTTTTAGCTCAAAGGGCTTTTTGAGGTAGTCGTCACAGCCGCTTCCAAAGCCGCTTTCGACGTCTTGCAGAGTATTTAGCGACGTCGTGAAAATGCACGGTGCTCCGCGCCCCGCCTCGCGCAGCTCGCGAAGCAGCGCAAAGCCGTTGCCGCCGATGATTTTGACGTCGAAGATCCACAGATCGAAGCTCTTTTCGTACGCTAAAGATAGCGCCTCGTCGTAGCTTTTACTGCCGCTTACCTCGTACCCAGCGCCGCGCATGTAGGTGCACATCATATCTAGCAGCATCCCCTCGTCCTCGACGATCAAAACTCTTGCCATAGCCCGCCTCCTTGCATAGAATTTTTGAAATTATACCCTGTGAAATTCCACGTAAAATTTAATTGCGAAATTTCACGACAAAATTTTATCATGACGAAACAGCGCGTCTTAGCTCAAAAGTATGCTTACTAAATTTAGGCTTATAAGATTGCTCGCCATTGCTCGCCCGGTATATTATTCGCGCGGCGCGGCGCAAGAAACTAAAATTTCACGATATAAAATTTTCACGCCGCGGAATTTTAAAATTTACAGGTAAAACATTGGGCTTTAAAATTCCGCCGCTACGAAATTCTAAATTCCGCAACATAAAATTTTACGGCGCAGAATTTCAAAACCTCGCCTGTGCCGATAAGGTTTTGCGAAATTTCATCGGCGCTACGCCGCATAAATTTCAAGCTAAAATTCTAAAATTCTCACGCCGTATTTCGATAAAACAAAATTCCGCGCAAGTGTTGCGCGGAACTACGTAACTTGCTCGTAAGCGGCACTACTGCGCCATAGGACACGGAGCGGCGCCCGCATTTTGATTGCACGGCATCTCGCCTCTTGGCGGCATTGTCGGACCCGCGCCGCTGCCCATTCCTTTATGCGGCATATGACCGCACTCTCCTGGAGCCGCCTGCGATCTGTGTGGACCAAACCCGTGAGCGGGCCTTTTAAATTTGCCGAAATTGCCGCGATCCTTAAGCTCGATATCCAGCCTATCCGCCTGCTCGACGCTTAGCTTGCCTGCCTGAGCGTTATAGTTTTGTCTAAACTCGTCTAGGAATTTCTCGCGATCCTCGACGCTCATAGCGTCCAGCTTCTTTTTAAACTCCATCTTAAATCCGCGCTTGAGATCCCTTGCCTGCGCTCTTAGCTCGCCCGCGCGCTTATCGATCTCAAACGCCGCTTCGCTTAAGCTCTTGGCATCGGCGCCTGCGACTGCGGCATTGATCTGCTCGGGGCTGCTTGAGCTAAAATCTGCGGCGAACAGCACACCCGCGACTAAAACGCTTGCTAAAACAATCTTTTTCATTCTCTCTCCTTTGTGAAAGTTGGCGTGATTGTAGAAAAAAGTCGTGAAGAAAAAGTTAAGTGAGCTCTCGCGCTGCCAAAATAGCTCGGAGCCGTAAATTTAGAACTTCGATTTAAATTTGGAAAATTTTACGCCGCCGCGGCAAAAACAGGGCGTAATGCGTGTAAACTTGGCTAAATTTTAAAATTTAAGCGGGAAGGGGGCGCAGCGCATAAATTTAATACAAAATTTGCGCTGCATAGGTTGTATCAAAAGCCCGCCGTGCGTAAATTTAACGACAAAGCGGGCGTATCTCGGCGCTGCGAACGGCGAAATTTCATCGCGTAAATTTAACCGCAGGGCTGCTAAATTTAGAGATTGCGGATGATTAAATTTCATCCGCAACGAAGCTTATTTTATAACGCCGCAGACCATTCTAGCGCCGCCGCCGCCGAGCGGTTTCGGATGATCGCTGTGGTTATCGCCGCCTACGTGAACCATCAGCGAGTGGCCCTTTAGCTCATCTAGGCTCTTGATCTTCGGAGCTAGCACCGGATAGACCGCATTACCCTCGGCATCAACGAAAAGCGCAGGCAGATCACCCTTGTGACCGCTATCATCCCAAGCAAACGAGTGCTTTTTGGTATCGCTTGGATCCCAGTGGCCGCCCGCTTTCATACCTAGGCCCTTCTCGGTCGCGCCGCAGTCGGCGTTTTGATGCACGTGAAAGCCGTGCACGCCGCTAGTAAGACCCTTTAAATTCGGGAAAAACGCCACGCCGTAGTTCGTCTCGACCGCTACGACCTCGCCGACGGTTACGTTGCCCTTCTCGCCTAGTTGCTCCATCGCAATGACGAGGTGCTTGCCGGTCTTAGGGTCGAAATTTTGCATATCGCCGTGCTCGTGAGCGATCAAGGCGCTTGCGACTAAAATTGATGAAATTAAAAATTTCTTCATGAAAAATCCTTTAAAATGAAATGCGTTTGCAATTCTATCAAAAAAATACTTAAAAATAATTTTTTTCAATTAGATAAATTTCGCTTTTTGTCCAAAAGATTTATCGCATAAAATAAAATCAAGCTGAAAATCACGAGCAAAAGGCTTAAAATCAGCGCTCGCTCGTTTTCTCCGTCATACACGGCGTTGTAGATCGCAAGACTTAGCGTATCGGTTTTACCCACGATGTTTCCGCCCAGCATCAGCGTGATACCCACTTCGCCAAGCCCGCGCGAGAGCGCTAAAATGAGCGCGGAGCCTAGCGTTTTAAGCGAGCTAGGAAGGATGACGAAGAGGAAAATTTGAACTCTGTTTTTGCCCAAAATTTGCGCGGCTTCGATTAGGCTCTTCGGAAAGAGCTCAAAGCTCGCACACACGGGCTTTACAAACAGCGGTAGCCCCACCAAAAATGCGGCGATTACCAATGAAGAAAAGTTAAAAACGATGTCTAAATTTAATGCAGAGCCAATAAATCCGCTCTTTCCAAAAACATAAAGCAGCAAAAATCCCGTCGCGATCGGCGGGAAGATGAGCGGAAAAATCACTAAAATTTCGACGATCTTTTTAAATTTAGCTTGGCTGAAAGTTAAAAAATACGAAATTGCTAGCCCTATTGAAATAAGCAGCAGAAAGCTGCAAAATAGGGCTTTAGCGCTTAGTATCAGAGGATGCGTGATCCAAGCGATGTCGCTCATTTAAGACCGAATTTTGAAAAAATCTCTTTTGAGCGGTCCGATTTAAACTCCTCCATTACCTTTTCGCAAAGCGCCTGCTCGCCGCACGCGCTAAGCCTTGCGATGCCGATGAATGCGGGGCTGTAGAGGCTCTCGTCGATGTAGATGATCGAGCCGAACTCATCTTTTTTGGCGACCGCTTCGGTGCTGTTGATAAAGCCCGCCTGCACCTCGCCGTTGATGACGTAAGCGACCACCTGCGGCACGCCCGCGACGGCTAAAATTTTATCTTTTACCGCATCCATCTTGGCGTTTTGCAAAAACTCGTTCGTCCTGATACCGTAAATCGCCTTTTTAGGATCTGGCATCGCGATCTTATCGAACTTTGCGATCTCAGAGACGCCCTGTATTTTAATATTTTTCGGCGTTACTAAAACGAGCGTGCCGCGCCCGATACGTTCAAATTTGGTGATATTTAGATCGCTTTTTTTCAAAAACGCCTCGTCGCCCACGATGAATGAAATTTTATTCTCGCGCGATTGAATGACGAGCTGGCCGAGGTTGGCAAATGATCCCGCCACGTCCATGCCCTCTTTTTTCAAATTTTCGATCACGGCCGAGACGGGCTTTTTGTATCCGCCGCCGGCCGCGATTATCAGCTGATCCGCGCAGAACGAAACGCTTGCCGCAAGCGCTAAAATAAAAGCAATTTTTTTCA
>NZ_CALIJA010000099.1 GCF_938017615.1 uncultured Campylobacter sp. | reverse complement strand
TAACTACGTAGGCGCGCGGTGCCGCGAAATTTAAAAATTTTAGAATTTTAAAATTTCGCCCGCTTAAATTTAAAGCTCTAGCGCGAGCCGTGTTGCGCTGCGCGGTAAATTTAATGCGGCAGAAATTTTAAAAATCACGCCGCCGTTCACGCCAAAACCGACAAGGAGAGCTATGAGCTACTATATACAATGTGGTTGCGGCAAAAAGCTTACCAAAAAGCCGATGAAAACTCTAAGATGCCCAAGATGCGGCAGCATGTATAAAAAACAAAAGAAATTTATACTGGCGGTCTACATTTGCCTGCTTGTGTTTTTTGTGCTAGCATTTGCTTTTATCCCCGATAAAATGGGGCTTTTAGCATCCGTAGGCAGCGGGATAGGCGCATATATTATGTTTTTATGGATCGTAGATACTTTGAACTTCGATCTTTTGGACGCCGTGATACTGGTGGCGGGATTTTTGATTTTAGGCGGATTATATGGGGCATGGGGCGAGCCGCTCCTCGCCGGGCTCATAGCCATTTTATTTTGCGTAGGCGCGGCGGCGATTTTCGTAAAATTTTTTCCTTACGAGAGGCAAAAAATCAATGAAAACTAAGAAATTTCTCGCTACCATAGAGCGTTTGATTAAATTTTTAAAAAGTTAAAGCTCCAAAGGAAAAAGATGGATTTAAATATCGTTTACGGCGTGATTTTTGCGGTATTCGGCACCTGCGTGGGTTCGTTTTGCAACGTCCTGATCTACCGCCTGCCGCGCGGACAGAGCGTAAATTTCCCCGCTTCGCACTGCCCAAAATGTTCTCACGCTTTAAAATTTTACCACAACATTCCGCTGCTTTCGTGGCTCTTTTTGGGCGGTAAATGCGCCTTTTGTAAAACCAAAATTTCGATTCGCTACCCGATCGTCGAGCTTTTAGGCGGCGCGCTGGCGCTTGCGGCGTATTTCGGCGAGCCCGATCTTGCAAAAGCCGCGGTGCTCGGGCTTTGCTTTATCTTGCTTATGGCGCTTTCGGCGATCGATTTTGAGTATAAAGCCGTACCGGAGAGCCTTCTTTACGTAGTTACGGCGCTTTCGCTTGCTTATACGCTGATGTATGATTTTGATCTTAGCGGCGTGGGCGCGGCGGCGGGATACGCGGCGATATTTTTCGTGTTGCGCCTCATCGTCACCTTCGTGCTAAAGCGCGAAGCGATGGGAAGCGCGGATATTTTTATCGCGGGCGTTATGGGGGCGATTTTGGGCTGGAAGCTGGGCGGTATCTCGATCTACATCGGCGCGACTTTGACGCTGCCTGCGTATCTCATCGCGAACAAAAAGGGCTACGAGCTGCCGTTCGTGCCCTTTTTATCGATGGGGCTGCTTCTTACCTTTATCTTCAAAGATCAAATTTTAAGGCTCTTGGACATCATTTATGGATAGAGTGCAGCGCTATTTATTTAGCAATTTCGTCGGCTCCTTCGCGTCGCTTTTCAGCACGCTTTTTATCATAATGTCGATCGTCTTTTTTCTTCAGATCGCGCGCATTACGTCGTTTATCGAGATAAATTTTTCAGAGCTAGTCAAGCTCTATCTTTTCATGCTACCGCGCATACTCATATTTACGGTGCCGATCGCGTTTTTCGTAGCGCTTAGCATCTCGCTTTTTAGGCTCTCTAAAGAGAACGAAACCATCGTAATATTTACTATCGGCTACGCCACGCGCAAGATCGCGCTGTTTTTCGGCATAAGCGCCGCGCTGTGTTCTTTAGCGCTGCTTTTCGTATCGCTTTTTATGATGCCGATAGCCGAAAATTTAAAGGACAATTTCATCGATTACAAAAAAATTAGCGCGACGCTAAATATCAAATCCAACGAATTCGGGCAGAAATTCTCCGACTGGCTCGTTTTTATCGACTCGCAGGAAAACAACGGCACAAGCACGCTGTATAAGGATCTCGTGCTGTATAATCCTGGTGGCTCGCAGGATCACGAGCGGATGATCGTAGCGCGCAGCGGCGAGTTTAAAAACGAAAACGCGAGCTTTTCTGCGATGCTGCACGACGGCAAAATTTACACGATGGGCAGCGAGCAGTGGCACGTAAGCGAGTTTGAAAGCCTAACCCTGCGCACGCAAAGCGACCGCAATATCCGCGGCGGAGGTGGCGTGATCGGATACTGGAGTGATATGAGCGGCAGCGAAAAGCGCAGAAAAGAATTTAGCATCTACACCCTCGTCTCGCTCTTTCCGCTGGCGAGCTTTCTGTTTGCGCTAAGCCTCGGTATCGTGACCTATCGCTACGAAAAGGGCTTCGTTTACGCGGGGATCTTCGGCGTGCTTTTTAGCTACTTTGCACTGATCATGCTGCTCTCTAAATACCCAAGCATCGCGCTTCCCGTGACATTCGGCGTTACGCTTATCGGCTCGCTACTATACTACAGGATCAAAATTGCCCCGAGGTATTAAAAAAGACTCCGAGCTCTGCGACGGCGAAATTTTGAACAAAAGCTCGTCCGATCGAAATTTAGCGGATAAGATTTCGGCGAGCAAGCCTAACGCGTCTGAAATTTTGCGTGGCGTAAATTTAAAGCATGAAGCGCAAAACGACGAGCAGGTCTTTGTTTCAAAAGATGAGCTTTCAAATTTTAAAAATTCCGCTCTTGCAGATACGGCAAACGATACGGCTACCTATACTGCACCCGATTGTGGTTTGAATCACGAAAGAGCCAAGCGGAATTCGGACGCCGTTCGCGCCAAAAAGGCTGCGCGCGGGGCGGATTTAAATTCCGTTTGCAAAAATTCCGTCAATGTCGCCGCTTCGGATATTTGCGCGGCAAACGCTGCGAAAGCTAATGGGTCGAGCGGCGACGCTTTAAAAATCTATACGTCGCCCGTCGCAAAATTTTACACTACCCCTCCCGCGTCCGCCCGCGCTACAGACTCCCGCAAGGCAAATGCCGCCCACAAAGCGGACGCCCCCGCAAACACCCTCGCAAGCGCGTCCGAACTCAAAAATATTATTGAAAGCGCGCCTGCAAGCGACTTCACAGCGAGCGAACTTGCGCAAATCGGCAAAATAAGCGCCCTGCCAAATACCACTGCAGATACGTGCACCTTCGCAGCGAGCGCAAACTCCGAGCGCGTAAAGCTCAAGCTCGTCTATTCCTATGACGGCTCGAAATTTAGCGGCTCGCAGTCTCAGCCTCACGGGCGCGGCGTCGAGGACGTGCTACGCGCGGCTTTGGGGCGCGTGGGGATCTTTGCGCCGCTCATCAGCAGCTCGCGCACCGATAAAGGGGTGCACGCGCTGCGCCAGGTAAGCTGCGTCGAATGCACCGTGCATTGGGAGCTGTCGCGCCTAAAAGAGCTCATAAACCGCCACTGCGCGCCCTATATTTTTGTGCAACACATCAGCCAGGTACCGCGCGATTTTCATCCGCGTTACGATGCCGTAGCGCGCTGCTATCGCTACGTTTTAAACCACGGACGTCCAAGCCCCTTTCTTAGCGATTTTTGCGTGTTTTATCCGCGCGTGGATCTTGCCGCGCTCAATGCTGCGCTTGCAAATTTTGTCGGTGAGCACGATTTCAGCGAGTTTATGAAAAGCGGCAGCGATATAAAAAGCCCCGTACGCGAGCTCTGCGTCGCGCGCGCCTACTCTTTTAGAAATTTGACCTTGATAAATTTTAAAGCCAATGGATTTTTGCGAGCGCAGGTGCGGCTGATGGTCGCAAACGCCCTAAAATCCGTGCAGAGCGGGCGCAAGATCAGCTTCTCGCGAGCGCTTAGCAGAATCCCCTTTCCGCCGAACGGGTTGTATCTTAGCGGCGTGAGTTATTAAGGCTTGAAATTTATAGCGTTAAATTTTATCCACGGGCGTTTGGATTTCAGGCTTAGAATTTTATCGCGGTAAAATTTCGCATATCAGAGCAGATCGCCACCCTACTTTGATATTAAATCACCTGCACCACGATGTGTAAAATCGTAAATTTGCGCGAAATTCGATCTATTTTTATTAGAATTTTATAGAAATTTAGCAATACTTTCAAACTTTTAACTCAAAAAGGAGCAAAGATGAAAAAATTTTCTGTTGCTTTGGCCGGTTTGGCCTTACTAGCTAGCGTTTCAGGCGCTAAGGAGTTCATCAATATCGGCACCGGCGGTATGACCGGCACCTATTATCCGGTAGGAGGCGCGATTTGCCGCTTGGTAAATATGGATAAAAATATGAAATGCTCCGTGCAATCGACGGGCGGCTCGACGTATAACGTCAATAACGTGCTTAAAAAAGAGCTAAATTTCGGCTTCGTTCAAAGCGACGTCGTCTATGATAAATACAACGGTACGGGCAAATTCCAAGGCGCGGCGGATAAAAATTTACGCTCCGTAATTTCGATCTATCCGGAGCTTTTGGCTTTCGTAGTTTCTAAAGAGAGCGGCATCAAAGCTTACGGCGACGCTGCGGGTAAAAAGATCAATATCGGAAACCCGGGCAGCGGCAACGAGCTAACCAGCACGATAGTTTTTGAAAACTACGACTTCGATCTTAAAAAGCTCGCCCAACACGGCGTCTTAACCGCGCAAGAATGCCCGATGGCGCTAAAAGATAAGAAGATCGACGGATACTTCTACGTCGTAGGACATCCAACCGCAAATATCACCGATGCGGCGACTTCGCTTCCTATCGACTTAGTCGGCATCGACGATGAGCATATCAAAAAAATTCTAGAAAAATATCCATATTTTGCCAAAGGCGTGATCCCTGCGAAAATGTATGACGGCGTAGATCACGATACGCAGACTATCGGCGTAAAGGCCGTGCTCGTAACCGACGCTAGCCAAAGCGACGAGGCGGTTAGGGCGGTAGTTAAGGCAATACTTGATAATTTCGACGAGTACAAAAAGCTACACCCTGCGCTAAATTTAGTGAGCAAAGAATCTCTTTTAGAGGGGCTTAGCGCGCCGCTTCATCCTGCGGCAGAGGCGGTGTATAAAGAAGCCGGGTTGTTGAAATAGGCTAGTTGATGGAGAAATCTACACAAAAAGATGAGCAGGTTTTAGAGGTAAAGAGTAGAGAATTTACCTCTAAAAAGCTCTTCTGGCTCGTGACGCTGGTCTGCTTCGCGTGGTCGGTCTTTCAGCTTTACATCGCGTATTCTACGCTAAATACGAATATCGCGCGCTCGATCCACTTAGCGTTCGCTGTTTTTATAATTTTTTCGCTTTTTCCATTTCGCCCGCGCTCCAAGGCGCATTTTTACATCCCGTTTTACGATTATATTTTATTAATCGTCGGAGTCGCCGCGATCTTGTATCCTGCGATAGAATTTAACGGGCTAGCGCAGCGCCCGGGAAATTATCTAACCAGAGATATCGTAGCGGCCTTTATCGGGATTTTCATACTCTTTGAAGCAGGTCGCCGTATGATGGGGCCTGCGCTAGGTATTATCGCTTTTACCTTTCTTCTGTATTGCTACTTCGGTCCTTATATGCCAGATATCATCGCGCACCGCGGCGCAAGCTTTGAACTGCTTGCAGGGCATATGTTTTTAACTACAGAGGGCGTATTTGGCGTGCCGGTAGGGGTCAGCACCAGCTTCATCTATCTGTTCGTGCTATTCGGCGCGCTTTTGGAGCGAGCCGGAGCGGGGCAGTATTTTATAAACGTAGCGTTTGCGATTTTAGGTCGCTTCCGCGGAGGACCCGCCAAGGCTAGCGTAATCGCCAGCGGACTAACCGGCATGGTAAGCGGCAGCTCGACCGCAAACGTCGTGACGGTGGGCACCTTTACGATCCCGCTAATGAAAAAAGCGGGGCTTACCGCTACTAAGGCGGGCGCTATCGAGGTAGCCGCGGGCGTAAACGGGCAGCTTATGCCGCCTATCATGGGCGCTGCGGCGTTTATCATCGCGGAATTTTTAGGTATGAGCTACACCAACGTAATGATCGCGGCGGTGATCCCTGCCTTCGTCTGCTACGCGGGGTTATTTTTTATCGTGCATCTTGAAAGCTGCAAGTTGGGGCTTCATGGCAGCCGCGATTACGCCAAGGTTTCAAAGCTAAAAATTATATTTAGTGGCATTCATTACATAATACCGATTTTGGTGCTTCTTTTCACTCTATTGATTCTGAAAAAAAGCGCGATCTCTGCGGCGTTTAACTCGATCTGCGTGCTATTTTTAATAATGATCGTACAAGAGCCCGCTAAAAAAACGATATTTGGCGAAAAGGTTGGCAAGTCCGATTTTATCGTCGGCTTTGTCGATATCTTTTGGGCTATGGTGGGTGCTGCTAAAAACATGGTCACGGTAGCCGTTGCCACCGCGCTAGCGGGCATCATAATCGGCTCGATCTCGCTTACCGGGCTGGGACAGGTTCTTTCAGAGCTCGTAGAAGCGGTCGCGGGAAATAGCATAGTGCTGATACTTCTGATGACTGCGATAATGAGCCTTATTTTGGGCATGGGGCTTCCTACGACGGCGAATTATATCGTCGTTTCGAGCCTAATCGCTCCGGTGATTTTGATACTGGCGGATAAAAACGGCTTTCTAATCCCTGCGATCGCAGTGCATCTTTTTGTCTTTTATTTTGGAATTTTAGCCGACGATACGCCTCCCGTGGGTATCGCCGCATACGCTGCGGCGGGCATCGCAAAGGCAAATCCGGTAACCGTGGGACTTCAGGGCTTCGTGTATGATCTGCGCACTGCGGTGCTTCCGTTTGCGTTTTTCTTCAACAACAAGCTGCTTTTGATCCAAAGCATCGGCGATCCGATGGATTCAAAGAGCATCGTTTGGATCAGCGATCCACTGCAAATCGTGCTGATTTTTGCCACGGCGATCGTGGGTATGTTTGCTTTCAGCTCCTCGCTGCAGGGCTGGTTCGTAACAAAATGTAACCTGATAGAGCGCCTGCTATTGCTGCTAGTAACGCCGCTAATGCTGGTGCCTAATATCTGCGCGAAATTTATCGAGTTTATCCCGAGCGAATATGTAAGCTACGGCATCGGCGCTGCGATCTACGCGCTGATCTTTGCAAAGCAGTGGGTTTTAAGACCTAAAGACTCGGACAATACGCACGCCGAAAATAGCGCACCTGCGGCGTAAAATCAAATTTGATCCCGCTAAATTTTAAGATAAATTTGCGGGATCTTATTAAATTTATCTTCTTGCTTTTTATTCTTGCACCAGGATTTTAAATTTGAATCGACTCTTTGTTCTAAATTTAAATCCGTCTATCTAAACTACTCAAAATTTTAAATTGCGCCGAAGCGATTATGTCCCTTAGTAAGATAAATTTATTCATACGAAGCTACTGTGTTAAAACTATCGTTTACTAAATCCATGCTTGTCTATATGATTATCGCAAGCCGCAGGATACGTGAAATCAATAGAGCAAAGCCGTTTTCGCGTTGCCTGCCTTCGATAGTTTAAAATATACACGTCCACAAAAGCGAAAATGATTCTTAGAGCAGATAAAATCAAAACTGTGCAAAATTTCTTCAAAACGATTT
>NZ_CALIJA010000098.1 GCF_938017615.1 uncultured Campylobacter sp. | reverse complement strand
AACTATCGGCTCTTTGTCGTAATCTCGCATAAATTTCCCCATTTTTATAAAAAGATATTTTGGCGTATTCTACCGCCTTATTCTTATGGAGCATTTAAAATTTAAAATCACTTTGTCCTACCCAATTTTAGGGTCTTTTGCTGCTTTAAATTTTAGAATTCCATCTTACTTAGTTTTCTTTGCGGTATCTTTAATGATCGTTGCGTTGGCGTCTATGTAGCCCATCTGAGCGAGTTTTTCGTAGATTTGCATTATCACGGGACCTGCCGCGCTTCCGCCGCCGCCGCCGTGTTCTACGAGCACGGTTACGGCGTATTGCGGCTTGTCGTACGGCCCAAAGCTCGTCATCCAGGCGTGCGAGCGGTGGAAGTAGTCCATATCGGCCTCTTTCATTCGCTTTTTGGCGGTCTGCGAGATGCCCACGACCTGTGCGGTGCCGGTCTTGACCGCTAGAGGCACTACTGCGGTATGGATGAGCTTGTAGGCGGTGCCTCCGTCGGGGTTGTTGCCGACCTCATACATACCGCGTCGCACGAGGGGCAGCTGCGCCTTTTCTTTCGGCGTAAAAAGCTCGGTAGGGGCAAATTCCACCGGCTTACCGTCGATGCTTTTTAAAAAATGCGGCGTGATAGCCTTGCCCGAGGCGATCTGCGCGGTGTTTTTCGCCACCTGCATAGGGGTGACGAGCACGTCGCCCTGGCCGATCGAGGCATTGACCGTCTCGCCCTGATACCACGCGCGCTTAAATTTCTGCATTTTCCAGGCCTTATTAGGCATCGTGCCTACAAACTCATTGGGTAGATCGACGCCCGTTTTGCTACCGAAACCCAGACGCTGTAGATACGCGGACATATAGTCGATCCCCACTAGCAGCGAGCCTTCGTAAAAATACACGTCGCAGCTACCCTTAATCGCCTCTACTAGGCTCACGCGGCCGTGACCCCAGCTCTTCCAGCAGCGGAATTTTCGCCCCCCTAGCTCTATCGCGCCGCTGCAAAACACGCTCCAGTTTTCGTTGATCTTGCCGCTATTTAAAAAGCTCATCCCCACTGCCATCTTGATTACAGAGCCCGGCGGATAGAGGCCGTTTACGAGCTTATTCGTAAACGGATGGCGCGGATCTTTTATCAGCTCGTCCCACTGCGCCTGCGAAATTCCGCCCACGAAGGTGTTTAGATCGTATTCGGGGAAGCTGCCCGCCGCGATGATAGCGCCGTCGCGCAGATCCATCACGATCGCTACGCCGTCCTTGTCTTTAAAAATTTCCTCGAGGTATTTTTGCAGCTCAAGATCGATGGTAAGCGAAATTTCGCTACTGCTGGGCTCTTGCATCGAGATCTCCTCCACGACCTGATTTAGCGCCGTAACCTTCGTCTTGCGCTCGCCCTTGCTGCCCTGCAAAAGCTCGTTATAATACCCCTCGACGCCGCTTCTGCCGTTGTATCCGGTAAGCGCGCTTAGGGGGTTACTTTGGATATCCTTTTTATTGGCGCGGCCCACGTAGCCAATGATGTGCGAAGCAAGCGCGCCATAAGGATAGAAGCGCTGCGAAGCGGGCGAAATTTTAATATTTTCGTGCAGGCTTAGGCTTGCAAAATGCTCTATCGTGGCGTTGTAATCCAAAAACGGCACGACTTCGATAAAGTCTTGGTTGTAAGCGGAATTCGCGTCCTTGTAGCTCTTACTCATCGCGGTGACGTTGAGATCTTTGAAGTAGCGAGAGATATTATTTAGCTCGCTTTGCAGCGCGGCGTCTTTTAGATGCGGCGCGATCGATAGCGAAAAGCCGAGATTGTTTATCGCGAGCGGGCGGCCTTTGGCGTCTAAAATTTGACCGCGCACCGGCGGGATGTATTCGGTAGAGATGACGTTGTTTTTAGCGACCTGCTCGTAGAATTCGTTCGATTTGATCGAAAGATAATAGATTCTCACCAAAAGCATGCTAAAAAATAATATCACGAAAGCAAATACGAACTTCAGCCTCATACCAATCGCCCCTTAAAAAAGAGCAGAGCGAGTAAAATTTCAATCACGATGTAATTTAAATACTCGCCGCTTAGAGGCAGATACTCGCTCTTTTTGATCGCCGAGATCGAGTTGCTCACCACAAAGACCAAAACATAGCTGATCATCACGTAAAAGCAGATCAAAAAATTTCTAAATTTAATATATTTAAATGAGTTTTCATAGACCACGAAATAAAAAATACAATACGCGATAGCCACGCTAAATAGGTTAAATCCGTGGATCTGCTCAGCGCAAAACAGATAAAAAATAGAGAAAAACCAGCTAAAGCCGAACTTTTTAAATTTTACGTCGTTTTCATATTTTTGCACAACCATCGCCGTGAAAAAAAATCCGATCAGCGGCGGCAGCCCCCTATACACCGCACTTAGAAGCAGGTAGAAAAGAACTCCCGCGCTAAAAAGCGTGTCCGCTATAAGGTATAGATAAGTGCGATTTCGTTGCATACCGGAAACTTTTTGCATTTAATACAATCGGCCCAAATTTTTTGCGCGGGCAGCTCGTCCTTTGGGATTTCGGTAAACCCCAGACGCTCAAAAAATTCCTTTTGATAGGTGAGCGTAAATACGCTTTTTAGCCCGTAAAATTTCGCCTCGTCTAGCAGCTCATTTACGATAGCTCTGGCAATGCCTCGCCTGCGAAACTGCGGAGCGACGATGAGCGAGCGCACCTCGGCAAGATCGGCGTTAAAAATTTTAAGCGAAGCAAAGCCCGCCAAAATTTCGGTATTTTTTGCGGACTGCGATTCGCAAAGCTGCGAAAGGTCATTCTGAAAAACGCCCTCGCTTTGTGAATATTCGCTCCGTAAAATTTGCTCTTTGCCCGCTTGTGCGCAGCTCGTCCCAGATACGGCTTGCGCTGCGATTTGCGGCACGCTATTTTGCGGCGTGGCTCGTTGCGGCGCAAAATTACCCGCGGCATCTTCGACGGAATTTTCAGAAGTAATTTCGGCAAAATTTGCGGCGGAGCTTTGGATTAAATTTAAATCGGCATTGCGCGCTAAATTTAAATCGGAATTCTCTTTAGAATAAAAGCTCCTATCCGCCTTAGAATCGCAGCCGAACGCCAGCACGTATGAGCGGATATTGGCAGCTATCTCATCGCTTTCAAGCGGCAAGATCACGCCGTTTTGTACCTCCTCTTTTACGAGCTCCTGCATACGCGAAATGTCGCAAAGGCGCGCTTTTTTTAGCCGTATCATCTAAAATTTTCCCTAATCTTTGCGCGATCTTCGCGGCGCATTTTATATCCTCTAAATTTAATTATTTTGAAATTCTGCGCCGCAAAATTTAACGTATTTAAATTTATAAATTTCATAATCCAAACGCCCCGCGCACAATGATTTCTCGCGCTTTTTGCAGCCCGCCGCCCTTTAGCGTAGAGACCAAAACCGCCTTCGGATCGTGCCTCAAAAGCTTTGCGCGCTCGCTTTGGTTGAGCTTGTCGGCTTTGGTGTAGAGCCTCACGACCTTTTGATCGCCGCGCAGAAAACTAGCGAGATAGTTTTGCAAATTTTTATCTATCGTAAGATCAAACTGCCTCGCGTCGATGAGATGGACGAAAAGCTTGATATTTAGGCGCTCTTTGATAAATTCGTCGAGATTTTTCTGCCAGATATAATGCAGTTTTTTAGAAACCTTGGCATACCCGAACCCAGGCAGATCCACGAAGATCAAAGAGATATTTTCACCCAAGCTAGCAAGATCCGAAAAGGCGGGGTTGCTCGCTAAGCTTAGCGCGGATCTGTCTGTAAAATTTAATTCGGGGCTTTGCGCTGAATTCGGCGCAAAGCCCGCCGCAAGATCTGTCTCGCGATCCGATCTAAAATCCGCCGAGGCGCTTTTTAAATTTAAAACGAAATCCTGCTTTAAATTTCGCTCAGACGCCGCAACCTCCGCGCGCTCTTGCACGCAATTTGCAGCCGAGCTTAAAGCCTCTTTGCTTGCTAGATCAAGCGGCGTTTCATTTTGCGAGCCGTCCGAGTCTGCGGCAAGCTTTTGTTTAAATTTAACTTCAAAGAAATTTATCAGCTGCGTTTTGCCCGGCGTCGAGCTTGATTTGGCTAGATTTTTGCGCCCGGTAAGCGCGTTTATCAGGCTGCTTTTGCCGACGTTGGAACGCCCCAAAAACGCCACTTCGCTCATCGCAAACTCGGGCGCACCCGCGATATTTGCGGCGGAGGTGATAAACTGCGCGCTGCTAGGATAGATCATTTGTTTTGATCTTCGACCTGAAAGATCAGACGCACGGGCTTTTTCTCGCCGCCGCCGCTTTTTACTTCGTAGGTGCCCTTTTGGCGATTTACGATGATCTTATCGCCGTAAACCTCCTTTTTGGTCTCGGCCTCGTGCAGGTAGGCGTTATTTTCGAGCGTGTAGGCCTCGATAGTCGGATCGTAGGTCAGCACGCCGCCCTTGCCGTCGTAATGCTTCTGATTGAGTAAAATTTTAAAATTTGCGTTTCCGGTCGCGACATATTTAGTAGGCTGGCGTTTGGCGTCGAAGTAGATCGTCACTTTGTCGGAATTTAGCGTATCATAAGCGCCCTTTTTGATACGGACGTTGCCGGTTAGGACGCTGATCTGCTTGATCTCGTCGGCGAAAAAATTATCCGCCGTGACCTCGACCTGCTCCTGCGCGGCGCTAAGAGTAGTCGCGCCAAAGCCCGCAATTAGCGCAGATGCGAATATTAGTTTGTGGAATTTTGATCTTTTATTAAATACCATGCGTGGATTCCTTTTGAGTTTGTTTGTTTGGTTTTGGTGTCGTAGCTGATACTTGCGCCCGTGATGCGGTCGCCGCCTTGGCGCAGCACGTACGGCACGTCGGAGCGGACGATCTTGCTGCTCGTATCGTAGATGATCTCCTGCGCCGTGTAATCAAAGCCTCTGCTATTTACATAGTGCGCGTCGCCGTTAAATTTTATCAGCTCGCCTGCGCGCGTCGCGGTCTTTGAAACCAAAGTGTGATTCAGATCCGCGCTAATCTCCTCGGCTTTAAAATTTACAAACTCGTCGCGATCCTTATAGCGAGTGCCGCCGTCCGCGGTAAATTTAGCATCCACGCGCTCGCCGATCTGATAATCGACGATCTTTTTCATCTCCATATTCGCAATGCTTAGATCTTGTCTAAACATATCGCTAAAATACGGCGTCTGCACGCTTAAAAACACCATCGCGACGCAAAAGATCGCAATCGCGACGTAGAAAATTTTTATCACCATCGCTCGGTCCTCTTTGATCTGCGCAGAATTTCGCCCCTCGCAGGCTCTCTCACGCGCGCTTGCGAAACTACAGCCATTTGCTATTCCACTCTTCGCGCATGCCATTTTTATCGACGAGTATTTCGATCATCTCGCGCACTGCGCCGCAGCCGCCGTTTTTGCTTAGCACGACGTCCGCTTTTAACGAGCTTAGTGCATCGGCGGGCTTGAAGCTGATCGCGACCGCATTTAAAAGCTTTGCATCGTTTATATCATCGCCGATCGCGGCGGCCTCATCGAAGCTTAGGTTAAAATTTTTTAAAATTTGCTCCGCCCTTGCGCGTTTGTCTTTTTCGCCTTGAAAGAGCGTATCGATCTTTAGCTCTCTCGCGCGATTTGCGACGATTTGAGAGCTTTTGCCGGTGATGATCGCGACCTTTAGCCCCAGCCGCTGCCACTCCTGGATGCCGAACCCGTCTTTTACGTTAAATTTCTTCATCTCTTCGCCGCCGTTTGAATGATACAGCCCGCCGTCGCTAAGGCAGCCGTCTACGTCTAAAAATATGATCTTTATCACTTCGTTTTCCGTTTTTTGAAATTTTGTGATTTTAACGAAATTTGGCTGAATTTTTGGCAAACGCCGTATAAATTTAAGCTGCGATCTTAGCCCTTAATCGGCACGTAGCCGCTATTTTCGATGATGCTTTGCCCCTGCGGCGAAAGGATCCAATCTATCAGCGTGCGGATATTTTCGTTTTTGTTATTTTCGTCGTAAACTGCGTAAATTTCGGCTACGAGCGGATATTTGCGGCTAGCGATATTTTCTTTATTCGGATACGCGCCGTTTAGGCTAAGCATCTTCACGCCGCCGTTTTGCACGATCCCCTCGACGTAATAGCGAAACGAAAAGCCGATTGCACTGCCGAAAAAGCCCGTGATCTTGCGCTTAGGCTGCGTCTTACTCATAAATTTCAAAAACGCGCTCTGGCTGCCGCTGCCCGCGTTTCGCTGCACGGCATCTATTCGCATGCGCTCGCCGCCGAGCTGCGACCAATCGTCAAACTTCCCAGAATAAATCCCTCGCACCTGATCCACGCTTAAGCTTGAAACTTTGTTATTTGCATTTACGATGAAGACGAACGCCTCCAGCCCGATCGGCACGAAGCGTAAATTTGCGCCCTTTTCTCGCGCGTAATCAAGCTGCTGTTTCGAAGGAGCTGCGACGAAGATCAGATCCGCCTCGCCGTCGCTTATAGCCTTGTATGCGCCGCGAGTGTTACTAAATTTAAGCCTGCTAGCATCGGTAAAATTTCGCCCGTCAAACTCCACGCTTTCTTTGGGATAGCTCGCCGCGACGAATGCCGAAAACACGGGATATAGCGCCGCTGCGCCGTCGATTATCGGCAGATCGCCGCTAAGTTTTAAGCTAGAGCTGGCGCGCACGATCTGCGAGCCCTGCTCAAACGGCAGAAATTTATGCAGCTCGATCGATTTGGCCTGCATCTCGGCGCTGCTTTGATTTACGTATCGCTTCACGACGAGGCTGTAAAATGCAAAATCGAAAGCCGCAAAGCTAAGCAGTAGCAAAATGACGATAGATGTGCGCTTCATCTTAGTTGCCGTTCGCGATATAGGAGATGATCGAGCATTTGCTCTGCAGATACAGCGCCGCTGCGGTTAGTGCGCAAACGCTGATCGCCCAGGCCGTCAATATTACGGCGATCGTTTTTTGAAAAATTTCATCGCTCATTTTGCGCCTCACATATGCTCGATTGCGTGATTAAGTAGCCAAAAAAAGCCCATTAGGACGCTCAAAAAAATTATGAACGAAAACACAGAGAGGATCAAAAGATTTCTAATTCTTCTGCGGCGCTCGGGTGCACTTTTAGCCGATTTAATAAATTTTACTAAACTTGCGATTAGCCAAATGAGCGAAACTACCGGCAGCCCAGTAAAAACCAAGATAAACATGGAAAAAGGATCGAATAGCCACTGAGAATATATGAGTGGAGTAAAAGCGCATGCAAACGCAACTGCCGAAATAATTAGAAATTTTTTATCTCTTTTATGGTGCTCCGGCTCGTCTTTTGATCTGATAAATTTAATCAAGCACGCGATGAGCCAAACAAAGCAGATCAAAAACAGCACATTTAAAATCTCCATAAGCGATCCGAAATTATTCATCTTTTACCTTTAAATTTTAATATGCAAAGCGGCGGTTTAGCGCTCCGGCAGTGCGAAATTTCATATAGCATAGTTCGCGGTTTTCGCGGCGGGCGCAAATGCACCGCCAGCGTAAGCAGTCTTAATAAAGCGGCGCGCTTTGCCAGAGTAATGGCGAAATTTTGCAAATTTCAAGCAGCGGCAAGAGTAAAATTTCAAACGCCGATAAAATTTCAAAACCGCGAATTGCCAAATTTACTAAATTTAGCGCGCATTTACCGCTATAAAACGCCCTTCGTGCTAGGCACGCCGGCGCGCTCGTTGATACTTATCGCGCGACGAAATGCGACGGCGAACGCCTTAAACGCGGCTTCCGCCACGTGGTGCAGATTTTCGCCGCGAATCTGGCTTATATGCAGCGTTAAATTTGCGTTGAAAGCCAAAGCGCGAAAAAATTCCTCCACGAGCTCAGCGTCGAATTCGCCGATCTTACCGCGCTTCAGGCTCGGGCAATCAAATACCAAAAACGCACGGTTGGAAAAATCAAGCGCAGCGCTTACGGCGGCTTCGTCCATCACGACGACGCTATCGCCGAAGCGCTCGATATTCTGCGCGGGATAGATCGCCTCTTTGATCGCGCTTCCGAGCACTATGCCACAGTCCTCGACGCTGTGGTGAAAATCGACCTGCAAATCGCCCTCGCAGCGCAGGTT
Source organism: uncultured Campylobacter sp. (assembly GCF_938017615.1). GTDB lineage: Bacteria > Campylobacterota > Campylobacteria > Campylobacterales > Campylobacteraceae > Campylobacter_B. The sequence goes on along the minus strand of NZ_CALIJA010000098.1, from coordinate 8,297 downwards.
CAGATCAATCCACGCGTGCTTGGCAAACGCACTAAGCATATGATCGAAAAAGCCGATACCCGTTTGTATCTGCGCCGCGCCGCGCCCGTAAAGCTCCAGCTCAAGCTCGATTTTAGTCTCTTTCGTAGCCCTATTTTTACTTATCATCGCGCAATCCTTAAAACTAAATTTTGTTTGAAATCTATCTAAATTTCACTAAATTTCGGTTAAAATCTCAGCCAGCTTTTCGGAATTTACGCTGCCGATCTGGCGCAGGTTCGCAATCTCGGCACCCTCTTTAAAAAACAGAATCGTAGGCGGGCCGAATACGTTGAAATGCGCTTTTATCACCCTATTTTGCTCGCTATCTTCGCTAAGATCGATCTTTAAAAGGCTAAATTTATCAAGAGCGCCTGCAAGAGCGGGATCTGCGAACGCTCGCTCGCTCTGCTCGCAATTTTTACACCAGCTAGCCCAAAAATCCACTATCACGGGCTTTTTGGAATTTTCTATTTCGCCGCGCAGCTGCGCCAGATCGTGCACAAACGAAAAATGCGCGCCGCTTAAATTTTTAGCGTGAGAAATTTCGCTCGCTTGCAAGCTCTCGCCGCCGGGGCCGCCGCTGGAATATCTCGTGCTTTGCGGGATTAAATTTTCAAGCGGCCTGGAAAAATCTTTCGCGCCGCTGGCAAAGCCCGCGAGCAGCAGCGCCGAATATAGCGCGATCACAAGAGCCAAAGCACGCTTGATACCGCCTGCGCCGCCGTCAAACAGCCCTAAAAATCCTGCGAAGATCGCGCCCAAAACCGCATAAATCAGCAGGCTTAAATTTTCGCCGATGAGCGTGCGCGAAATCCACACCGCCGTAAAAAGCAGCAAAAAGCCGAAAATTTTAGGCACCGCCTCCATCCAAGCTCCGGGCCTAGGCAATGCGCCGCCGAGCCCCACCACAAGCAGTAGCGCGCCGCTTCCGAGTCCCAGTGCAAAAAGTGCCGCCGCGCCCAACAAAACGTCGCCGCTGCCCGCGATGTAAACGAGCGCGCCTGCAAGCGGAGCGGAGATGCACGGCGATACGACGAGCGCCGAGATAAGCCCCATCGAAAAAACTCCGATCATACCGCCGCTCTTTTCGCTTTTGCTATTTAAGAAGCTTTGAAAGCGCGCAGGCAGGCGAATCTCGTAAAATCCAAACATCGAAAGCGCGAGCGCGGCGAATATGAGCGAGGTTAGGATCAGCGCGGGCGGAGTTTGCAGCAGGCCCTGTAAATTTTGCCCGAAAACCGCCACGAAAGCCCCTAAAATCGCATACGAGCTCGCCATCCCAAAAATATACGCGAGGCTTACGGCGAGGCTTTTCTTCGCGCTCGGCTTCGAGGAAGTTTTCGCCACGATGATCGACGAGAGGATCGGGATGAGCGGATAGACGCAAGGACTTAGCGAGAGCAGCACGCCGTAGCCGAAAAACAGCGCGATCGCCGCGATGAAGCTCTTGCCGCCAAGAACGTTTAAAATTTTATCCTGCTCGGAGATGGAATTTGCGTGCGGATTTTTATGCGTGGAAGCTTCGTCGGAATTTAAAGCAGCGTTTTCTGCCGAGTTTGCCGCGGAATTTCCCGCTGCGTGCGAGCTTGCCAAGGAATTTGCCTCTGCGCCCGAAGCTGCGGCACTGCTTTTAAAATTTACAGCCCCGCCTTGTGCGCTGTATGCGGCAGAAATCTGCGCGGAATTTCCGCCGCTTCGGTATCTTTTCAGCTCGGAGTTTGAAATTTTGCTGATCTGATAGCCCTCCACCACGCGCTTGAAGCTAAAGCCGAACTGCTGCGGCTGGTAGCAAAAGCCCGACTTCGTGCAGCCCAAAAAATCGCCGTTAAGCACGAAATCATCGCTGTCTGCGGCATTTGCAAGTACGAGGCCTAAAGGCACGGTGATGCTAAATTTGCCCTCGTAAATTTTATAATCCTTGTATTCGGTCGCGGCGGGCAGATTTATTAAATTCGTCACCTCCGCGCCGTCAGTGAAAATTTTTATCTCGTTTTGATAGAGATAGACCCCGTCCGCGATATCAAAGCTTAGCGTTACGCTATCGCTTTGCGCCGTCGCGTTAAGCTTGAACGCATCGGAGGGTTTTAGGGGCTCGGCGCCCAAGCCTAAAAGAAAAAACGCTGCCAAAATAAGTGATCTGATCAAATTTTATCCTTTGAAATTTTTTCCTACATTCTAACGTAATAAGTATGAATTTATAGTGTAATCTAAAGAACTTTTTTGTAAAATTCCTTAAAATTTTTAGGAGGCGATATGAGCAAAGAGATCAAAACCGAAACAGGCGAAATAGCACTGAAAGAGATAGAATTTAAAAGCTCAAAGTACGAAAAAATCTCGTTCAAAGACTACGAAACGCTGCTTGAGAGATATCAGATCGAGCTTTTGAAGCTGCAAAAATTCGTAAAAGAAAAAGGCTTAAAAATTTTGATTTTGATGGAGGGGCGCGACGCGGCGGGCAAAGGCGGCACGATTAAGCGCTTAACCGAGCACCTAAATCCACGCGGATGCCGCATCGTAGCGCTCGAAAAGCCGAGCAACGTAGAAAAGACGCAGTGGTACTTCCAGCGCTACGTCGCGCACCTACCCAGCGGCGGCGAGATCACGATCTTTGACCGCAGCTGGTACAACCGCGCGATGGTCGAGCCGGTGATGGGCTTTTGCACCCACGCCGAGCATAAAGATTTCCTGCGCCAAGTGCCTAAATTTGAGGAGCTTTTGGTAAGTGCGGGGATAATTTTGTTTAAATTTTACTTCTCAGTCTCCAAAGAGGAGCAAAAAAGACGCTTTGAATCGCGCCGTACCGACCCGCTGAAGCAATACAAACTCTCGCCGGTGGATGCGAGATCGCAGGAGCTGTGGAATCAATACACGCTCGCAAAATACTCGATGTTGCTCGCTTCGAATACCGAGTTTGCGCCGTGGACGATCCTAGATAGCAACGACAAAAAGATCGCGCGACTAAACGCCTTCCGCTGCATCCTCTCGCGCATAGACTATCCCGAAAAGATCGATGCGAAGGAGCTTGCGGTGGATCCAAACCTCGTGCGAAACGGCGCCAGGGAGATAGTGCTAATGGAAGATAGCCAAAAAAGCGAGGCTTGGCGCAAGCTGGAAAGCCCCTCTCGCAAGAACAAGAAGGATAAGAAAAAGGGCTAAATCTTGCCAATGGAGATTACTCGCTAGGGAGGCTTGCTAGGAATTGCTTCATTAGGGATTTATTTCCTAATATATAGAAATGCATTAAATTCTATGATTGTGCACCTCAAGATTCTTTGAAATTCTATCTAATGGGATGGAATTCTACACAACGCCACGGGCTACGTGATGAAGTATATCACGTTTCAATTCCTAATGGAATAGAATTCTACCTCGTCGCTTGCTTTTCTCTGCGGCTGTCGTTCATAGTTTCAATTCCCAACGGGATGGAATTCTACTGATTATCTGCCGTTTTTGCCTCGTATAATACGATGTTTCAATTCCCAACTGGAATTGAAATGCGAAACTCAGATATTCCGCATTCACCGCCTTTCCGTAGAATTTCTATTCCACTAGGAGTTGAAACGCTCTTTGCGTCGGCAGGTATAGCTGGGTAAAGGGTAAAATTCCATCTTATTCGTAATTGCTACCAGAACCGATCAAAAAAATCAAATCCCAAAAGCTTTGATATGTAAATTTCATTCTATCCCGGTTTAAAAATTTAATGTGCCGATCGATAAGACACCTATTTGCGCAAGTCGGTTCGTCTTTACGGCATAATATGCAAAATTTTATAAAATTTTATGTTTATTTTATGCAGTATTCTGTATAATTCATACGGATAAACGAAGTGTTTTGCTATTTTTACTTATGAATAACACGATTTTTATTCATTTTATACGATTTTATGTATAATTAACGAATAAATTTGTATAATTTTCATATGTTAGAAACGAGCGATATATTCAACATTTTGCACAATGCCGTCGAAGCTAAAAACAACGGCAAAAAGATCTCGCACGCCGCGATGGCGCATAGGTTAGGCGTGTCGATGCGGACGTATCAGGACTGGCGCTTGGGCACGACCAAGCCGCAAGCCGCGACCGCGATATGCCAGATGTTGTGCGAGCTCGATAGCGACGACGCTGCGTTTGTGCTGCATAAGATAAAAAAACTTATAGGAGAGTAGAGTGCAAAACATTACTTTGCAAGAAAAGCTGGATCTACAGGGCGTCTTTCGCGTAATTTATGAGAAAAAAGAGTCGAAATTCGTGATCTTTTACAAGGCGTTTTTGAAGAAATTTTTTAAAAATTTTAAAAAATAATTGGCGGAGGCATTTATTTATTATACTTTATGTGGCAAAGGCGGTAGTATCCATTAAATTTAGATGATTTTTCCTTTTTATGACGACCACGCCGATATTCTTTGTTTTGCAGTTTCAGAGGATGCTACCAAATTCTGCTTTATAAAATTTTTTCCATCTTTCTGCCTCTTTGACATCATCTAATTTAATTTTAAATTCTAACTTTGGCACATGATCTTAAATTTGTAGCGTAAATTTAATTAAAATTAATGCAGAATTCCTTCTTTAACCTAGCTTTTAAGATCCATAGCGTGCATTTTTATAAATATTTTGAATTGCTATTAAATGAGTTGCATTTAAATCTATTTATATTGCGGCAAATATACAGTTCGTTAAAATTTTAATTTGTGAGTAACTTCAAAATTTTATTCGTAACCCATAAATTTAACATATTTAGTAGGTGAATTGAAACCGAATGAATTTCGCATAAGTGCCCCATGCTATATCTTATCCCAGCCACAACTAATCTTTTTAAATTTTATAGCGAGATGAGAATTCTACACATTTCCGCCGCGAAAGTCATATCGCGTAGATTCGTTTTGATTTCAGCAAGATGAATTCTACCGCCTACGCAAATCGTGCAATAAGCCCATTTAGGCGTTTCAATTCCCAAAGGATAGAATTATTCCACATTCCTGCGGGACGCTATAAAATGCAGTGACAGAAGTTTCAATTCCCAATGGGATGGAATTCTACACAACTCAATGAAAAAGATAAACGGGCAAGAGGAGCGTTTCAATTCCCAACGGGATGGAATTCTACTATATCCTTTGAAAAAATTTGATGTCAATGATGATCCGTTTCAATTCCCAACGGGATGGAATTCTACATAGGCGAAAAGATCGATTGGATACTTAGCAGCGTGTTTCAATTCCCAACGGGATGGAATTCTACGCTTCTCTCTCTTTCGATGCTTGTAATTCGTTGCAGTTTCAATTCCCAACGGGATGGAATTCTACGCTGCCGCTGCTGCTCCGATTTCCCCAATTCCTTTACGTTTCAATTCCCAACGGGATGGAATTCTACTCTTAGCCGTTACGCCCACAAAAACACCCAATCCTCGTTTCAATTCCCAACGGGATGGAATTCTACCCCCCTAGGGTATCAATAATCAATAATCAAAAGGAGTTTCAATTCCCAACGGGATGGAATTCTACAAGCGGATTATTCCAAAGGACGCGTTTATACTACGTGTTTCAATTCCCAACGGGATGGAATTCTACCAAATGCAGGACAATAACGCAACCGATTTTATTCGTTTCAATTCCCAACGGGATGGAATTCTACGGTTTCCTGCGTGCTTAGGATTGCGAAAGAATTTTATGTTTCAATTCCCAACGGGATGGAATTCTACTATAAGCAGCGGTACAATTACGGCAAAAGATATGGGTTTCAATTCCCAACGGGATGGAATTCTACACGCGGCAAATCCGAAATTTCGGGCATCCTACTCTTGTTTCAATTCCCAACGGGATGGAATTCTACGCTTTCCACCCTATCGTGCTGCTTACCAATTTATTGTTTCAATTCCCAACGGGATGGAATTCTACATAGTTTCTAGCCCGTCGATAATTATTCTATTCTCGTTTCAATTCCCAACGGGATGGAATTCTACAAAACGCTTCTTCTTATTAGTTCATATTATACGCATGTTTCAATTCCCAACGGGATGGAATTCTACGTTATACTGCGTTTCGTTACAGCCCTGTGGGTTTGTTTCAATTCCCAACGGGATGGAATTCTACTTTCGCATCGCTCTCGATTTCGTTCAGCCGCATATCGTTTCAATTCCCAACGGGATGGAATTCTACAGCACGAATTTTTCCATTTTCCTAGGTAGAAAGTGTTAGGAGTATATATTTTTATGCCTTAAAATAGACTAAATTTAAAAAAGCGCCGATTGCTCAATGCCCAAAATTTCAGCATTTCAAAATCTTAAAAGTAACTTTATCGCTATCTATATGTATCGTGAGCGCAAATGTTAAAATCTAAATATAAAGATATTCAAAAATCGAAGTGTGAATAATAAAAAGCTGAAATTTTAAAAACATATGTGTTTTTAAAGCCAATTCGTTCGCCGTTCCGTGCTTCAGATCAAATTTATTTCAAAAAACATGCATTTTAAGAGGGCGTAATCTATAGGCGTAAGTGATTCTAGTTAAGATTAAAAAAGTATAAATTAAGCTCGAAGCCCTGAGACCTACCGCCATACCAGCCCCTCGTAAGGCACGCCTTCACAGACGTATTTTTTAATCTGATTGGCCTCGCGACGTATAATTTGACGCCAGGTTAAGCTCTGTCCCGCTACGTTCGCGCAAGATGATAGTTTCTCAATCATTTTTAGCTCGATTTTTTGCACCGCTTCTCGACCGAATCGAATACGCCCCGCATCCGTTTCAAAATCTTTTGCCGTAATCTCGCGTTTGTTTAACATTCCAAAAATTAATCTATCGCCTAAAATAGGCTTAAAAATCTCTGCAAGATCTAGATGCAGACTTAGCGCACGGTAGTTTGGCTCGTGTAAAAAGCCGATGCGCGGATCAAGCTCGGTTTTGTAAATTTCGCTGAGGCAGACGTTATAAATGCGCGTATTTACATAGCTAATGAGAGCGTTAATTTTATCCGCCGGCGGGCGTTTGGAGCGTGTCGTAAATTTAAAACTGCGCTGATCCTCGATGATTTCGTTCCAGGCCGCGAAATACCACTTGGCAAAGCCGCCTTCCACTGCCATTACCGCTGCTATGTCGCAGGCGCGCGCTAGGGCATCCAGATGCGGCGCAGTATCGAGCGAGACGCCGTAAACCTTGCAATTAATGGCTGCATTTAAGATGCGAGCGCGAGTAATCTCGCGAGCGATAAAAAGGCGCTTAGAAAGATCGTCAAAAGCCCGCAGCTGCGCCAAAAGCACAAAGCCGCTTTTATTTACAGAATTTGAAGTATTCGGGAAAAAACTGCCGCGAAAGCTCTGATAGGCGCTAAAAATATGCAGCAAAATGTTATTATCAGCCAAAAACGCCATAGCATAAGTGTCAAGCTCCACTCGCGCCAAAATATAAATTTCATCAATCGCGTTAATCGGCAAAATTTTACTGGTTAAAATTCCGCCCTCGTCGTTAAATTTACCCACGCTTGCGCTATTTACGCCGCCGATGACCGCGCCTTTGCAAGTCGGAGCGCCGCCGTTTGAGTAGTGGTAGCTTAAGCCAAAGCCTCCACCGGGTAGGCCTATCTGACCGATCATCGCAGCTAGCGTTACCATCGCCCAGTGTGGTTGCTCGCCGTGGTGAGCGCGCTGCATACCCCAACCGCTCATTAGCATTGTGCGGTTGCTTACAAATGTATCAGCTAGCTCTTTTAAAGTATCTTTGTCGATGCCACAAATTTTGCTCGCCCACTCTAAATTTTTAGGAGTGTTGTCTGTCTTGCCTAGTAGATATGGGAGGAATTTATCAAAGCCATAAGTGTAGTTTTCGATAAATTCTTTATCGTATTTGCCACTTTCATATAGGTAGTGCATCATGCCTAGCATCATCGCCGTGTCGGTGTTTGGCACTGGAGCGATCCACTGAGCTTTGTCGAAGTATTGCGCTGTTTCAGATCTGATAGGATCGATCACGATCACTTTGATATCTTTTTTGTTTTTTAGCTCTTCAAAGTATTTAAAGCCTTGCTCATCAGTCGCTGTCCAAGCTATGCGAAGTGTCGCAAGTGGGTTTGCACCCCAGATGACTACGACTTTTGAGTTTTCAAGCACGACTGGCCAGCTAGTTTGCTGTTCATAGACCTCGATACTACCTACAACGTGAGGCATGATGATCTGGCTAGCGCCTGTTGAATAGTCACCTAGCGAGCCAACAAAGCCGCCACTAAGGTTCATAAATCTATGAAGTAAAATTCTTGAGTTATGCACATTGCCGCTTGATTTCCAGCCGTAAC